>CANNTZ010000127.1 GCA_947522735.1 uncultured Oscillospiraceae bacterium | reverse complement strand
GAAGTGAACCCACAAAGGCAGATAACCGCACCGACACCGCGAGAACGCGCGAATGGCGATCTCGACCCGCGGAATAGAAACGCAAGATATCGCAAGCCGTCTCTTTTTTCCTGACAAAGGAAAAAAGACAGGCGTGAACCGAAGGCAAATCCCCACAACAGAGCCGCAAGGGCAGGCGCAGTTCCGGCGCAAAGCGGGAAAGCTCAGAGATGTACGGCGCGACCCGCCGAACCATATATTGGCGCTCGGCGGGTCTTCGCTATATCCGGAGGGCGGCGGGCGCGGTCAGAACTGATTGAATATCTCATGGCCGGCGCGCACGCTGCCGTCGGGATTGAGGAAGCAGAGATTGCCGGGGTTTCCGACGACGCCGTCCTCGGGATTGTGCAGATCGGCGACATGGCTGTAGGCCAGCGCGTGCGCGATGAAGCCGAGCCCGGCGTTTTTGTGCGCCTGAAGCGACACGCGCACATACTCGGCGCGCTGCCTGTCAGACAGCGAGCCCCAGCAGGTTTCCGTCGTGAAAATCCCCTTGCCCATATTCCGCGCAGTCTCGGCGAGCGCCGACAGCTCATTCGTGAGCAGCCGGATCCGCTCCTCGGAGTCGCCGTAGTCGAAATCATAGCGATGGAGCAGAAACACATCGCAGATCGGCGCGTATTCCTCCATAAGCGACACATCCATGCGAAACGGGCTGAAGCTCACGGGCGCGGACGCATCCTGCGCTCTGCACAGCCCGTACATATCCTCAAGCCATGCCTTTTCATAGCCGCGGACGACGGCGGTGAACGCATTGTCCGCGCCGTATGAGAACGGCTCGTTGCACATATCCCAGGCGAGAATGCGCTCATCATGCCTGTGGTCGCCCACGATATTGGAAATATAGCGCTTATATTGAGCGCGGCCGTCGCCCGAGCACCAGCTGCTCTCGGGAACGAACTGGTCGATGTATATGCCGCCGTTGTCCATGTTGTAGTCATGCCAGCGATTGAAGAGCACGGGCACCGCTTTCAGCCTCAGCGAATCGGCAATGCCCAGCGCCGTTTCAAAATTCTCGCGCTGGCGATCTTCTTCGTATCGAAACGCGTCATAGGAAAGCCAGTATCTGACGGTGTTGAAGCCCGGAAACGCCCTCTTGCCCCATGTCAGTTCGCGCCGGAACGTCTCCGCGTCAAAGAAGCGCCATGCCTCATAGCTGTTGTAGGCATAGCCGGGCTGATAGTTAAAGCCGCGCACAAAAGAATAATCCGTCATGTCATTCCTCCTTTGCAGACCGATCGCGTCGCCTAATTATCCAATCATTATTATAGCAATGCGCCCGCCGCTCTGTCAATGCCGGACAGACAAATTTCCATGCCAAAAAAAAACCGCCGCGCCTTCGAGCGAAAGCGGGCGGGGACGATTTTGCTTTATGATTCGATGTTCTGCGGGATGGCTTCCTCCTGCGCATCAACGCGCGCGGGGCGATGCAGCTCCTCGGGGGAGAGCAGCGGCGCCTCGGCCGGCGGCACGGGCGCGGCGAGCGGGGCGGCCGATTCGGCCTCGAGCGTAAAGCAGCTCACCTCGAAGGCGCTGCGGGTGATGTATTCGCCG
>CANNTZ010000126.1 GCA_947522735.1 uncultured Oscillospiraceae bacterium | reverse complement strand
TAACACAGATTTGATGTTTATTAAAAATCGAAAGGGGAAGAACCAATGAAAAAAACACTTGCGATAATGCTGGCGCTTATCATGGTGCTGGCGATGGTTCCCGCGCTGGCGGAGGGAGTAAAAGTAGCGAAAATTGGCTCAACTGAATATGAAACGCTGGACGAAGCGATAGAAAAGGCGGCTGACGGTGCTACTATTGTGCTGCTGGCGGACTGCACGACCGCCGGAATGAATCTGAGCAAGAATCTGACCATAGATGGCGGAGAAGCTAAACGTACTATATCATTTAACGATAAGGGTATAGCGCTTTGGGGAAAATCTCTAACCTTCAAAAACTGTAATGTGGTTATGAACGGGATAGGTTCTACGCCCTATACGGCCGAATGGAACTGGATGGCAGTTTGTGCAAGCAAGGACGCATCTTTGATGCTTGAGAATACAGAAATGACGATGATTGGAGCAGAAGGAAATAATGCCCACGCCATCTACTTCTGCTCAAACAACAAACTGAATCTTACTAATTCAAAGCTTGAAATAAAAAATTATAAGCAGGATGCATTGGAATGGAATGGCGGCGATGGCGGATATAACGTGAATATTACAAATTCCACATTTATTTCCGACCACAACCGTTCCGGCTTTACGGGAACATTTTATGCGACCATCGATAACAGTACGGTAAAAGTTATCAACAGTCTCGGCAATGGCTCGAACGGCACATATTATACCATTAAAAACGAATCCGATGTTTTGTTTGACGGTAATGGAGCTTGGGGCATTTCTGCATGGCGGATCGATATGTCGAATAAATCCACGCTGACTGCTACCAACAACGGCTACAGCGGCGTTTGGACAAGAGTGCTAAATGTTGATCCCACGTGTACTCTTGATGTAGAAGGAAATGGCACAAAAGCATTAAACTCGTCGAAAAACCCTGGTATCTTCTTCCAAGGAAACGACACCTATAAAAGCATCATTGAAAAGGGTGCTAATGTGACTATCAAGAATAATGCAGGCGCCGGTATTTATACCAAGCAAGCAGCATGCAACCTAACGATCAATGCCGCGGCTGTTATCACGAATAATGGCACTGGAGCGGTAAACAAAGATAAAATCGGAGCCGATATGGGCGGCGGTATCTACAATGTGGGTACTATCGTATTGTGTCCGGAGGTTGAGCTTTATAACAATCATGCCGCAAAAGCCGGCGACGATATTTACAACGCAGAAGGCGCATCTATCGCCTTCGGCGGTTTGGGCTCCGATTGGTGGCTGGACGGTGCGCCGGACTGCGATGGTAAAATACACAAGATCGACGGCTGGTATGAGGACGGTATGCCCGGTGAAGGAGATGCAATAGGTAAACGTTGGTGCGGAACTTACGATGGCAATGTGTGCGTTTCTAATGGAGAAGCGTATATGGAAAGTATGCAAGCGGGCGAATATGAGACAAAGATAGCACTTAAGGCGGCGCACGGCGCACAGACTACTCCGCCCGTTCCCACCCCCTATAATGGCGGCGGCGGGTACTACTACCCCACCACCACTCCCGTCCCCGTGATAGTCATACCTCCCAAGACCGGCGATATGACAATATGGCAGAGCATACTGCATTTCTTAGGGATAAGGTAAGCAAATAGCGGAATGAATAAGCCCCCTACCAAATGGTCGGGGGCTTCTTATTATTGTGA
>CANNTZ010000125.1 GCA_947522735.1 uncultured Oscillospiraceae bacterium | reverse complement strand
GTTTTTTCACTCCTTTTCAGCTTTTGCATCACATTCAGCGCCCCTTCGCCGATGACGGCCTCGACCGTCACGGCGTTGTTCTCGAGCGTCTCGGTCACCTCTGTTATCCGTCCCTGAGAAGCGATCCCCGCCGTGTGATCGACATATTCGCACAGGTCGCCGAGGTCGTAGTCGGCGCGGTAGACGAGATTCCCGCCGTTCCCGATATTGCCGTCTACGGCGTCCACAGGCGCGTATTCCGCCAGCGCCTCAAGCCCCTTCTGGCGCAGCAGTTCCTTGAAGTCGTCAAGGCTCATCACCGTGCCGTCAACCTTCTGCTTCACGCCCTTTGCATCGACAAAAAGCTCCCGCAGCGCGTCCCCCGCCCTCCGCTCGTCCACAATGACCTCGACCGCGCTCTTGTCGTCCGCCTCGCCGCGGACGTAGGCGTAGTTGCACCATTCGCTCTCGTCGCGCTCGTAGCTCGACGAGCTGATGTTTTCGAAGTCGTCGGAGAAGATCGCCCACGAGTTGACGCTCTGCGACACGGTGCGGTCAAGGCCCTGCCAAACGGTGAATTTCAGCCTGTTTGTGAGGTAGTCAAGGGCTATTCTCACCGAAAGCTCCTGCTCCGCGCAGACGGAATATATGGCGTCCAGAAGGTTTTCTCCCTGGAGCTGCACGTTCACCTCGCCGCCCACGCCGGAAAGCTCCCCAAGCTCCAGCGCGTCTATGCCGCGCCCCGCGGGCGTTATGGCGTTGTCCGAGACAAGCGCGCGGACGACCGCCTCCGCATTGCCGGTCTGCTCCGTCAGGGCCGGTATAACCCTGCGCGAAAGCAGCCCCTCGAGCAGTCGCCCGGAGGCAATCGCAACGCTTCCGTTCTCGCCGCGCTCAAAGGCGCGCCGCTCGATAAGCGCCGCCTCTCCGGTGTCCGCGCGGTAGAGGTATTCGCCCTGTTCGAGCAGCTCAAAGCGCTCGCCCGGGAGATACAGCTCATAGCCGCCGCACTCATAGTACCGCCGCGTCCAGATCAGCGAGATAAACTCGTCAACCACTCCGATGACGTTGAACGCTGAATCCAAAATGTACAGTTCGGTCATCCTACACCCCCAGATATTCCGGCGTAAACCTCGGATAGACGTCGAGGTTCTGCTTGTTCTCGTCGGCGTCGTATTTCAGCACCGTCTCGCCCGGCGCCAGCCCGAAGAAGGAGCTCCCGCGGTCGATGTACTGTATGGCGTTGACGCCGTTGAGCTCGACGCGCTTGCTCCCCGGAACGGTGCAGACGCTCAGCCGGTCGCCTTCGGCCATCGTCAGCATCAGCCGGAGATACTGTCCGGTGGATAGATTGTATAACGCCGGGTTTGTCGCCGCGCCGCGCTTGGCGATAAACAGCACGTTCAGCCCTACCGCCTTCGAGCCGGGATTGACCACCACCGCCTCCTGCTGCATCTCGCGGTAAGAGAGCGCCCGCCCGGAGCCTCCCGGGATGACGAACGGAAACGCCATGAGCGCGCGCACCCCGGCCATGTTCTTCGCAAAGGCGTTCAGGTCGCGGAAGTATGGCGAGGGACAGATCAGCGACACCGAAAAGCGCAAGGGCTCGAACAGGTTCTTTTGCCCAATGGCGAAGCTCTCCACCTCATAGTCGATCCTGCGGCTGATATTGCCGTAGGTCACGGTAAGCGCGCCGCCCTGCTTCGGGTCGAAAAAGCGGATGAG
>CANNTZ010000124.1 GCA_947522735.1 uncultured Oscillospiraceae bacterium | reverse complement strand
CGTGTGCAGATATCTCCTTCGTCGCCGTGGACGAGGCGCACTGCGTCTCTCAATGGGGGCAGGATTTCCGTCCAAGCTATCTGCGCATCGCCGGCTTTATCCGCTCGCTCGAGCACCGTCCCGCCGTCGGCGCGTTCACAGCCACCGCCACAGAGGAGGTGCGCCGCGATATCGTCGAGCTGCTCGAGCTGAACGACCCCGCCGTCACGATAACCAGCTTCGACCGCGCCAACCTCTATTTCGACGTTGTTCAGTGCCGCGGAAACCGCGCAAAGCTCGACGTGCTCGACGTGCTGCTGCGTGAGCGCAGCGACAGGAGCGGCATCATCTATTGCTCCACCCGCAAGACGGTGGAATCGCTCTGCGAACGGCTGCGGGGCATGGGGATCCGGGCCACGCGCTATCACGCAGGGCTTCCCGATGAGGAACGCCGCGCCAATCAGGACGACTTCATTTACGACCGTGCGCGGATAATGGTTGCGACAAACGCCTTCGGCATGGGAATAGACAAATCAAACGTCAGCTTCGTCATCCACTTCAACATGCCCAAAAATCTTGAGAGCTACTATCAGGAGGCCGGGCGTGCGGGCCGGGACGGAAGCCCGGCAGACTGCATCCTGCTCTACTCCGCCAGCGATTTCATGACGGCGAAATACTTCATCAACGGAGATTCCGAGAACGGAGAGCTTTCCGAGGAGGAGCGAGAGCTTGTCCGCGGGCGCGACCTGCTGCGGCTCCAGCGCATGTCGGACTATTGCCGCACCAAGGGCTGCTTCCGCCGGTACATCCTCGGATATTTTGGCGAGGGCGCGCCGGAGAGCTGCGGCTGTTGCGGCAACTGCTGCGTGCGGGACGGGGTACAGCTTGTCCGGCAGGATATAACCATCCCCGCACAGAAGATACTCTCCTGCGTCACGCGTGTAACGCGCAGATACGACTACGACTTCGGCGTGACGACCTATGTCCGCATGCTGACCGGCAGCCGCGATAAGCGCCTGCTCGCGCTTGGCATGGATCAGGTTCGGACCTACGGCATAATGAAGGACGACGGACGGCGTCGTGTGCGCGAATATATGGAATATCTCATCGAAAAGGGCTATCTCGCCGTCTCTGACGACGAATTACGGCTGGTGACGCTGACAGACAGGGCGGCGGAGATACTTTTTCACGGCGAAAAGCTGACCATGCCCGTGCGCGTGCCGGTCGGACAGCCGGAGGAGGAAGGGCGCGCGAAAGGTCGCCGCAGCAGGGGATCGGCGCCGTCTGCGGCGGATATGGGGCTGTTTGAGGAGCTAAAGGCGTTGCGGGCGCATCTTGCAAGGATGGCGGGCGTTCCCGCCTACGTCGTTTTCACCAACGCCGCGCTTATGGACATGGCGTCAAAAAAGCCGCTGAACATGAACGATTTTATGGAGGTCTCCGGCGTCGGAGAGGCGAAGGCGGAGCGATACGGCGAAAAGTTTGTCGCCGCGGTGAGAAAATGGGTTGCGGAAAACTGAAGAATGCAGAAAAAAAGCGCTTTCCTTGGGAGAAAGCGCTTTTTGTGCTTTTGGGGTTATTCGGGCTTGTCCGGCGGCGCGCTCTCGGATGCTTCCGCGCTCACGGGCTCCTCCGCTTTTGCGGCGTCCTCCGGAGGCAGCTTGTGGCCGTCAAGGTCATAGCCGCGCCGTGGCAGCCGCACCGCCAAGGCCTCGTCGAGCAGGAAGGAGAGTATCGCAAACACAGGAATGCCTATCAGCATTCCGACGATGCCCATAACGTGGCCGCCGATGATGATGGATATCAGCACCCAGACGGGGCGCAGTCCGGTGGCGTCGCGGAACAGCAGCGGCGTAATTACGTTGCCG
>CANNTZ010000123.1 GCA_947522735.1 uncultured Oscillospiraceae bacterium | reverse complement strand
AAAAACGGTGTCTGCTTTCCGTCACGGCGGCTGATCGCCGAGGAATGTTGTATTGATAAAAAGACAGTGGATGCAGCAATTATAAGCCTTGAAAAGGCAGGGCTTGTAAAAAAGAAAAAGCGCCGCAGACAGGACGGATCAAACACAAGCAATGCTTACACGGTCAAGTTGTTTCGGTAGTGTAATTCCTTCAACTGCTCTCATTACCGCAATAATGCGAAAGAAAAATGCACGCCGCACAGGATCCGTGAGGTGGTACTGGATGAGATTCTCTTGGAGGAGCTGCGGCGTATTACTTACACGGCAAGAACAAAGGAACGGCAGTTTGCGTAATTCATCAACCAAAAAAGCTCCTCGGAAAACCGACGGGAGCTTAACGCCAAGCAGCGTGAATATGAAAGGCTGTCAAAAAGGACGGCGGAGCTTAATGCATTGTTCAAGCGGCTGTATGAGGACAATGTCCTCGGCAGGATAAACAACGAGCAGCTCCGTATGCTGTCCTGCGGCTATTCCGTTATATCGGCAATACAGCCGGATTATAACGAAAAAAGCCAACGGACAGGCAACACATACGCATCACCTGCCAGTTGGCTCCCCGATTAACAAAGGTGTCTTTATGGGAGCCTTGTTAACACGGAGTTTTCGGGGTTCTCGTATCTGCCGTTATCTTCCGTCAAATTCCGCCAAGTTCACTTTTGGAAACTTGACTCTAAATCAGCTGCACCTCACGGTACCGTGGGCTCGAATCCCGCCCGCTCCGCCGTTTTAAGCCTGCAAAGCATGCGTTTGCAGGCTTTTTTCTTGACCCTTTCAGGCTATGTTCGGGCTTTCAAATATACCGTCATTCTGCGTCAGCAGCGGTGCAAGCCTCTCGCTCTCGGAAGGACCGTCATGACCGCCGGCACCGTCACGCAGCTCCTGAAGCATCAGCCGGACTGCCGCCGTTTTGCGGTACTCATGGGTAATTCATAAGGGCAGCAGCACATCGCTGCAATGGCGGGCCGGATGCTTGCTGACGAGGGTGGGCTTAGGCTCGGAGCTGCCCGCGCCGGCAAGCGGCTGGGACACCGCGCCCTGAAACCGTCTGTGCTCAAGGAGAAAATCCGCCGCCTGAAAAACAAAGTCCGGGGGTCGCTTCCTGCGCAGCTCGTCGGCGCTGAGCTCCTTGGTGATCTCCCATTTCACTCCGTGCAGATGTATTTTCAGCTTCTTTTTCTCCGTATCAAAAAATTGGAAAAATACACTTGACTTTTGGACAACTATAGTGTACCATAATAGGTGTAAACGATTACACTTGATCGGGCAGAGCCGGTCAGGACAGGAACATGACACATGATAACAATAAAAGACGTCGCGAAAGAGGCGGGAGTTTCGGTGGCGACGGTGTCGCGCGTGGTGAACAACGACCCAAAGGTCGCAGACGCGACAAGGGCGAGGGTCAGTGCTGCGATAAAGGAGCTGAATTATCAGCCAAACCTCATCGGCCGCAACCTCCGCACCGCGTGTACGAACCGCGTGCTGGTGCTGCTCCCGGTAATATCCAACCAGTTCTATTCGCGGATAATCGTCTCGATGGAGTCGGCGGCGGAGGAGATCGGCTACGAGCTGCTGCTGTGCGTGACGAGCGGTAACCCCGCAAAGGAACACAAATATCTCGAAATGCTCTCCGCACGGATTGTCGATGCGGCGGTGTTCATGTCGTCCTCGCTGCCCCAAAGCGAGTTCAATCGGCTGACCGCAGGGTATCCCGTGGTGCAGTGCTGCGAATATTTCGAGACCTTAAAAACTCCCGTTGTGGCAATAGACAACGAAAGGGCCGGATATGACGCCGCGGAATATCTCCTCTCGCTCGGACACCGGCAGCTTGCCTTCTTCGGCTGCAACGACCGTTATCTCTCGGCGAGCCTGCGTCTGAAC
>CANNTZ010000122.1 GCA_947522735.1 uncultured Oscillospiraceae bacterium | reverse complement strand
GAGCAAATTTCAACGCGAATATCTTTCTTTGTTGAACCGGTCTCTATAACCTCGCCGCAAGCGCAACGAATCGTGGTCTGCTCGTACTTCGGATGGATACCGTCCTTCAAGTCTATTCACCTCTCTCGTTCTTAGGTCAACATTAAAATAGTATCACATACTTCAAAAAAAAGCAAGAGATATTTTCAGAAAAATCAAAAATATCGCGAGAAAATTTTGGTTTTGCCCTGTTTTCAGCCCCGCTTCCAGTATTTTCGGTCGAGGCTGCGGTAGCTTATCGCCTCGGCGACGTGTTCGGCGCGAATATTCTCGCTTGCATCGAGGTCGGCGATGGTTCGCGCAACGCGGACTATGCGGTCATAGGCGCGAGCGGAGAGCCCGAGACGGTCAAAGGCGTTGCGGAGCAGCGCGGCGGATCTTGCATCCAGTGCGCAGCATTCGCGCTGCTGCGCGGGAGACATCTTGGCGTTGCAGCTCACGTCGGTGCCCTCAAAGCGCTTCTGCTGGATGCGGCGCGCGGCGTTGGTGCGACTGCGGATATCGGCGGAGCACTCGGCACGCTCGTTGCCGGAGAGCTTGTCGAAATCCACCGGCAAAACGTCCACGTGAAGATCCATCCTGTCCAGCAGCGGCCCCGAAAGACGGCTGAGATAGCGCGAGATCGCCGTCTCTGAGCAGGTGCATTTTGCATTCGGCTGTCCAAAGTGTCCGCAGGGGCATGGGTTCATCGAGCAGACAAAAACGGTGGAGCAGGGAAAGGTAAGCTGTCCCGTTGCGCGGGAGATAGTTACCTTGTTGTCCTCAAGCGGCTGGCGCAACGCCTCGAGCGCCATGCGGTCGAACTGCGGAAGCTCGTCCAGATAGAGTATGCCGTTGTGCGCAAGCGACACCTCGCCCGGACGCGGTACAGAGCCGCCTCCGCACAGTGCTATCGCCGAAACGGTATGGTGCGGCGAGCGGAACGGGCGGTGATCCATCACCGGCTCCTCGCGCGAGAGTGCATGGATTATCGAATATATCTTGGTGGTCTCAATGATCTCGTCGGGCGTCATATCCGGCATAATCGACGGCAGACGCGAGCAGATCATGCTCTTGCCGCAGCCGGGGCCGCCTATCAGCAGCATGTTGTGGCCGCCGGCGGCGCAGATTTCGGCGGCACGGCGCGGCATGAGCTGGCCCTTAACATCGGAAAAGTCCGGCATCCCGTCGTAATGCCGCCCGGGGTCGGGCGTGCGGTGCGGCTGCGGCTCAATGCGTCTGCCTCCGCCGATGTGCGCCGCGAGCTGGCGCACGCTGGAGACGGGGTAGATATCGACGCCGTCGACGTAGCTGGCCTCGGCGGCGTTTTCTTCGGGCAGGAACACCGACGTAAAGCCGTGGCGCTTCGCCTCTATGGTCATGGGCAGCGCGCCAGGCACCGGACGGACCTCTCCGCTGACCGATATCTCGCCGAAGATGACGGCTTTGGACAGCTCGACGGCGGGCTGAGCTATAGCCTCCGACGCGAGCGCGACGCAGACGAGAATCGGCAGATCAAACGCCGGGCCAACCTTGCGCATGTCCGCGGGCGCAAGATTGACTATCATGCGGCCGGAGCCGAACGGCAGGCCGCTGTTGCGCATTGCCGAGCGCACGCGCTCACGCGCCTCCCGGACGGCGGCGTCGGGAAGTCCGACGACCTCAAAATAGAACTGTCCCGGCGCGGAATCCGCCTCCACCGTCACGACGCGGCCGTCGATACCGGCGAGACCCATGCTGTATAGCGAAGCGTACACAGGCGTTACACGACCTTCCCGGATAATTTTACGCTGCAAAATCGCAATGCTGCAAAATCAAAAAATGAAAAACCTCTCGCCGGCCCGAACAGTAGTCGCAGATATTGACTGTTCGCCGCCGATGGGATATAATCTTATCATACATATTATATTGCGGACGCGCAATATTGTCAAGAAATCGCAGAGATGAAGGG
>CANNTZ010000121.1 GCA_947522735.1 uncultured Oscillospiraceae bacterium | reverse complement strand
GAAGCGTCGGTGGACGAGGCGAAAAAGCGCGGGATGCAGGCTTGGTGCTATGACGAAAATGGCTGGCCGAGCGGCTTCGCCGGCGGCAAGCTGCTGGAAAACCCGGAAAACTGGGCGCATTATCTGCGCTTTGAGGAAAAGCCGGACTTTGATTCCGCCGCGCTTGGCGTTTATACGCTGGAAAACCGCCATCTTCGCCGCGTCACCGGCACGGAAAACGACATTTCAGAATATCTCTGCGTCTACGACTGCCAGAATTCCTCCACAGTCGATATTCTTGATCCACGTATCACGGATGCGTTTCTTGCGCTGACGCATGAGAAGTATTTTGAACGCTTCGGTGCGGAGTTCGGAAAGGGCATTGCGGGCTTTTTCACCGATGAACCGCAGTATTTCCGTTATGAGACGGCCTACACGCCAGTGCTGCTGACGGAGTACAAAAAAGCCTACGGCGCGGACGTGCTTGATCTGCTGGGCGCGCTGTTTGTGGACTGCGCAGAGGCCAGCGGCTTCCGCTTCCGCTACTGGCGCCTGATGAATATTCTATATACAGATAATTTCATGGGCCGGATCTATCGCTGGTGCCATACGCACAACTGCCGGCTTACCGGGCATACGATTGAAAGCCGTGAGGTTTCCGAAATGAGCTGCTGCGCAGGGGCTATGCCATTTTATGAATATGAAGATATTCCGGGTGTAGATTGGCTGGGGCGTTCGATTGAAACAGAACTGACAGCACGGCAGGTTTCCTCTGTTGCACAACAACTCGGCAAAAAACAGGTCCTGACTGAGACCTTCGCCTGTGCTGGCTGGGATGTAACACCGAAAGAACTCAAACGTATTGCTGAATTGCAATATGTCAATGGTGTCAATCTTATGTGCCAGCACTTATATCCCTACTCTATCCGCGGACAGCGAAAACGTGACTATCCTGCGTTTTACTCAGAACATAATCCGTGGACAGAAGAATTAAAAACGTTCGATGATTATTTTGCGGAACTCGGTTATCTGCTGGCCAACAGCCGCGAGCAGGCGGATGTGCTGATCCTCCATCCGATGCACTCTGCATATCTGACATTTGACCGAACTACGGATTTAGACTCTATTCAGCACGTTGTCGCGCCATTCAAAGCGCTGATCGAGCGCTTTGGCGCGGCCGGCATCGGCCATCACTATGGCGACGAACGGCTGATGGAGAAGTACGGCAGCGTCAGGGACGGCAGGCTGATTATCGGGCAGTGTACCTATTCCTATGTCGTGATCCCGGACGGCGATACGCTGGACAGCAGCACCGCCGCGCTTTTGAAGGACTATCTTGCGCAGGGCGGACGGCTGATGCTGGCGGGACGGAAGCCCGCGCGCATTGACGGCGCGCTTGCCGACCTCAGCTTCCTGCAAGGCAATCTCACATGGGACGAGCTTGTGCGGGAACGTGCGCTTCTGCCGGAAGCAAACCGCGATGTGCGCTGCACGCTCCGCTTTGCGGAGGATGGGAATTTCCTGTTCGCGGTCAATCTGTCCGAAACGGACACGGCGGATGTAGCGGTAAAGCTCCCGTTCGCGGGTGTGCAAAGCTACGATCTGCTGCCGCATGAAACGAGGCCCGTTGCTTTTGAAAAGACGGCGGACGGGATCGCAGCGAAGCTGCATCTTGCTCCCGGCGAGTCTGTGCTCCTCATGCAGAACAATTCCGCGCCCCCGCAGGCGCAGAAAAGCCCCATTGCCGAAGCAATGGAGTTGGGCGGGAAATGGACGCTGTCCGCGCCGGTACAGAACAGCCTGACGCTGGATATGGCAGCGCTGAGCTATGACGGCAAGACGTATACCGAGCCGCTGCCGGCGCCGTATATCTCGGAACGTCTGTTGCGGGAAAAAGCGAACCGAAAAATCTGGCTGCGGTATACGTTTACGGCGGATTTCCTGCCGGATGATCTGACTTTGGAGCTGGAAACGCTCCAAAATGCGAAGCTGTCTGTCAACGGTACAGAAATCAGCCTGACCGAGCAGGGTGTGCTTGACCGC
>CANNTZ010000120.1 GCA_947522735.1 uncultured Oscillospiraceae bacterium | reverse complement strand
TATTTCGAATGCGCCGACTATGCCGCTGCTGCGTCGTTTTTCCGGCTGAGTACCGCTGGAGGCGATATCACCGTCAACGCACAGCGCGACTACGCAGTTTCACTCGGGCGGCTGGGCGACATTGACGCGGCGGATGAGATTCTCGGGCAGATGTACGCGGCGGGCGCGAGCGGAGATGTTACCGACTATGTTCAGGCGGAGATCGACTATGCGAAAAAAGAATATCTGGAGGCAGAAAACGGCTTTCAGAATGTGCTAAACCAAACGCAGGATATTTCGCTGCAAAAGCGAGCGCTTCGCTCTCTGGCGGAGGTTTATCGGGATTGCGCGGCGCTGGTCCGGACGGGAAGCTCCCCAATTGCCAATCCGGCGACAAAAGCTGTCGAGGTTCTGGCGAACGGAATTGAGACATACGGACTTCGCTATGACTCGACCATCTGGGAGATGCTGGCACTGGCCTACTTTGAGGCGTATCACACAGACCCGTCCGTCCCGCAGAGCTATTTGCGAAAGGCGGGGGAATGCTTCAACCGTGTGCTCGAGCTCGGCGTGACAAAAAGCTATCTCTACAGCAATCTGTATACGATCTATTACGAATTGCAGGAATACGAGCTGGCGGAGCAGACGCTGAGCGATTATGCTGAGCAGTATCCGAATGACTATGAACCTTATGCGTTCCGTGCCATGCTGTATATTACGTTAGAAAACCAGAAAGCGCAGTCCGCACGCAACTATTCTGCTGCTGTTGAAGCGTATGAAAAAGCCGGGCAGCTACTGCGCAGCGACGATGACGCAACATACTATCAGCAGCTGCAAAGCCTGATCCAGCAGCTGCAAAAGGAAGGGTGGATCAGCCAATGAAATACAGCTTTTCCGCTATCTGTGAGACGGGGAGGGTTCGGCTGGAAAACCAGGATCGGATTTTTGTCAACGGAATGATCAGTGAGAGTGACCACGTACAAATGGACGGTACTGGGAAAAAACAAGGACTCTTTGCAGTGGCGGACGGAATGGGCGGGGAGGCGCAGGGTGCGCAGGCGGCGCAATTTGCGCTTGCCGCGCTTCCAATCAAAAGGCGCTGGTCCGCGGACGCCGTTTTGCGGGCATATGCAGTAGGCAACAACGTCATTTGCGAGGAGATCAGGAAAATCAGAAAGCGCTCCGGCGCAACGCTGACAACGCTCCTTCTGACGGACGACGATCGGGCATCTATTGCAAATATCGGAGACAGCCGGTGTTATTTGTACAGAGACAATTGCTTGGTGCAGCTGAGCGAGGATCACACGGCTGTGCAGAGGATGATTACGCTTGGCGTGATTGATCCTGCACAGGCAAAAACACATCCTGAGCGGCACCGACTGACACAGCATCTCGGGATTTTTCCGGACGAGCTTGTGATACAGCCGCATACGGCGTGCCTATCTGTGAAGGCTGATGACCGGTTTCTCCTTTGCAGCGACGGACTGACTGATATGCTGGAGGATGCAGAGATTCGAGAGATTCTTTACAGTCAGGAGGGAACGCAGACCTGTGCCGCCGCGCTGTATCATCAGGCAATGCAACACGGAGGGAAGGACAATATTTCGGTGATCCTTGTAAAGATTGAATCGTGAGATAGGAGTCAATCTTCAGGAATTTGAGAAATTTGACTATACGAATAGCCGTTTGATTCTTCCTTAAATTAGATTTTAACATTGCATTGCCCTACGTTGAAAAATCCAACGCATCAGAAACGGCAGCAAGAAAAAATTTCGCAAAGAGTTATTGACAAACGTTTGTTCGGACGTTATCATGTGAAACGTGGCAGGAAATCCTGCCGACAACAGAATATTCCGAAGCGCACCATGAAAAAGTAATGAAGGAGCGCTGCGACCGAGAAATGGCCGCAGCGCTCCTTTTGGTGCTCTTTAGGAGAAATATGGGGGGGTGGGATCACAAGCCCAGACAACTGAATAACCAGCAACGCGGACAACACCGCAGGTTGGGAAACGCGCATGGCGCGCGCGACGACCCGGAAGCAGCGAGCTTCCGGCGAGCGAGAAACGCACCGTGGGCAGCCTTGGCAGGCTGCATCATGCCGCCCAATCTGTTTGG
>CANNTZ010000119.1 GCA_947522735.1 uncultured Oscillospiraceae bacterium | reverse complement strand
CGATATCCACCACCATGTGTCCGTCGGGCTTGGCAATGTCAATGCCGGCGCCGATGGCGGCCGCCACCGGCTCCTCGATGAGATATACGCGGCGGGCGCCGGCCTGAATACCGGCATCCACCACGGCACGCTCCTCCACCTCGGTAATACCGGAGGGCACGCAGATAATGACACGGGGCTTGAACAGCTGGAAGCCGCCGGAGACCTTGTGAATAAATTCCTTCAGCATCCGCTCGGTCATGTCGTAATCGGAGATCACGCCCTCACGCAGGGGGCGGATGGCCACAATGTTGCCGGGGGTACGGCCCAGCATGGCCTGCGCCTCGGCGCCCACCTTCAGCAGGCGGCCCGTATTCTTGTCAATCGCCACCACCGACGGCTCGTTGAGCACAACGCCTTTCCCCTTGATATATACCAGAACAGAAGCGGTACCCAGATCGATACCGATATCTTTCGCCAAAGAACACATAGCTGCACCTCATCTATTTTCTTTTGTGTTATCGTATGCGGCAAATACGCCGAATTTTTCCCAATTAAGTATTATACCGAGGGCTTTTGCGTTTTGCAAGAGCAAGTTGTAATTGTTCACAGATTTGTAAAAAGCGCGCCCTCACTGTCCCGCCGGTGCTTACGACGCCGAATAAGCCGTTTGCACAGGGACGGAAACGCGAAGCGCCGCGCAGCCTGCCATCCTGCCGGGCGCGACAGGTAGAGTATACCCGGAAACCGCGCCGCTTACTCCCGCACCATGGCCAGCGTCAGGCACATGACCTCCGCCGCGCCGGCGGCCTTCAGCACACGGGCACACTCGGCCAGCGTGGCGCCGGTGGTGCAGATATCATCCACCAGCAACAGCCGCTTTCCGGCGAAGCGCTCCGGCATGACGGCCTCATAGACCCCCAGCACATTGGCGCGCCGCGCCGCGGGATCGGCAATGCCGGACTGGGGCGGGTTATCCGTCACCTTGCGCAGCGTTTCCAGCGGCGCTGCATGCCAGTCCACGCACAGGCTGCCGGTCAGATACCGCACCTGATCGAAGCCCCGCTTTTTCAGCCGCTTTTTACTGACCGGCACCCACGTCACCGCGTCAAATTCTCCGCTGTACTTCTCAGCGGCGGTGGCGGCCATCGTGCTGCCGAAAAAGTCCAGCCCGTCCAGCTTCCCCTTAAACTTAAACGCCAGAATCGCATCCCGGATCGGCCCTTCATAGTAGAACGGCGCGGCGCAGCGCCCGAAATCGGCTCCCTGCCGTATCGTGCTGCAAGCGGGCAGCGCCTGACGACACGTCCCACACACCAGCTTTCCGCCGGTCAGCCCTTTGCAAAAGGGACAGCGGCGGGGAAAGAGGAATTCTTTCAGCCCCTCTGTAAGACGGTTCAGTTCACTGTTGAAGTCCATGTGCTGCCTCCAAAACTAAAAACTAACGAACGAACCGCAGCAATCCATCAAAGCATTGCGCCGCAATAGGCAGCGGTTTCGTTCATGGAATACTCCGTTTGGGCGAAAACCAGGACTGGAGGAAACCAATTCGTTCGAATTTTTTCATAAAAAGAGTATTCCGCAGCTGCTATCGCATGAACGATGACGGGATCGTTTTCCGTTCATCAATCCGGATGCCGGATACAACAGCTGTGCAGCTAACGCAGCCGCTGTACAACTAAGTATATCATAATATGTCGGAATGTAAATAGAACGATTGCTATCCAAAACGTAAGAAACGGGCGGCATTTGTATGATGTAAGTTCAATTGTCCTCCATATACGTAAGTGTTAAGGGCAGACACGCCTGACAGTGCGTCTGCCCGGCGATTTCCGCTCTTTTCGCCTTGGCGGGCGGCAGCCCGCCTGCGTCTCAAAAAGCAAAATCTCTCGAAAATCTACTTCTGTCAAGCGCAGGCAGGGCGTGACAATCACGCCCTGCCTGTGGTTTTTCCCGGCTCTGAGCCGCCGCCGGCTTGGCGGCTATGCTTGATAAATCCTTATAGTGCCAGCAGGTTCCGGAATGCCTGTGCATAGATGCGGCGCAGCCTCTCTATGTTGTCCAAGGCGATATATTCGTCCGCCTGATGCTCCCGGGATTCCTCGCCGGGAAACACAGGGCCGAAAGCGATAATGTTCTCCATGGCCTTTGCATAAGTTCCGCCGCCGATGGCAAGCGGCGCGGAAAGGTCTCCCGT
>CANNTZ010000118.1 GCA_947522735.1 uncultured Oscillospiraceae bacterium | reverse complement strand
ATAACGTAAGGTCCCCGCAACGCGAAGCGTGAGGACGACCGAACCGCGGCTATATCTGCGGGCATTGCCCGCCGCGGTTTAGTCCGTAGATATATCTGCGGGCAATGCGATGAAATGGTTTGTGAGCTTCTCAGGGGAGGAATTTCTTAAAATCCCAATTGAACAGGTGAGCAGGGCATGGGCGGAGTATCGGCTTTTCTTGATGAAAAACACTTTACGAGGGTAAGAGATGATCCTGAAATAAGCCTCAAGCCCGGAAGGGGCAATAAAACACAAGCGGGAGTGACAACGATGGAGGCAATAAGACGATGGGCGTTTTCGCTGTGTGCGGCATCGATAGCGGGAGCGATAGCCGAGATGTTCGCGCCGGAGGGCGGTGCAAGGAGAATATTCCGGCTGTGTGTCAGTGTGTTCTTCCTGTGCTGCCTGTTTTCGCCGGTGCTGGAGCTGGCGGGAAACGGCGGCTGGCTCGACGGCGTGTTTGCAAAAAGCGAGGACACGGAATATACGGAGGAATACGGCAAGCTGGGTGACGCGTATGAGCGGCAGGTTACGGAGGCGTTCCGTCGTAACGTGGAAAAGCTTGCAAAGGAGGCGCTGGAGAGTGCGGGAATAAATAGCGCGGAAATCTCGGTCAGCGTTAATAATGACATGGACAACTGCATATCTATTAGTGAAGTTGAGGTCAGGCTCAACGAGGATATGCGCCAGATGGAGCTGCGCGCAATAAGGGCGGTCAGGCAAAGCATCGGAATAACACCGGTCGTGCGCTTTGGCGGCGGCTGAGACGACGGAGCGTAAAAGCATGGAGAATACGGAAAAAAAGATAAGCGTCAAAGAGGAGAGCGGAGCGAAAAGGTATTCCGAGAGGTTAAGAGAATTTCTCACGTCGGGGAAGCGGCTGCGGCTGATAGTTGCGCTTGGCGTGATAGGAATCGCGCTGATATTGCTCTCGGATATCCTGCCGGAACGCAAAAAAAGCGCCGAGACCGCGCAGCCGGAGCAGGAGAGCTTCTATGAGACGGCTCAGGCGCTGGAAAAGCGGCTCGCGGAGATAATATCGGGAATAGAGGGGGTAGGAAAGACAAGGGTGCTGGTGACGCTGGAAAGCAGCGTGCGGTATGTATATGCGCAGGAGACGAAAACAAGCAGCGATTCATCGGCGGATACCGGCGAGGGGCAGGAAAAAAAGACCCGCACGAGCGGCAGCGCCGAGGAAAAGTATATCTTTATTGAGGATGAAAACGGCCGGCGGCGCGCGCTGCTGATAACGACCGTCGAGCCGGTGGTGAAGGGAGTGGTTATCATCTGCGAGGGCGCTGACAACGCAAAGGTCAAGCTGCGCGTGATGAACGCGGCAACGGTCGCGCTGGGGATATCCTCGGCAAGGGTCAGCATAGAGAAGATGGCGTGACGCGATATCTTTAGAAAGGAACGGTCATACATGAACATGGTACTAAACAAGAAGCACATTATCCTTGCGGCGCTGGTGCTGGCGCTGGGGGTGGCGGTATATCTCAACTTCGTTTTTGCGGACAAAAACAAGCTCGTAGAGCAGGGCGGGCTTCCGGCGGATAAAAATTACGGCGACGCGGAGCTGGTGAACGACAAGGACGGAGAGAACGGCGGCGAAACCGGCGAGGAGGGGCAAACCGTCTCGGCAAGCAGCTACTTCGAGGAGGCACGGCTCTCCAGAACACGGGCGCGCGACGAGGCAATTGCGACGCTGCAACAGATATTCACGGATATCGACGCCGGGACCGAGGAGGGCGAAGAGCAGGCCGCCGAGGCGACAATGAAAGCTCTCGGGATAGCTCAGTCCATAGAAAGCGAATCCAAGATAGAAAACCTGATTCTTGCCAAGGGTTATGACGACTGTCTGGTATACATCACCGACACGTCCGCAGACGTCGTAGTCAAAACAGACGGGCTGCTCGCGAACGAGGTGGCGGTGATTAAGGACATCATCCTCTCGGAGACAAATCTCGCAGCGGAAAACATCAAGATCCTGGAGGTCAAATAATGCCACGCTATACATTTTATTAACGTTTTATACATGGTATTTTCTCGAAATATACAGTGGCATAGGTGTTGTAAAATGGTAAAAGGCATGGTATAATATATAAGGATTCGTCTGCGGACGGATAAATTTATGACGGCAGGATGGATGTAATATGGAACG
>CANNTZ010000117.1 GCA_947522735.1 uncultured Oscillospiraceae bacterium | reverse complement strand
GGCAAGCCTGCGCCAAAGCGCAGCTTATTCTCGCCGATAGGCGAAAGAAAAAGTCAATCACAAGAAAAGATAGAACAACCCAACTCCGCGGGAATAAGTTAACGAACCCGATAACGTAAGCGCCTTTGGCGCGATCCGCGGCTATGCCTGCGGGCGCTTGCCCGCCGCGGGTATATTATCGAATTTACAGATTGCAATAATATATCAGATATAAACTATTAGTTATATTGTTTTATCCTTCTCGCTTCGAGATAAAATCTCTTATCGTTGGCTTGCCCCATGGAAAAGGTCTTTCGCGGAAGAGCGCCGTCGAGTATGACCGTCGGGAACAGCTCCGCCTTGCTGATGTTGGGCAGCATAAAGCCGATGGCGCCGAGGTTTGCGCTGAGGCTGCGCACCACCTCGTCTCCGTGGATGTAATCCACCCTGCCGCCGAAGCGTCCGACATAGCTGTCAAGGAAGTTTTGCAGCGAGCCGACCGTCAGATTGGACGACGGGTTGTTGATCTTCATGTTGCCCTCTCCCGTGGCGGTGATATAGGTGAAGCTCTGCCCGCCCGTCTCGTCGAAGGAAATATCGTAATAGCGGGTCAGCTCCCGGAGCAGATGGTTGGGGTTGACGTCAAAGGCCACGCGGTGGATCGGCTCAAACTCAAGCGATTCGTCGTGAAGGTTGACAACCTCGACCAGCGCGTAGCGCGCCGGGTGCTTCTCCCATTGCTCCCGCGGCAGCTCCGCCTTTATACGCTCGAAGCACTCCTTGGCGGTCGCCAGCGAGTGGTTGCCGTCGCCCACCGCGAACAGCAAAACTCCCCTGTCTTTCACGTTGTAGCGCTTTTCAAAGCTGTCCTTGGCCGCCAGCGCCGTCAACGCCCGGCCTATCCCCTCCGTCTCGCTGCCTGCATGATATCCGGCGATATGTCCGCCGTTAAGCATCAGCTCAAAGTCGTACAGCTTCTCAAGGTCGTTCTTTTTGCGCGCGACAGGCTCTATCACCGTGCGCCCGGGGTCGTCGATGAGCAGCATAATGTGCGGTATTTCGAGCGCGGCGTCCTTTCGTATCGCCACTCTGGGCGGTATGCGTTCGAGCACCGTGCCCTCCGTAGCGCGCACCGGAGACTGCGAGCCCATGGAATAGTCGTAGTCCTCAAGGTCGATGCGCCCGACCAAGCCGCGGCGCACCCTCCCATTCGAAAGGGTTCGCTCAACATATACGAAGCTGTCCGGATACTGCTCGAATATCCCCTGCTCAAGGTAGCTCTCCATGGTGGAGTTGACAGCGCGGATGCGTTCCTCCTTCCCCTCCCTGTCAAGATATATCTCCGGGAAAGTGATGCGCAGCGACGACGGCTTCTCTCCGACCGCCTCCTCGACGCGCTCCCAATATTCCGGCTCGGAGGTGTACTGGTCACACGCAACGACGCTCCATGCAGTCATGTCGCACCTCGCACCGGAGGGAATAAGTATATTTGCTGGTAAAAAAGTCCTGTCCATACGAGCTCCCCTTAAAAATAAAGGGCGGAAAACCATCTTCCGCCCTTAACCTTGTCAATGTGTGTTGTGTGAATCACTCAGCGTGATCAACGGTGTACATATACTCGATGAGCTCGACGACCTTGTTGGAATAGCCCCACTCGTTGTCATACCAGGAAACGACCTTTACGAAAGTATCGGTCAGGGCGATACCGGCCTTGGCGTCGAAGATGGAGGTATGGCTGTCGCCGAGGAAATCGGAGGATACGACGTCTTCATCGGTGTAACCGAGGATGCCCTTGAGCTCGCCCTCGGAGGCGGCCTTCATGGCTGCGCAGATGTCCGCGTAGGAGGCCGGCTTTGCGAGGTTTACGGTCAGGTCGACAACGGAAACGTCGAGAGTCGGAACGCGCATGGACATACCGGTGAGCTTGCCGTTCAGGGACGGAATGACCTTGCCGACAGCCTTCGCGGCGCCGGTAGAGGAGGGGATGATGTTGCCGGAAGCTGCACGGCCTCCGCGCCAATCCTTGACGGAGGGACCGTCAACGGTCTTCTGGGTGGCGGTGGTGGAGTGAACGGTGGTCATAAGGCCCTCGGTGATGCCGAAGTTGTCATGCAGAACCTTGGCGATGGGGGCGAGGCAGTTGGTGGTGCAGGAGGCGTTGGAAACAAAGTTCATGTCCTTGGTATAGGTCTTGTTGTTGACGCCCATGACGAACATCGGGGTGTCGTCCTTGGACGGAGCGGACAT
>CANNTZ010000116.1 GCA_947522735.1 uncultured Oscillospiraceae bacterium | reverse complement strand
GGCGGATGCCGCACTGCGCGCAGGAAAACTCCACAGTGCTGGACTGCTCGGCCATCGTGTTGATCGGCTCATGGCAGACCGGGCAGAGCGCCTTTTCCCCCTTGGATTGGTCGAACACGACCATGTTCCCACAGTGCGGACATTCCCGCCCCGTCAGCTTGTCCGTGCGGACGTTGATGGTGTAGCCGCACGCACAGTCAATCTTCTTCCGCGCAAAGAACCCCGTCCGGGCCTCCGCATATTTCCCACAGTTGGGACATTCGATGACAAATTTACTCATGTCCTCCATCCTCTCTTATTTGTTCGGGAGTTTGATGTCTGTCCAGTTGGAAACGTCACATTGGCCTGCGCTATTGTCGCCAACGGCAAGCACAGTCCCGTCTGCCTTCAGGCCGATTGTATGCTCGTCCCCAGCACTAATTGCCACAATATCTGTCCAACCGGAAACAGCGCATTGGCTATCGTCGTTATTACCCACAGCAGCTACAGTTCCGTCTGCTTTCAGGCCAACCGTGTGATTGTCTCCCGCGCTGATCGCCACGATATCCTTCCAACCGGAAACATCGCATTGGCCGAATTCATTGTTGCCGACAGCGACCGCGGTTCCATCTGCTTTCAAGCCGACCGTGTACCACCTGCCAAGGCTGATAGTTACAATATCCGTCCAATCCGCAGCATCGCCTTCGACGTATCTGTCGGCAAGCTCCCAAGGCACATTATTATCCGCAACTACCACAGTCCCATTCGCCCTTAGCCCGACTATATGCATATATCCGGCGCTGATCGCCACAATATCCGTCCAATACGAGACATCGCATTGAACGCCCGCAGAAACCACCGTCCCGTCCATTTTCAGCCCGATCGTGCGATTGTATGCTGCACTGATTGCCACAATATCTGTCCAGTCAGAAACATTGCACTGCCCGTTTTCGTTGTTCCCTGCAGCAACAACAGTGCCATCTTTTTTAAGGCCGACCGTATAATAATCCCCGGCGCTGATTGCCACAATGTCTGTCCATTCGGAGACATCACATTGGCCATCGTTGTTTTCGCCTACGGCAATCACGGTTCCGTCCATTTTCAGTGCTGCGGTGTGTGCATTCCCTGATGCCAATGTTGCCCGCGTGGTTAAAGTATCCCACAGAGCCATGCTCCGTTCCCGCGCGTCTTGATAACCAGCGCTCTTGCCAAACGAAATAGCCGCTCGCGCCGCGTCTCCCTCCTCCAGAAACAGTTCAGCTTCGCAGTAGGCTTTTCTCTCGACAGCATCCTTATAGTCTCCCAGTCCCGCAAATGCCGTGATTGCGCTGTCATAATCGCCTGCAGCCAGCAGTGCCTCTGCTTGCGCATATTCCTCTGCATTTACAGCTTCCATACGCATAGCGGCAGAATCCTTGTAATCGCCCAATTCGCCAAATGCTGTGACCGCGCCGTCGTAATCCCCGGCGGTCAGCATTTCTTCGGCTTTGGAATACTTCACGGCCGGAAGGACGACATTTTTGACGACCTGATACGCGGCAAATACAGCCACAATCGCAGCGACGATCATAATCGTGCGTTTTTTCTTTCTGGCCGCTTCCCACGCAGCCATTTCGCGGACGAGCTTTTCGTCCTCCGCGCGCTGTGCCTCTTTGATACGGGCCTGTTCAGCCGCTTCCCCGTCAGCCTGTTTCTTTGCAAGCGCTTCTTTTTGCCGCGCGGCAAGCTTCGGCTCAGTCTTCTGCAAAAACGCGCGGTATGCCTCCGTGACGCGCTGCTTTTCCGCAGCCGCTTCCTGCTCGGCGGTCTTCTCCTGCTGGCGCAGGAAGGTCATGATCTCGGTGCGCAGCGCGCCGCACTGCGCTTTCAGCTCGCCGGAGGCAAATTTCTCCGCGCGGGCAAAGTTCCGGTCGTCGTCCAGCCGCTGCATGGCCTGTTTCTGCGCGTCGCGGAAATATGCCGCGCGGTCGGCACAATAGGCCAAGTCAAAGCGCAGCGCCGCCCGGATATCCGAAGCGCTGTAATACCCCGGCACCTGATATTTTTCGACGCACGCGTCGATAAACGCCTGATCCGCTTTACAGGCCGGCGTCTTCTTCGCCGGCGCGCTGTCCGCGGTCTGCTTGCAGCAGCGCTGCACATAGCCCTGCACGGTTCTCGCCTTTTGACGGCTCAGGAACTTCCCCAGATACGCTGCGCCGCACTCTGCGTCTTGATTGAGTACCTGCTCGAAGAACTCGTCAGCCTTTCCCCAATCGCCGTCCTCCAGCGCCATGCTGCCGCGCTTCAA
>CANNTZ010000115.1 GCA_947522735.1 uncultured Oscillospiraceae bacterium | reverse complement strand
AGTGCAATGTCAACGTGGATTTGTCCTCGGTGGTGTGGAATACGGCAGGTTCGTATAAAATCACCTATTCGCTGGAAGGTCACTCCGATGTGACAAAGGTTGCAACGCTCAAATTGTTTGGTACGTTTACTGTGCCGGATCTCGCAATCGATTTGTCTAACGTTAAAACTGCCGTATCTTGTTTGGACGGGTACCAGTATGTTGACCGTGACTTGTATATAGTGAACGGTGAAACGCAAACCTTGCTTACGCCCAAGCAATTTGTTGCCGAACAAATCGTTGTCGACGGCAAAAAGGTTTATCGCAGTCACTTCTCCACGGAGTATCTGCTTTCGCTGAAGTCGGGCAGTTACAACTTTCGCTTGTATGATTACGTGACGTGCAACATCGGCGAGTTTACCGTTACGCTTACCGACGACGCTGCACCTGCGTATGACTTCGACGCCGACGATATGTATGCCTACGTGGTTGGCGACAGTTTTGATTTTGTTAAGGCAACACGGCACGCCAACAGTGCGCAACCCATTGTCGTCAAGTACTTTTTGACCGATGGGAACGGTGTCGAAACAGATTGCACCGACGGCTACGATTTACCGAACAAAGCCGGCGTGTACACCTGGACAGTCAAGTACTTCCGTGGCGAAAACGAACTTACGGAATACACAAAGTCCGTCAAATATCTACTTGTAGACAACTACGGTTGGTCGGGCGTTACGGTGTCGGCATCGAAAGACGGCAACATAGTGCTTAGCACCGTGGACGGCGACCCGAACCAATACACCGACAAAAACGCCGCTATTTCGGCGGAATACATCCGCAAAAACAACACCGTAAACGGCAACTACATGGTGGTTACGTTCAAGGTGACGGATTACTCGTCTTCGGGCAGATTTGACGCGGGCATTTGGAGTTTGAAGGGTGCCAACAACGACTACATGGGCATTACGCTCAACAAGGTAGGCGACACTCATAAGGTTTTGCGTATGCTTTCGGGCGGTTCGGTCGACTTTATCATCCGCGACTTTACGGGATCGATAGAAATTACCGACGTGGAGTTTGTCACAATAACCGACGGCTTCGGCAATCAAAAGACTAATGCAGGCTACGTCAACACGACGACAGGCGACAACGGACTGGTTACGTCAGCCAAGGTGCAGTGGACGACAAACAGCGACAACAACAAGTTTAGCATTACGCAAGCTTACTTAGACAAACTTGTTGCGGCGGGTTACACGCAACTTTCGATGGATTTGTCCGCAACGCAAGCCAACATATACGTCATTTGCACATACAAAAACGGCAATGCGACAAAGGATGTTGCTAAAAACTATACCGGCGGCAATGTAAACTTTGCGTTGACCACTGTGGACGGAACCTTGTCGGAGATAGGCATTGTGATTGTCAATACGCACGACAATACCGTATTTCAGGATTTCAGCGGAACGCTGGAGCTGACAAATATTACCTACACAAAGTGACAAAAAAACAGGCGGTCTTGCGACTGCCTGTTTGTGATATTTTTATCATTTGTAAACCATGTGTTTGTCGTCAAATTTTGCGTACGTATTGCGATTTTTGCAACAAACAATGAGTGTTTCGACGACAAACGGCGTGTGTAAACGACGCTGATTTGTACCTTGAAACGTTGCCGCATAACGTTAAAATTGTACGGCAACGGACGTTTTGTCAGTCGATTTGCGACAAGAATTCGCGCACGAATTCCGTTTGCGGATTGTGCGTCAGTTCGTGCGGAGTGCCGATTTGTTCCACCTTGCGGTTGTGCAATATTGCAATGCGGTCGGCGATACGCAGTGCTTCGCGCAGGTTGTGCGTAGCGTATATAAAGGTCGTGTCCGTTTGTGCGTGCAACTTTGCAAGCAACGACAGTATGCCTTCGTGGTACATCGGGTCCAGCGCCGACAACGGCTCGTCAAACAAGCAAATTGACGGGCGTTTTGCAAGGGCGCGAGCAATGGCGACGCGTTGTTGCTGTCCGCCCGATAGGTCGGCAGGCAACCGCGTGAGTAGCATTTGCAAGCCGAATTGCTCGGCAAGTTCGTTTACTCGTTTGCGTATTTCGTCGCGTGGATACTTGTTTGTGAAAAGCGGCATGGCAATGTTTTCGTACACGGTTTTGTGCGGAAACAACGCATAGTTTTGGCTGACGTAGGAAATATCCTTGTCGCGTTGGTCGATGTTTGCGCCGTCCACTCCGTCAAACAATATGTCGCCGTAGTCGTAACTTTCTACTCCGGCGATTACTCGTAGTAACGATGTTTTGCCGCAGCCGGATTCGCCTAGCAGTACCAAAAACTCGCCATTGTTTACCGTCAGCGAACAATCGTACAATGCGACCGTGGTGTTCTTTTTGCGGTCGGTGTAACTC
>CANNTZ010000114.1 GCA_947522735.1 uncultured Oscillospiraceae bacterium | reverse complement strand
CCCTTCTTGCCGGTCCAGTAGCTGACGAGGCCGGAATCCAGCGCGTCGGCCATATCCTGCTTGGTTTTCGGGTCAAACTGCGGCCACATCGGGAAGCCGAGCTCGGCCACGCCCGCGCCGTTCATTGCGATTTCTTTTTTATCCATGTTCGTGCACCTCATAAAAATCAGATTGTTTCGCAGCGCTCCGGCTGCGGCTCTTACAGTTTCACCATACCGCGTATAAATTATTTTGTCCACTAAAATAAATCGGGAAAGTTTATAAACTTGTGCGCAATGGAGAAAGCACGCCGCGTGCTTGTTTTTTGCGTTTTGATATGCTAGATTAAATCCATATCGGAGCGAAGGAGGGCGCACCATGATTCAGATTCGGGCTGGCATGCCGTCGGCTTCCTATCAGCAGCATCTGAAAGATCAGAATGCGACGCTGCTGTTTGATCTTGTGCGCCGCCGCGCGCCCATTTCGCGTGCGGAGCTGACAAAAGCCTCCGGCCTGTCGGCGGCGACCGTGACGGTGCTGGTCGATGAGCTGCTGCGGGGCGGTTGGCTGGTAGAGCTGGGGGCCGTCGGGAGTACGGCACGGGGCCGGAGGCCGATCAACCTTGCGGTCAATGCTGCGCGCGGTGCGGTCGCAACCCTTGAAATTCTCTCCGACGGCTCGATTCTGAGTGTCTACGATATCTGCCTGCACAAGCTGACGCAAACGCGGAGCCGGCTTCCGGCAAGCACAAGCGCGCCGATCATCGCACAGCTGCGCACGCAGCTTGCCGCGCTGGGACTTGCGGAGGAACAGTTGCTCGGTATTCATATCCTGTATCCGGGGCTGATCGATGCGATGACCGAGCGGCTGAGCTTTTCCGCCGTGATCCGCAGCTGGCAGCAGTGCTGTCCGACGATCCTGCCCGATTTCCGCGCGGCGTTTCCGGACGCATATGTCATGCTGTCGAACAATGCCGCAGCCGTGGCGTATTCCGCGTTTCTCCGGGATACGGAGCCGCCTCTGCCGCTGCTGGTGATGACTGTGCAGGAGGGCATTGATGCGGGCGCAGTCCTGCCGGGCGGACGCAGCATGCCGCTGGAGGCAGGTCACATTTCGATTGACCGCAATGGGGCTGTCTGCAACTGCGGAAACCGGGGCTGTCTCGAAACATTCTGCTCGACGACCGCGCTGTTTGCCCGCCTGCGGGCGGCTGGAATCCCTGTCAGCTATCAGGATATCTATGGCTCCGACCCAAATGAGGCGGCGATTACGGAGCTTGCGGCGGCTTTTACATCCGGTGACGAAGCAGTCACGGCCTGCCTGCAAAGCTATGGCAGAGATCTGTGCTGTGCAATGGTGTCGCTGGTCAACCTGTTGGATGTACGCGCAGTCCGGCTGGGTGGCTTCCCGTATCTTCTGGGTGAGCCGTTCGCGGAGCTGCTGCGCAGCATGCTCATGGAAGACTTTCACATCCTGACCAGCACCGGAGAATTGGAGCTTCAGTTATTTGACTGCAAATACGAGGATGTCCGAAAGGCGGCTGTCTTGCAGACGCTTGAAGCGATCTTCTCTCGGCACTGATGATTTTAGAAAATATTGCTTCTGTAAAAATCAAATAGACATACTTTCGGCCAGCAGCCAATTCCGCTGCTGGCCGATTTTTATATGCACGATCTGCCCGGCTTTCAATTAAGCCGCTCCATTTTCATAATTTACAGAAAATTCACAGGTTCAAGTGACCGTTTTGCCGTTTTGCGGTGCGTATTGTTATAGGAGGATTTGGAGGACAAACCTATGAGAACAACCATCCAGCAGCTTGCAGAATTTCTGACCGCCTGCCGCGGGAACTGGCGAAATGCCTGTTTCATCTCCTGCGGCGTCTGCAAATGTCATTCGCCGTGTTCCGGTTATCTGATGAGCGCAGATGCCGGCGGTAAGCCTGTTCTGATCTCCATCGCTGAATATGAACGTCTCACCGCGCAGCGGATCGACCCAACCGAATGCTGCGGACAGCTCTCCCGCAGCGCCTTTGAGGATATTTATGCGATGTACCTCAGCTGGTGCCTGTCAGACGATGAAAGCTGCTGTTTACAGATACTCTCTCTTCTTCCTTCTGAATAGTACATAGGAGGATCTCAGTTTGAAAAAAGCCCACATTACCTGTCCATACTGCCATGCGCCGGCGCAGCTCCGTCCGGCCAGCAGCATCTATGGCATCCACACAAAAGACCGGGCGGCAAAGCTCTATGTCTGCTCCCGGTATCCCGCCTGCGACGCTTATGTGCAGGCACACAAAGCGACCGGTCTGCCGATGGGGACGCTTGCCAACAAGGAACTCCGGCAAAAACGGATGCAGGCACATCGGACCTTCAACCAGCTTTGGGAGAAAGGTTTCATGCGCAAACAGGATGCTTACGCATGGCTGTGCGTCCGGCTCGGCATCCCGGAAGCGGACGCACATATTGCCAA
>CANNTZ010000113.1 GCA_947522735.1 uncultured Oscillospiraceae bacterium | reverse complement strand
CCCAGTACTATGAGGACGGAAAAAGGATCAACGAGGATATCCAGGCGCAGATTATGGAGTATATCGGCAAGATGGAGGAGGTCACCGGCAAGAAGTTCGGCGACATGGAGAATCCTCTTCTCGTCTCCGTGCGCTCCGGCGCGAGAGCTTCCATGCCCGGCATGATGGACACCATCCTTAATCTTGGTCTCAACGAGAAGGTCGTCAACGTTATTGCCGCCAAATCCGGCAACCCGCGTTGGGCATGGGACTGCTACAGAAGATTTATCCAGATGTTCTCCGACGTCGTTATGGAAGTCGGCAAGAAGTATTTTGAGAAGCTCATCGACGAGATGAAGGCGAAGAAGGGCGTCACCTTCGACGTTGACCTCACCGCCGACGATCTCAAGGAGCTTGCCAACCAGTTCAAGGCCGAATATAAGAACCAGCTCGGCAAGGACTTCCCGGATGAGCCGAAGGAGCAGCTGTTCGAGGCTATCAAGGCCGTTTTCCGTTCCTGGGACAACCCGAGAGCGAACATCTACCGTATGGATCACGATATCCCCTATTCCTGGGGCACTGCCGTCAACGTCCAGATGATGGCGTTCGGCAACATGGGCGATACCTCCGGCACCGGCGTTGCGTTCACCCGTAACCCCGCCACCGGCGAAAAGGGCCTCATGGGCGAGTTCCTCATGAACGCCCAGGGCGAGGATGTCGTCGCAGGCGTCCGCACCCCGATGCCCATTGCGAAGATGCAGGAGATCCTGCCCGAGGTCTATGATCAGTTCCTCGGCGTCTGCAAGACCCTTGAAAACCACTATCGCGACATGCAGGACATGGAGTTTACCATCGAGGACAAAAAGCTCTATATGCTCCAGACCCGTAACGGCAAGCGCACCGCCGCCGCCGCCATCAAGATCGCCTGCGACCTCATCGACGAGGGCATGATCTCCGAGGAAGAAGCCCTGATGCAGATCGACGCGAAGTCCCTCGATATGCTGCTGCACCCGACCTTCGACCAGAAGGCGCTTAAAGCCGCCACCCCGATCGGCAAGGGCATAGCCGCCTCCCCCGGAGCCGCCGCCGGTTCCGTCGTATTCACCGCCGAGGACGCCGTCAAGCACGGCAAGAACGGTGAAAAGGTCGTTCTCGTTCGCCTCGAAACCTCCCCGGAGGACATCGAGGGCATGAAGTTCTCCCAGGGCATCCTCACCGTTCGCGGCGGTCAGACCTCCCACGCGGCAGTTGTTGCCCGCGGCATGGGAACCTGCTGCGTTTCCGGCTGCGGCGACATCAAGATGGACGAGGAAAACAAGCAGTTCACCCTTAACGGCAAGACCTATCACGAGGGCGACGCCCTCTCCCTCGACGGCTCCACCGGCTGCATCTACGACGGACTTATCCCGACCGTTCCCGCAGACCCCAACAGCGGTTACTTTGGCCGCATCATGGAGCTGGCCGACAAATATAAGAAGCTCGGCGTAAGAACCAACGCCGACACCCCGCACGACGCCAAGCAGGCCGCTGCGTTCGGCGCACAGGGCATCGGCCTTTGCCGCACCGAGCACATGTTCTTCGAGCCGTCCAGAATCGGCGCTTTCCGCGAGATGATTTGCGCGGAGACCGTTGAGGAGCGCGAGGCCGCTCTTGCCAAGATCGAGCCGATGCAGCAGGCTGACTTTGAGGGACTCTTCGAGGCTCTCGGCGGTTATCCCGTTACCATCCGCTTCCTCGATCCTCCTCTCCACGAGTTCGTACCGACCGACGAGGCGGACATCGAGGCTCTTGCAAAGACCCATGGTAAGTCCGTTGCCTATATCAAGCAGGTCATTGCGGATCTCCATGAGTTCAACCCGATGATGGGTCACCGCGGCTGCCGCCTGACCGTCACCTATCCTGAGATTGCCGTAATGCAGACCAAGGCTGTCATCAAGGCGGCCCTGAGCGTCCAGAAGAAGCATCCGGATTGGAAGATCGTTCCCGAGATCATGATCCCGCTGGTCGGCGAGGTCAAGGAGTTCAAGTTTGTCAAGGACATCGTCGTTAAGACCGCCGACGAGCTCATCGCCGCCTCCGGCGCCAAGCTCGAGTACGAGGTCGGAACCATGATCGAGATCCCGAGAGCCTGCCTCGTCGCTGACGAGATAGCCAAGGCTGCCGACTTCTTCTGCTTCGGCACCAACGACCTTACCCAGATGACCTTCGGCTTTAGCCGTGACGACGCAGGCAAGTTCCTGCCCTCCTATTACTCCAACAAGATCTACGAGTCTGATCCGTTCGCCCGCCTCGACACCGTTGGCGTCGGCAAGCTGATGGATATGGCCGTCAAGATGGGCAAGGCTGCCAATCCTCACCTCCACTGCGGAATCTGCGGCGAGCACGGCGGAGATCCCTCCTCTGTCGAGTTCTGCAACACCATCGGTCTGGACTACGTGTCCTGCTCCCCCTTCCGCGTGCCCATCGCTCGTCTGGCCGCCGCTCAGGCTGCTATTAAACAAAAGTAGGCTATCGTCCCGTCAGTG
>CANNTZ010000112.1 GCA_947522735.1 uncultured Oscillospiraceae bacterium | reverse complement strand
CTTTCACCCTCTGTATACATTCTTTCAATCTCGCGCCGCTGTTCCAGCGTCAAATAACTGTATCCGTTCAATGCTTTCACCTCCCTCCGCCGTCCTCCGGTTAAAAAAATAATGCAGGAAAAACCGTAACGGTTTCTTCTGCATTTAATGATACACCCAACAAAAACGAAAAAAATGCTTTTTTACCCTTGACAAGCGGCAGAATACGCGCTATAATTATAAAGCTGTTAAAGTGCTGTCCGGAGACAGCAGGTGCCGACGCGTTCGGTATAATGGTGTAAACCGCCTGCCGAGGATGCGATCCATATTTGTACTTTGTATGATTATGTATCCCTTCCTCAAGCGAGGAAGGGATTTTTGATTTGAAGCTTCCCCCGGTGTTTTCCAGAACACACGGCACGAACGGCGCCAACTAACCATAGGAGGTGAACCAGTTTGCCAAGTGAGAAAGTTTTACTGGAAAAACAGCAGATCGTTGCCAGCCTGAAGGATAAGCTCAGCGGCGCCGCCGCCGGCGTTATCGTCGACTACAAGGGCATCACCGTCGCTCAGGACACCAAGCTCCGTAAGGATCTTCGTGAAGCGGGCGTAGAGTACATGGTCGTAAAAAACACTCTGCTGGGTATCGCTGCGAAGGACGCCGGTCTTGACGGCATCATCCCCTCGCTCAGCGGAACCACCGCTCTCGCTGTCAGTGGCGATCACGTTGCGGCAGCGAAAATCCTCAGCAAGTATGCTGATGATTCCAGAGGCAAGTTTTCCGTCAAGTGCGGCTTTGTCGACGGCGGCGTTATCGATGCCGACGGCGTGAAGGCTCTTGCGAAGCTTCCCTCGAGAGAGGTTCTCATCGCTCAGGTCCTCGGCGGCTTCAACGCACCGATCTCCGGCTTTGCGAACGTACTCAACGCGAATCTGCGCGGTCTTGTCGTCGCTCTCAACGCTATCGCGGAGAAGCAGAGCGCATAACGGCGGTCGCACAGCCCGCACCACTGCTTTGGTACTATCTTAAAAAACATCAAAACAAAATGAAATTGGAGGATTATTATCATGGCTTCTGAAAAAATCACTGCTCTTATCGAAGAAGTAAAGGCTCTCACCGTTCTTGAGCTCTCCGAGCTCGTAAAGGCTCTCGAGGAGGAGTTCGGCGTATCCGCCGCCGCTCCCATGGCTGTTGCTGCCGCTCCCGCCGCTGAGGCTGCCCCCGCTGCCGAAGAGAAGACCGAGTTCGACGTTGAGCTGACTGAGTTCGGCGCCAACAAGATGGCTGTCATCAAGGTCGTTAAGGACGCTACCGGCCTTGGCCTCAAGGAAGCTAAGGAGCTTGTCGACAACGCCCCGAAGATGCTCAAGACCGGCCTCTCCAAGGCTGATGCTGACGAGCTCAAGGCAAAGGTCGAGGCTGCCGGCGCTAAGGTCACCATTAAGTAATCATTGCATGGCAAACAGAAAAGGACAGTCCGGAGCGGCTGTCCTTTTTTGATGCCGGTCGTCCTGCCTTCTCCGGCAAGGTTAGCCTGCTGCCGCTCCAGGATTGTCTGTTCCTTGTTCTCAATACATTTTAAAGCGCAGACAATAAAGGCGCGACTGCCGTCACGACATGTCGCGCCGCTTTTTTATGAGATTCATCCGCCGGTGTCACTCCGCCTGGCGCTTCCTTGCAAACAGCGCAACTCCGACAAGCATCATTACCGGAAAAATTATCGAGACAAGCAGGCCAGTGTTGAGGGTGGTGTTGTCGGCGATAAGCCCCGTCAGCCATGGGCCGGCAGAGCAGCCGAGATCACCGAACACCGCCAGCAGCGCGAACATAGCCGAGCCGCCGCCATGGAACCGTTCGGAGCACAGGCTCAGCATTCCCGGCCACATCAGGCTCACCGAAAGGCCGCAAAGCCCGCAGAATATCAGCGAGAGCACCGGGATAGGAATCAGCGTTACTCCGAGATAGCTTATTATGCACAGCCCGGCGCAGCAGAGCAGCGCGCGCTCAAGCCGTATTCGTCCGCCGAAAAGTCCGAACCACAGCCGTCCCGCTCCCATCAGCAGCGCAAACATGCAGGGGCCAAGCAGATCCCCCATTACCTTGGAGACACCCAAGCCCTTTTCCGCAAACAGCGAGGCCCACTGCGACATGGCCAGCTCCGACGCGCCCGCGCACGCCATGAGCACCAGCGCCAGCACAAACACCTTGTTTGTGAACAGCTTTTTTATCGGTATCTGCTCCTCCTTTGGGAGAGGCGGCGCAAACGGCACCCTTGTGAATATCACCGCGTTGACGAGCGGAAGCACCGCAGAGAGCAGCGCGAGCCACCACCAGCGCTGCGGGCCGATAGCCTTGAGCGCCAGCGTGACGATGATTATCACACCGACCTGTCCCCAGCAGAATATCGAATGCAGCAGGCTCATATCCGATGCCTTCGCGTCCGACGGCAGCGAATCTATCACCGAGCTCGTTGTCGCCTCGATGGTTCCCGAGCCGTAGGAAAATACGATAGTCGATATCACCAGCGCGAGGTAGTGGTTGGACATGATATTCGGTAGCGTGCCGAGCATTATCATCCCGGCGGCAAACGCGAGGTGCGCAAAGACAAGCGTGACGCGCAGGCCAATCCTCGGCACCAGCCTTATCGCAACAAAATCAGCAGTTAGCTGCGTGAGAAAATTCACCAGCACCAGTCGCCCAAGCATCTCCAACGAC
>CANNTZ010000111.1 GCA_947522735.1 uncultured Oscillospiraceae bacterium | reverse complement strand
CGGCGGGACGGTGCTCGAGCGAGCGGATAAAGCCGGCGATGCGCAGATAGCTTGGACGGAAATCCTGCCCCCATTGGGAGACGCAGTGCGCCTCGTCCACGGCGACGAAGGAGATATCTGCACACGCGGCAAAATCGAGGAAGCCGTCGGTATCCAGCCGCTCCGGCGCGACGTAGATCAGCTTGTAGCAGCCGAGCCGCGCCATGCCGAGGGTGTCACGGTACTGTGCCGCCGTCAGCGACGAGTTTATGTAGGCGGCAGGGATCCCCGCCTGAGCGAGCGCCTCCACCTGATCCTTCATCAGAGAGATCAGCGGCGATATAACCAGCGTTGTCCCCGGCAGCAGCATTGCCGGAAGCTGATAGCACACCGATTTTCCCGCGCCGGTCGGCATGACGCCCATGGCATCCCGTCCGGACAGGACGGCGTCGATAAGCCCCTCCTGCCCCTCGCGAAACGCGGAGTGTCCAAAATATTTCTTCAGCGCCTCGAGCTTGTCCATGCCGTCCTCCGATGATGTGTAATAACTATAGTATAGCGCAGCTTCCACAATTTGTCAAACAACAAAGACCGTCCGTGGCCTTCGTCACGGGCGGTCTTGCGCGCTGTGTGCGCCGTCGTCATCTCGCTGCGGTTATAGCCTCCGCTATGCTCTCGTGTGAGAGAAAGTACACGCCGTCGAGCGGGGTTTTGTATTCGACATTCGGCGCGGTCGTGACGAGCACGTCTCCGCCGCAGCTTATGGCCGTTGTTGTCAGTCTGCCATTTGGAAGCGGCACGGAATACAGCTCGCCGGAGGCCGGATCGAAGATGTGGAGCACAGTCGGATTATCGGCGCTCAGGCGGGATCTGGCGCCAAGCAGATAGACAAGCCGCGGCCGGTCGCTTGCATTTTCGCAGCCGCAGCAGCGCGGCGAAAGGATACTGACGGGATACCCGTCGCGCGTCGTGGACTCGTAAAGCCTGCGCACCAGATGATATTCGCCGTCGCGCAGCTCGAAAAAGGCTGCATTGCTCCAATCGCTGACTATGAGCCAGTCGCCGTCAGCGGTCACGGCAAATTCGCGCGGATATCCAAGCCTGTAGTCTCCGGAGGAGATGAGAGAGACGCCATGCGCGTTTCCGTCAAGGTCGAAGCTCTCGACGCGCCATGACGCGCCCGCGGAGCCGTCCGTTTTCTCGCGTGCGAGCAGCCACAGCTTGTCTCCGAGGGTGTGCGGAAGAAACTCACGCCCGCTCCGGGTATTGGGATCGAAGCTCGCGGTCACAATATCCCGCCGGGAAAGCGTGTTTATATCAAAAACGCTTACAGCGCGTTCAACCTGCCCATAGGACATGCCCACCGCGAACGTCCTGTCGTTCGGCAACACCGTAATCTCGCCCCAGAAGCCGGTCATTATCCCCGCAAGCTCCCGCTCGTTCCCGACGTCGGCGAAAGACGTTTCTCCGGAGCCAAGATCGGTCACAGCAAGACAGACGTAGGCCTCCGCCTTATCGGAGAGGATTCCGGGCTCGGTCTCGTATACCACTCCCGTCTCGGAGCCCTTGCCGAAAGAGCAAACGTATCTGCCGCCAAGCAGCAGCGATTCGGCGATAAGCCCCTCTCGCCGCGCGAGCGTTTCTGCGACGCCGGAGCTGAAATCGAGCGAGAGCACCTCGTCGCTCGAGTAGGGCAGCTCGCCGGTATCCATTATGAATATGCCGCTCTCATCGGAAAAGCAGAGCGGCAGAGCGTTTGCGCAGACGTCCCGCGCACCGTCTAAGACGCGCCCGAAGCGCAGCTCCAGCGAGGTTGCGGACGGCTCCTTCTCCGATGCAGGCGAGCTCTCCGGCACTGGCGAATTTTCCGGCTGCGACGAATTTTCCGGCGCAGACCGGCTCTCCGGCTGCGATGAATTTTTCGGCGGCATGGGAGCACAGGCCGTAAGCCAAGGTGTGCACAGTAAAAATAAACATAAAATACAAATGCATCTTCGCAATTTCATACGCCTCCTCCTCCGATATCAGTATAACACATGTTACGCGATTTGTAAATAATCAGGCTTACAAAGCAAAAAGGAAACATGGATGCTATATTTTGAAACATTACCCACTGTTCGGAAGCACAAAAAGCTGATATTATAAAGTCAATGTCAGCCAATCAATAACAAGACCCGAAAGGACAGGTGCACGCATGAAAAAGATCACCTTTATCGGCGCCGGAAGCCTCGGCTTTACCCGCGGGCTCGTCAAGGACATTCTCACCTTCGACGCTTTCCGCGACGTACACATTGCGCTTATGGACATCAACACAGAGCGTCTCGAAATGATCGAGCGCGGCGTGAAGAAGCTCATCGCCGCCGGAAGCTATCCCGCAACCGTCAGCGCCACCACCGACCGCGCCAAGGCGCTTGAGGGTGCGGACGGCGTCTGCATCACCATCCTCTCCGGGGGCCCGGAGATTTTCCGCAACGATATCGAGATCCCGAAGAAATACGGCGTTGATATCAACGTCGGCGACACGCGGGGCCCGTCCGGCATTTTCCGCTTCCTGCGCACCGCTCCCGCAATGCTGGATATCTGCCGTGACATCGAAAAATACTGCCCGAACGCCGTCGTGCTCAACTACACCAACCCCATGGCGATGCTTTGCCGCTATCTCCAGAGCGAGACCAAGGCGAACGTCACCGGCCTTTGCCACAGCGTTCAGGGCACGGCGGAGATGCTCGCGGGCTGGATAGGCGCGCCGATGGACGAGATAACCTACACCTGCGCCGGAATCAACCATCAGGCGTTCTATCTCGACTTCAAGTGGAACGGCAAGGACGCCTATCCGCTGATCCGCAAGGCAATGGAGGATCCCGCCATCCGCAACGCCGAGCAGGTGCGCAACGAGATGTTCCTGAATCTCGATTACTACGTCAC
>CANNTZ010000110.1 GCA_947522735.1 uncultured Oscillospiraceae bacterium | reverse complement strand
CTATGGCGAAAAGGAGGGTATCGGAGCAGCGGCAGAGCTGCTGCTGCTGAAGCAGCTCTCCGCGGACACATGGGAGACGCTGGTAAAGCCCGGAAAGCGGCTGAAAAAAGGCGCGCGCATCACATTTGCGAACGGGCTGCTCAGGGCGGAGATTATAGAGACTATCGACGACGGCAACCGGATCGTAAAATTTTTCTTCGAGGGAAATTTTTACTCGCTGCTTGAAAAGATCGGACAGATGCCGCTGCCGCACTACATTACTGCGGAGCTTGAGGACGCCGAGCGCTACCAGACGGTCTATTCACGTGAGCTTGGCTCCGCCGCTGCGCCAACCGCCGGACTGCACTTCACAAACGAGCTGCTCGGCAGGCTGAGCGAAAAGGGGATTAACACCGCCTTTGTGACGCTGCACGTCGGACTTGGCACCTTCCGTCCGGTCAAGGAGGACGACATTGAGGATCACAAGATGCATGTCGAGCATTATCAGCTTCCGGCGGAGACGGCGGAGCTCATCAACGAGACGAAAGCGCGTGGCGGACGCGTCATCGCCGTCGGAACGACCTCCTGCCGCACCCTTGAATCCTCGGCGAGCAAGAACGGCTGCATCCGTGCCGACGAGGATAACACCGGAATATTCATCTATCCCGGCTACCGCTTCAAGGTGCTCGACGGGCTCATCACAAACTTCCATCTCCCCGAGAGCACGCTCGTCATGCTCGTCAGCGCGATGATAGGCCGCGACAACGTTATGCGCTGCTACGAGACCGCCATCGCCGAGCGCTACCGATTTTTCAGCTTCGGCGACGCGATGCTTATCCTGTAAAGGATGCCGACAAGTGAAAAAGAGAGCCGAAGCCCTTGAAGTTGCAGGGATTTTGGCTCTTTATTTTTACGGTTTTGACAAAACCTGTGTTCAAGCCCGCTTTTGAAGCGGATATAGGCTGCTCGGCTGTCCTTTATGACAGTTTTTTGCCGGCGGATAAGATGAAGTCTTTTATGATTCGATTGTCGATTTTGCACACCGGCTTTTCGGGGAATATATGAAGCGGTTTGTCACGGCGGCAGTTGCGCCGGAGGAGAGCCTTGGAAGATTGCAAAATTTTTCCGTCTTACGCCGAGGCGCCGCTTGTCGCGGGAGAGCGTTTGTGCTATAATGACATTGTGACCGCGCGCTTGGCAAGCAAAAGCGCGGCGGCTCATGCGTGCGGCGAAGGACTGCCGCTTCGCTTGCGGGAGCCGTTACGGCTGTTATACATATTATATTTTCGCAAAGGAGCAATGTAAAATGTCCGTCATGAAGAAGGCCTCTCCGATATCTGCGGCCGAGCTTTCCGGATTTGAGGAGGACTACCACAGCAAACGCTATTACAGCGCTATGACACATGCCATGTCGAAAATAAGCGTTGCCGACGCCGCTTTCTGTCAGGAAAACGCCTACCGTATGCGCCGCGTCTACTCCATCGACATCCCGACGCTGCCTGTCGCGAATCAGCTCTCCAGCGGGCGCTGCTGGCTGTTTGCCGCGCTCAATGTCATGCGTGAGATCATCGGCAGGAGATACAACCTCGAAAGGTTCGAGCTTTCGCAAAACTACATCGCTTTTTGGGACAAATTCGAGAAGATCAACTACTATCTCGAAAGCATAATCGACACCGCCTACCGCGACGCCGACGATCGCACCGTTTCGTGGATAGTTTCAACCGGCATACAGGACGGCGGACAATGGGACATGATGGCGGCACTCGTACGCAAATACGGTCTTGTTTCCAAGGACGCAATGCCCGAGACCTATCAGAGCAGCCACACCGGCGCGATGAACTCGATGATAAACACCAAGCTGCGCGGATACGCTGCGTCGCTGCGCGGAATGATACGCTCCGGCGCTTCGGACGGCGACGTCAGAGCCGAAAAGCAGCGCATTCTCAACGAGATGTACCGCATCCTCTGCGCCTGCTTCGGCGAGCCGCCCAAGACCTTCGACTTCGAGTGCAAGAATCAGGACACGCTCGAATACACTGTTATCCGCGGGCTTACGCCACACGAATTTTACGATAAATACATCGGCGGGATACTTGACGACTACGTCAGCATTATCAACGCGCCGACTGCCGACAAGCCTTTCGGCAGGACCTACACTGTGAAATATCTCGGCAACGTTGTCGAGGGCGAGCCGGTTCACTATCTCAATCTTGAGATGGACGAGCTGGTTTCGCTGGTTGTCAAGCAGCTCCGGAACAAGGAGCTCGTCTGGTTCGGCAGCGACGTCAGCAAGTTCGGCGACCGCGCAGCCGGCGTCTGGGACGACCGCTCCTACGACTATGGCGCGGCGTTCGACATTGACTACTCCATATCCAAGGCCGACGCGCTCGACTACCGCGACAGCAGCATGAACCATGCGATGGTAATCACCGGCGTCAATCTCGACGAAAACGGCAGGCCGACTCGCTGGAAGATCGAAAACAGTTGGGGAGACAAGAACGGCGACGAGGGCTACTATATGATGAGCGACACGTGGTTCGAGCGTTTTGTCTATCAGGCGGTTATCAACAAAAAGTATCTCTCAGCCGAGCAGCTCAGGATGCTCGAGCAGCCCGTCATTGAGCTGAATCCGTGGGATCCTATGGGTTCCCTTGCTGACTGACTCCGGGCAATACCCGGTGACATATCCGCGCCGGGCAATGCCCGGGGATATAGCCGCGCCGGGCAATGCCCGGGGATATAGCCGCGGCTCGGTCGTCCTCACGCTGCGCGTTGCGGGGACCTTACGTTATCGGTTTCGTTAACTTATTCGCGCGGCGGCGGGCAGCGCCCGCAGGCATATCCGCGGTTCGCCTCCGCGCTTTGCGCGGTGGCTTACGTTATCAAGTGCGCTGGCTGGTTCGCGCGGCGTTGGGTTGATCTATCTTTTCTTATGGTTGGTTTTGTCTTTCGCCTATCGGCGAGGATTGACTGCGCTTTGGCGCTGACTTGCGCTCATGCCGCGCTGGC
>CANNTZ010000109.1 GCA_947522735.1 uncultured Oscillospiraceae bacterium | reverse complement strand
GTTCTGATGACAGTGCAGACGCCACGCTTTTGCGGCGAGCTCTGATTGGTGGCGATACGCTTCTTGGAGTTCCAGCCCTTCTGGAGAGCAGGAGCATTAGATTTGTATACGCTGACCTCTCTTCCCTTGCGTACTAACTGGTTAAAGGTTGGCAATGTTACACCTCCTTGCATGATTAATATTATATAAAGAACATCACACAGCGGCGGTTTTTGTATAACTCCGCCGCTATATTTGATGCTCCGTATACCGTTGAGACATCAAGCCACAGTTTATTATTATACCACTCAAGCCCTGTGTTTGTCAAGAGCTTGCCATCACATTTTTCAGCCGATCTTTGCCTGCTCTCTCGCATGGTCGTATTCGCTTTCGTGGTCGTGCTCGCAGTCGCAGTCGTCGTCGCAATTGCAGGGCTGGACGTCCACGTCGGCATAGCAGGTCATGCCGGTTCCTGCCGGGATGAGCTTGCCGATGATGACGTTCTCCTTGAGGCCGAGCAGCGGATCGACCTTGCCCTTGATGGCGGCATCGGTGAGAACCTTGGTGGTCTCCTGGAAGGACGCGGCGGAGAGGAAGGAGTCGGTCGCGAGGGACGCTTTTGTGATGCCGAGCAGCACCGGAATCGACGTCGCCTCGGTGAGGTCGGTCTCGCCCGCGGCTATGCGTGCGCGGATTGCCTCATTCTCAGCGTTCAGCTCAAGCTTATCCACAAGCGAGCCGGGCAGCAGCTTGGTGCTTCCTGCGTCGTCAATGCGGACTTTTCTCATCATTTGGCGAACTATGACCTCTATGTGCTTGTCGTTGATATCAACGCCCTGGATACGGTACGCCTTCTGCACCTCCGCGATGAGGTGATCCTGAACGGCGAGCGGCCCGTTGATTTCGAGGAACTTATGCGGGTTGACCGAGCCCTCGGTCAGCAGGTCTCCGGCGTTGACGCGGTCTCCCGGGTTGATCTTCAGGCGTGAGCCATACGGTATGAGATAGCGCGCCTCCTCGCCGGTCTCGGTGTTGTATATGACGATATGGCGGTTCTTCTTGATCTCTTCGATGCGGGTTTCGCCGGAAAGCTCCGCGATTATGGCCTCGTGCTTCGGCTTGCGGGCCTCGAACAGCTCCTCGACCCTCGGCAGACCCTGCGTGATATCCTCCGCCGACGCGATTCCGCCGGTGTGGAAAGTACGCATGGTGAGCTGGGTGCCCGGCTCACCGATGGACTGGGCCGCGATAATGCCGACGGCCTCGCCAACCGCGACCGGCTTGCCGCTGGTGAGGTTTGCGCCGTAGCACTTGGCGCAGACGCCGTGCTTGGCGTTGCAGTTGAGGATGGAGCGTATCTTGAGCGAGGTGATGCCCGCGTCCATGATCTTGCTGATTTCGGCGTCGCCCATGAGGGTGTCTTTGGTGACAAGCAGCTCGCCGGTGACGGGATGATAGACGTCCGCAACCGGATAGCGTCCCATCAGACGCTCCTTCATCGGCTCGATCATCTCGGTGCCCTCTTTGATGTCATAGACTACGATGCCCTCGTCGGAGCCGCAGTCGTACTGGCGGATGATGACGTCCTGAGAGACGTCCACCAGACGGCGGGTCAGGTAACCGGAGTCGGCGGTGCGCAGCGCGGTGTCGGCCAGACCCTTGCGCGCGCCGCGGGAGGAGATGAAGTATTCGAGTATGTTAAGGCCCTCGCGGTAGTTTGCGCGGATCGGAACCTCGATGGCGCGTCCGGAGGTGTTGGCGATAAGTCCGCGCATACCGGCCAACTGACGAAGCTGGTTCATGTTGCCTCGCGCTCCCGAATCGCACATCATGAAGATCGGGTTATAGCGGTCGAAGTTGTTCTTCAGCGCCGTCGCGACTTTTTCGGTGGTCTCGTTCCATGTGTTTATGACAAGCGCGAAGCGCTCATCGTTGGTGATAAGTCCGCGGCGGTACTGCTTGACGATGCGGTCTACGTTCTTCTCCGCCTCGGCGAGTATCTCCGCTTTCTGCGGCGGGATAACGGCGTCGCCGACGGAAACGGTGATGGCGCCCTTGGTGGAATATTTGAAGCCCTGCGCCTTGATGTTGTCGAGCATCTCCGACGCAATTGTCACTCCGTGAATCTTTATGCAGCGGTCGATGATCTTGCCGAGCTGGCTCTTGCCGACAAGGAAGCTGATCTCGGGCTCAAGCAGGTTTTCGGGCTTGCTTCTGTCAACGTAGCCGAGATCCTGCGGGATCGGGGTGTTGAATATCATCTTGCCGACGGTGGTATCGAGCAGCTTGGTGTGGATAACGCCGTCGATCTCCCTTGTCACGCGGATCTTAACCTTCGCGTGCAGTCCGACAACGCCCTCCTGATAGGCCATGAACGCCTCGTTAAAATCACGGAACACCTTGCCCTCTCCCTTTTCGCCGTCGCGGTCGAGGGTGAGATAATAGGAGCCGAGAACCATGTCCTGCGTCGGAACGGCGACGGGGCGTCCGTCGGACGGCTTGAGCAGGTTATTCGCGGCGAGCATAAGAAAGCGCGCCTCCGACTGTGCCTCCGCAGAAAGCGGGACGTGGACAGCCATCTGGTCGCCGTCAAAGTCGGCGTTATAGGCGGTGCAGACCAACGGATGCAGCTTGAGGGCGCGGCCCTCTACAAGGATCGGCTCGAACGCCTGTATGCCCAGACGGTGAAGCGTCGGCGCGCGGTTGAGCAGCACCGGGTGATCCTTGATGACGATTTCGAGAGAGTCCCATACCTCTGTCTTTGCGCGCTCCACCATCTTGCGCGCATTCTTGATATTGGTGGCTGCGCCGGTATCTACAAGGCGCTTCATTACGAACGGCTTGAACAGCTCGAGCGCCATCTCCTTGGGCAGGCCGCACTGATACATCCTCAGCTCAGGGCCGACGACGATAACCGAACGTCCGGAGTAATCGACGCGCTTGCCCAGCAGGTTCTGACGGAAGCGTCCCTGCTTGCCCTTGAGCATATCGGACAGCGACTTGAGCGGGCGGTTGTTGGGCCCGGTGACAGGAC
>CANNTZ010000108.1 GCA_947522735.1 uncultured Oscillospiraceae bacterium | reverse complement strand
GTGCCGTTGGGCGAGAGGAAGAAGCCGTCGATAAGATAGAACTGGGTGTCGCTGCGGTTGCCGGAATAGGGCTTGTTGAGCAGGCGGCAGCTTGGCGCGGAGGCGTCGAACGCGACCTGCCAGCCCTCCGGGAGCAGCTCCTCCGGAAATTCTCCGGGCATCCAGTACCCCTCGTCAAGGATGGGATAATCAGCGCCGGCGGAGGCGAAGGTCTGGTTGAAATCGCCGCCCGCAACGACATAGCTGCCCTTTTCGTATTCGCTTGTGAGGATATCGATAAGCATACGGGCCTGCGCCTCCTTGCCGGAGCCGTCGTCGTAGGCTTCGAGGTGCAGGTTTATCAGCACGAGCTCGGAGCCGTCCGAGAGCGGCAGGCGCTCGACGAGCAGGCAGCGCTTGAGATTGGCGGTGCTGACGGGCCATCTGAACGGCACCGGGAGCGCGACGCGTTGAGCCTCGTCAACCTGATAACGGCTGAGCGTCAGCAGACCGCTCTCGACACGCCCGATGGGCGGGAGGGGATAGGGGACGAACGGGCAGTTATAGTTGTACGCGAAGGCCGCGCAGCCCCCGAAGCCGCTGTGCAGCAGCTCTGCCTCGTCGATGCCGTAGCTGCGAGTCGAGCGGCGATCGGTCTCCTGCAAAAGGCAGATGTCGGGTACGATATCGCCAATGGATGCAGCTATCCCGTTAAGATAGGCGCTGACGGTCTCTTTTTGGGCCGGGCGCGTCATGCTCCCTCCGTCCATGAAGAAGTCCTCGCCGCGGCCAAGCCCGGAATAGCCGGTGTTAAAGGTGAGGATGCTAACGGGCTTGCCGGGTGTGAGCATATCGCTCGCGTCGCCGGAGACGGGCAGCGTCTCGACGGCGTCCGGGCGGTATTCACAGACGGTGAGCCAGAGGATGAGCGCGGCGGCACAGAGCACAATCACGCCGAGAGCAATCCCCAAGCACCTGAATATCAATCCTGCTATGCTGCGTTTTTTCATTACGTCACCTTCCTCCGCGTCGCCGGAGAGCAATCGGCCTGCCAAGCACCTCCGAGAGAATCACAGCGCGCCGCATGTCGGTGGGAGTGAAGCGGTTTGCGGGCCGCTCCGAGCCTGCCGGTGTGACGGCGTTGTTTTGGACGGGCGTTGCCGGAGCGTTACGAGGTTTACGCTCTTTTTGCGGCATATTTGTCACCTCCGTGGCGCGTTATTTGCTGTTGTGCATGGATTCGGGAGCGGTTTCGGAGATGGAGTTGCGCATATTGGTGTCGGCGATGACGTTCTGCATGCTGTAGTAATCCATCACGCCGAGCTTGCCCTCGCGCAGCGCCTGAGCCATTGCCTTTGGAACCTCCGCCTCGGCCTCGACGACCTTTGCGCGCATCTCCTGAACGGCGGCCTTCATCTCCTGCTCGTAGGCGACCGCCATTGCACGGCGCTCCTCAGCCTTTGCCTGCGCTATGCGCTTGTCGGCCTCGGCCTGATCGGTCTGGAGCTGTGCACCGATGTTGCGTCCGACATCTACGTCGGCGATATCTATCGAAAGTATCTCAAAGGCGGTTCCGGCCTCAAGTCCCTTGTTGAGCACCGTCTTGGAGATGGCGTCCGGATTTTCAAGCACCGATTTGTGCGAGACCGCCGAACCGATGGTGGTGACGACGCCCTCTCCGACGCGCGCGATAATTGTCTGCTCGCCTGCGCCGCCGACGAGGCGGTCGATGTTGGCGCGAACCGTGACCTTCGCCTTTGCGCGCAGCTCAATGCCGTCCTTGGCTATCGCCGCAACGACGGGGGTCTCGATAACCTTCGGATTGACGCTCATCTGCACCGCCTCAAGCACGTTGCGTCCGGCAAGATCAATGGCGGCGGCGCGCTCAAATTCCAGAGGGATATCGGCGCGCTGTGCGGCGATAAGCGAATTAACGACACGGTCGACGTTGCCTCCGGCGAGATAATGCGCCTCAAGCTTGTTGATAGGCAGGTCGATGCCGGCCTTGGTGGCCTTTATCAGGGGGTTGACTATCCGTGCCGGCACAACGCGGCGCAGGCGCATACCGACCAGTGTGACAATGCCGACCTTGACGTTGGCGGCGCGCGCGCTTATCCAGAGCGCGACGGGGATAAAGGTGAAGAAGAGGATCAGAAATAGGATGACGATGACGGCGATAATAAAAATGATGAATGCTGATGGCACTTAAAACACTCCTTTATAATATGGCAATCAGGCTCGTGAGACTACGGTGCGGTTGCCCTCGACGTGGGTGACGGTGATTTCACAGTTTTTCTCGATAAATTCACCGTTGCTGACAACGTCGGTGCGCTCGCCGTTGATCAGCGCCACTCCGGCCGGGCGCAGCTCGGTCAGCGTCATGCCGGAGGCTCCGAGCAGGTCGGTGCGTTCCTTTGCGCCGGAATAGCCCGAGACCTTGTCTGTTGCATCGCTCAAAATGAGCTTTTTGGGCACGAGGCCCTTCGAGATCATTATTGAGCCGAGCAGCACAAAGGCGAGCACAACGAAAGCGACGATACCCGTCAGGACAAGCCCGTGGTAAAAGCTCTTTGCCGTGATGAACACGTCGATTAGCAGGATAAGGATACCGGATATTCCCGCGGCCCCAAAGCCGGGGGTGAACAGCTCGATTATGAGCAGCACTATGCCGACGGCGAACAGTATTATGGAAAGCGCGCTTATTCCGTAGGCAATTTCATCTAACACGGCGGACACCTCCTTTAAAAATATTATAGCATGACTTGTGAAGGATTACAAGAATAAAGTAAAAGCTCCGACGCTGCTGCATCGGAGCTTTGTGGCTGCCCGACTAGGATTCGAACCCAGACAAACAGAGTCAGAGTCTGTCGTGCTACCTTTACACAATCGGGCAATATATTTTATTTTAGCCTTGTTTTCGTTGTTCTCTCTGACAACGTTATATATTATAATACAATGATTCTGTTTTGTCAATAGCTTTTTAAAAAAATTCCTTTTGCTAAAGCGCATATAAAAAGCCGAGCGGGCTATATGTCCGCTCGGCTTTGGAGTCATGGCTTACGTTGAAAATCAGAG
>CANNTZ010000107.1 GCA_947522735.1 uncultured Oscillospiraceae bacterium | reverse complement strand
GATGACTGTGGGATCGTTCGAGAAGAACGACGCAAGCTGCGTGCGCGCGAGCAGCGTAATCAGCCAGAAAAGCACGGACGCCGCCATTCCCGTCAGCCACAAAAGGCGGACGTTTTTCTTCGCGCCCTTGACGTCGGCTTCGCCAAGTGCCTGCCCGACGAGAGTGATAATGGCGGTACTGCATATCGTCTGTATAACGCCGGAGATGGCATGAATTTGACTGACGACATTAAACACCGTCGCGTCATGCGTGCCAAGTCCGACAAGCATCGAATTTGCGGCAAGGTATACTGTCTGTATGAATAGCTGCTCCAGCGCTGTTGGATAGCCAAGGTGAAGCAGCCGCTTCAGCATGGGAAAGCGCGGCGTGAAGATGCCCTTCAGGGTTATGTTGAAGGAGGGGCTTCGAAAAAGGAAGAAAGAGGCGAGCATCATAGTGAGCATACGGGAGAGGATAAGCGCAAGGCCGACGCCGACAAGTCCGAGATCAAACACCGTTAACGCAAGCACGACAAAGATGAGATAGGAGCCGTTGAGGAACAGCGTGCTGACCATCGCCGCCCCGGACGAACTGACCGCGCGAAGAATGCCGCTTGCGGCGACATGGATGTTATAAAACGGATAGGATATGCAGAGCAGCCGGAAATACATGACCGTCTCGCTGAAAAGCTGCGGATCTGCGGTGGGGATGAGCAGGCGCATGACCGGCTCTGACAGCGCCGCAAGCGCCAGACAGACAGCCGTGCAGACAACAATGCTGAAAAACAGCGTCTGCTCCACCGCTTCGGAGGCTCCGGCTCTGTCTCCTGCGCCGAACATCCTTGCGGTCATCGCCGAGGCGCTGATGGTGATGATGCAGAACAATGCCGAAACCATCGCAATGGCAGTGTTGCCGTTGCCCATCGCGGCGAGCGAGGCTCCCTCGAGCTTTCCGACAAACGCCGCTACCACCATGCCGATGACGATGATGAAGATGTTCTCGATTATTACCGGCATAGCAAAGCTCAATGCGCCGCGAGGGCGCCCTGGCCTTGGGACACGAATGCGCTTCAACTTATCGGACAGGCTCGCAGCCCGTGCTGTTTCTGTCACGGTATTACCTCCGTACATTAAGTTCAGGCGTTGCTCGTTTCAATGATATTGTAACTCATTGCTCAGATTTTGTAAAGACACATTCGCACATTGCTTCGAAAAATAGGGAAAACATCCGATTATTTTTTAATTTTTTAAAAAGCCCTTGCAATGGATGAAGTAATGTGCTATAATTTTAAGGTCAGTCGTGGTAGGCTTTGTTTGCTGGCGCGACAATTGCTGCACTGTTGTGATTTCAGTTGATATGGAGGTGTTTTTCGTGGGAGTTTTTGAGATTATCGGAAGCATTTTGCTTATACTGTCGTGCGTGGTTCTCGTTATCGTTATCTCCATGCAGAGTTCCAAGGCGTCCGGCGGCCTGACCGCACTGGGTGCTAAGCAGGACGGAGGATCTTTGGTGGCAAGCCGTAACAAGGCGAAGACCATGGATGCGTTGATGCTGAAGGTCACAAAGATAGTGACGATCGTCATGTTCGCGCTCACCTTTATCGTTTACGCTCTCGGCGCATTCCTCAAATAACTCAGAACAAGTCGTTCGCGGCGTCTTGCGGAACCCTCCGCGGGACGCCGTTTTTTTCAGATTCACAGAAAATTACATTTTCCGCCAGATTGAACTGAATAAAACGGAGCATAATATAACCACGCGCAGCTATGCATACAGGCAGCGCTGCGCAGGACGTATAATCTTTCTGGAGGTTATCTGCTGCTATGAAATTTGTCAAACTTATAGCCGTTTTATGCGCGCTCGCGCTGGCGGCATCCCTCTGCGGATGCAGAAAAAACAACGATAAGTCGTCAATGTCCTCGCGCTCGGATCGCTCCAGCGCGCTGCAATCCTCTGACGGAATGCTTAATTCCCGCTCGGAGGTATCCGAACCTATGGACGAGATACTTTCCAACGAATCGTCGCCGGACTCCATGTCCGAGGACGAGCTGTCCTCCGCGGCTTCTGCGACCATGAGCACCGATTTTGATCAGATCGGTGCTCTGGACGGTACATCAAACGGCTGGGGCCCCGGCGTAAACAGGGGAGACGACGGACGTCCGCTGGCTCCGGTCGCGTTTCAGGAGAAGTACGGCAAATATGCCGTGGACTTCATTCGCCCGGAAAAGGGAGTAATCTACCTGACCTTTGACGAGGGCTACGAGAACGGCTACACACCGAAAATTCTCGATGTGCTCAAGGAGAAGCAGGCTCCTGCGGTCTTTTTTGTCACGCTCAGCTACGTCAAGTATAATCCGGAGCTTATCCGGCGCATGATCGACGAGGGGCACGTCGTGGGCAACCACAGCTCGTCCCACCCGGATATGACGCAAATATCACTTCAGGAAGCCTACGATGATGTAAAAAAGCTGCACGATTACATGCTGGAAAACTACGACTATGAGATGAAGCTTTTCCGTTTCCCGATGGGCAATTACAGCGAGCGCACCCTCGCGCTGCTGGAATCGATGGGCTACCGCAGCGTTTTTTGGAGCTTTGCCTACAGGGATTGGCTGGTGGACGATCAGCCTGAGCCCGACGCGGCATACCAGAGAATAACCAATTTTGCACACGACGGCGCTATATATCTGCTTCACGCGGTTTCGTCCACAAACACCGCCATACTCGGCGATGTGATCGACAGCTTCCGAGGGCAGGGCTATTCGTTGGAAAAATATCCGCAATAATTTATGAGAACGGCGTCGCGGCGGAAAAGCTTCGCCGCGTCTGCCGCGCAATCGGACGGCATATATTGACAGGCATCAACGGAGGAGGATGGCTTATGACAGATATGAGCGAAAAAATCTCCCAGGCGTGCGGAAGGAAAAAGGCGCAGACGGTTTTCAAAAACGGCACGGTTGTCAACGTTTTTTCGGGAGAGCTTATCCGTGCGGACGTCGCTGTTTGCGACGGAACAATAGTCGGTGTGGGCAATTACGACGGCGAGACGGAATATGACCTGACCGGAAAATACATAGCCCCAGGCTTTATCGATTCCCATCTTCACATAGAATCGTCGATGGCTACTCCGGCAAGCTTTGTCAGCCGCGTGCTGGCGCAGGGAACGACGACGCTTGTCGCCGATCCACACGAGATTGCGAACGTCAGCGGCGCCGAGGGGCTGGAATTTATGCTCTCCGAGGCGGAGCGGCTGCCCTGCAACCTCTTTATAATGTTGCCCTCCTGCGTTCCGGCGACGCCCTTTGAAAACAGCGGCGCCGTGTTAGAC
>CANNTZ010000106.1 GCA_947522735.1 uncultured Oscillospiraceae bacterium | reverse complement strand
ACCTCCGAGATGATCTACGGCGCGGCGCTCATGATCGAGACCGAGCTGAAGATAGACGAGCTCAAGGAGCTTGTGTTCCCGCATCCGACCGTCAGCGAGGTCATCCGCGAGGCTCTCTTCGAGCTTTAATCCAGTCAAGCAATCCCAAATTTATATAGGAGGAAATATCAATGCCTAAATCCCAATATGTCGATCCTGCCGTGCTTCGCGCGCCTGGTAAGATCACCTTCAACGATATCCCGGTGAATCAGTACAACAAGACCATCGAGGAAGAGAAGGCCAACTACTCCACCGACGATTTCCTGCGCATTTTCCGTGATATGGCAATCTGCCGCGAGTTTGAGACCATGCTGTTCCAGATTAAGACCCAGAGCACCTATGGCGACGTGACCTATACCTATCCCGGCCCGTCCCACCTCTCTCTCGGTCAGGAGTCCAACGCTGTCGGCGAGGCTTACCTGCTCGACGAGAACGACTTCATTTTCGGCACCCACCGCAGCCATGACGAGGTTCTTGCCAAGGGTCTTTCCGCCATCCACAAGCTCGACGATCAGGCTCTGATGCATATCATGGAAACCTTCGACGACGGCAAGGTTCTCAGAACCATCGAGAAATATGCCGACGCCTCCAACGTGAAGCAGCTCGCCATCGAGTACTTCATTTACGGCGTTACCTGCGAGATCTTCGCCCGCGAGAACGGCTTCCACAAGGGTCTCGGCGGCTCGATGCACGCCTCCTTCCTGCCGTTCGGCATCTATCCGAACAACGCCATCGTCGGCGGCTCCGCTCCTATTGCTACCGGCGCCGCTCTCTATAAGAAAGAGAACTTCAAGAAGGGCATCGTTGTTGCCAACGCGGGCGACGGCTCCATCGGCTGCGGTCCTGTTTGGGAGTCCATGAACTTCGCGGCCATGGATCAGCTCAAGATGCTCTGGGAGGACAGCAAGCGCGGCGGTCTCCCGATCCTCTTCAACTTCAACAACAACAACTACGGCATGGGCGGCCAGACCCGCGGCGAAACCATGGCCTATGAATTTGTGGCTCGCATCGCCGCCGGAATCACCCCGAACGAGATGCACGCCGAGCGCATCGACGGTTACAATCCCCTTGCAGTCATCGACGCTTACCGCCGCAAGAAGCCGCTGCTTCTCAACGGCGAAGGCCCTGTACTCCTTGACGTTCTTACCTATCGCACCGGCGGCCATTCAACCTCCGACGCGCAGGTTTACCGCACCAAGGAGGAGGTTGAGGCTTGGGCGGCCATAGATCCGCTGATCACCTATCGTAAGAACCTGATCGACGCCAAGGTTGCGGCTGACAAGGATTTCGAGGATCTGCTCGACTACTCAAAGAAGCTGCTCCACAAGACCACCAAGCTTGCCGCCGACGCCGCAATCTCTCCGTATGCCGACCTCAAGAAGGATCAGCAGTTCATCGAAAGGCTCATGTTCTCCAATCAGAAGATCGAGAAGTTCGACGACCGCGAGCCGGAAGTCCTCGCGCCGATGGAGGAGTGCCCGCGCGTTAAGCAGATTGCAGGCAAAGAGCGCTTTGTCGGCAAGGATTCCAAGGTCTCCAAGCTCAAGACCTTCAATTACGGCGACGCTCTGTTCGAGGCCATTATTCACAAGCTCTACGAGGACCCGACCCTTGTCATGTACGGCGAGGACGTTCGTGAGTGGGGCGGCGCGTTCGCAGTGTATCGCGGACTCTCCGACGTTATCCCGTATTCCCGTCTGTTTAACTCCCCGATCTCCGAGGCTGCCATTGTCGGCACCGCCGTCGGTTACGGCATGGCGGGCGGGCGCGCGCTGGTCGAGCTGATGTACACCGACTTCATGGGCCGCTGCGGCGACGAAATATTCAATCAGATGGCCAAGTGGCAGGCAATGAGCGCCGGCTGCGTCAAGATGCCGGTCGTCCTGCGTCTCCCGAACGGCTCCAAATATGCCGCTCAGCACTCTCAGGACTGGGTTGCTCTTGCGGCTCACATCCCCGGACTTAAGGTTTACTTCCCGGCCACTCCTTACGAGGCAAAGGGCCTGCTGAACCTCGCGCTCAACGGCTCCGATCCGGTCTGCTTCTTCGAGAGCCAGCGCCTGTACAACACCGGTGAGCAGTTCCACGAGGGCGGCGTGCCTAAGGAGTACTATGAGCTCAAGGAAGGCGATCTCGACCTCATCAAGGAGGGTACCGATCTCACCATCCTCACCATGGGCGCCACCCTGTATCGCGCTATGGACGCCGTTAAGATCCTTGAGGAGAAGTACGGCGTATCCTGCGAGGTCATGAACATTTGCAGCGTTGTGCCCCTCAACTACGATCAGATCCTCGCCTCCGTCAAGAAGACCGGCAAGGTTCTGCTCACCTCCGACGCCTGCTCCAGAGGCTCTTTCCTCAACGACATCGCCAAGAACATCACCGATCTCGCTTTCGATGATCTGGATGCGCCTCCCGTCGTTGTCGGCGCGCGCAACTGGATCACTCCTCCGTTCGAGTTCGACGAGTTCTTCTTCCCGCAGGCAAGCTGGATGGTCGATGCTGTCAACGAGTGCATCATGCCGCTTCCCGGCCATGAGCAGTCCGTTGCCAATTACACTCCGGTCGAGACCATTCGCCGTGCAAAGGAGAGCGTCTGATCCGCTAAAGGGATTCACGACGGCTTGAATTGAAGGCAATGCAAAGCTCCTCTGCCGGCTGGTTCGTATCCAATCGACCGGACAAATAAAAAACATTCGCAGAATGGCGAAAAGGCACGCGGCCTCGCACCTAAAACGGAGCGGGGCCGCGTTTTCCCTTCGATACGCTGATAGTTGCAGATTTTGCATACTTCGCCGCGGCTTGTTTAACCCCGCTCTACGCGAGGCTTCCGATTTGATGCAGACCGCCTGTCCGAGGCAATAAAAAATTTCCGTTGCCGCATTGTCAATAGGGGTGTTCGGAGCCGGATACCGACTGCGAATGCGGTATTCCCGGCTTGAATCGAAGTGTGCTCTGAACGTGTAAACATGTAGCTGATTATATTTTGATAATCTTTTTGCATCTTGTCCGGACATGACGACACCTCCTGTTGCAGCTTTTTGATCTACAGCAGGAGGTGTTTTTTGCACTGTTCGTCTTTCGGAATATAATCGCGGGTGAGCGACAAAAAGCGGCTCTCATCAAAGGAGGAGGTTCCGGCGGCCACGCTGTTTTTGACAAAAATGAATGCGAGCGCATTTTTCCCGGCAGGGCAGCGGCACCGCCCAGCGATATAATAGAGGTATCGTCCGTGTGTCCCTTGCGCTGTCTTATGCGTGAATCAGACGGCAATACGAGTCCATTTTCCCTTGTAATAGCGTATTAGCCCAAGCGTCGCGCGGGCAGCAAGGTTGACGATGTTTGCGAGATATATCCCAAGGACGCCGAGGTGGAAAACGTAGCAGAACAGGTAAGTGAGCGGCAGACGGATGAGCCAGACACAGCAGGAGGAGCTTATCATGACAAAGCGCGTGTCTCCGCCGGTTCGGAGCGTCGGGTCGATGACGTTTATCGAAACTGCAAATACATTGAATATAATCAGAACCCAAATCAGTCCGGCGCTGTCGGCGATG
>CANNTZ010000105.1 GCA_947522735.1 uncultured Oscillospiraceae bacterium | reverse complement strand
GATAAATACGGGGTTTCTCTATCCACGCTGAAGGATAAGGCCGCCAGAGAGGAATGGGTACGGCAGAGAGAGGAGCACCAGACCAGAATCAGGACAAAAGCAGACCGGAAAGCCGCGGATAAAATTGCGGAGCGTGAGGCAAGCCGCGTGGCGCGGCTGCTGGAGACGACGGACAAGCTTCAGGAGGCGCTTGAGCGGGCCGCGGACGAGCTTGACCGGCAGACGGTGAGGAACAGGGTGCGGACGAAAAGGGTGCTCTACGGCGGCGCACAGACGCCGGAGAACGGAAGGATAACGGGGGAGGTTGTGCGCGAGGAGGAGCGGCTTGAGGTTGTCGAGGGGTGCGTTGACCGGAAGGGCCTACAGCAGCTCTCGGCCACGGTGAAGAATCTGCGGGACGTGATTGTCTCGCTGGATGTGTCCGACGACGAGAACGGCAGGGTGGCGAAGCTGCTTTGCGAGCTGACGGAGCTTGCCGGGAGAAGGGAGGAGGAATGAATGGGCGGACGCGGCGCGAGCAGCGGAACGAGCGTAAGGGGCAAGCCTTACGGCAGCGAGTATACGACGGTTTATGCTGTTGGCAATGTCAAGTTTGTAAAATACAATGACAACAGACTTGCGACTGCGCCAATAGAAACGATGACAAGAGGACGTGTGTATGTGACGATCAATGAAAGCGGCACACCGAAGTTCATTTCGTATTATGACAACAAGAATAAAAGATCAAGGCAGATAGACCTGGACAAGCCGCATCATGGGGTTGTGCCACACACGCACCATGGATATGAGCACAACGAAAGGGACAGCGCAAAGGGCTTCTCAAGGCTGACGACGGAAGAGCGGAAAATGGTTGACCGGGTAAAGAGAATATGGTACAATAGACATGGCGAGTAGTAGTGTAAGAGGTAGCACACCTTGTTGGAGGTAGTCCCGATGCAAGCGCGGGCAACTTGCCATGCTGTAGGGTACAGAGATGTACCCTGCGGCATTTTTATTTGGGGAGAAAAGGATGATCAACTTTGAAAATCTGGATAAGCTCAGCTTTCCCGGAGTCGGGAAATACGGCATACCGCAGATCGAGCCGGTGTATACGGTGCCCGAGGGTGAGTTTATCCCTATAAATCTTATCTCCGCCGAGAGGCATCCGGAGGATAAGGTTGCGCACTGCTTTGTGGACGATTACCGGTTTATACGGCACTGGAACGCGCCGGACAGGTATATACCGAGGCTTTCGGAGCTTGCGGCGGTGTGCGCGCCGGATTTTTCCCTGTACACGGATATGCCGCCTGCGATGCAGATCTACAACCACTATCGCAAGCACTGGCTGGCCGCATACTGGCAGAGGCACGGGCTGACGGTTTATCCTTCTGTTTCGTGGAGCGACGAGCGAAGCTTCGAGTGGTGCTTTGACGGCGAGCCGGCCGGGAGCGTGGTTGCGGCCTCCTCCGTGGGGACGCAGCGAAGCCGGGAGGGCAGGAGGCTGTTTATGCGCGGCTATGAGGAAATGATGAAGCGGCTTGAGCCGTCTGCGGTCATATTCTATGGCGAGGCTCCGGAGGGGTGCGGCTTTGAGGGGAGAATCCTCCGGATAGAGCCGTATTATGGGGAGCTTGCAGGGCGCAGACGAGGGAGTGAGACTGATGGAGAAGCGGAGAGACAAATGTGCGGAGTGCATGCATGATGAGCCGGGGTTCTGCTCGGTTATCGGGGTTATCCCGCACTGCTGCGCGGAGGCAAGGGATTTTGAAGCGAAAGCAGAGGAGCGTGACTGATGGAGAGGCTGCCGCCGATAAGCGAGAAGCAGTGCGAATTCATACGCGAGAGCAACCGGCGCTGGAACGTCAAGACCGGCGCGACGCGCTCGGGGAAGTCGTATCTGGACGTGCTGTACACCATCCCGAAGCGGATACTTGAGAGGCGCGGAGAGGACGGGCTTGTGGTGCTGCTGGGGAACACGAAGGGCACGCTTCAGCGCAACGTGCTTGACCCGATGACCGAGATATACGGCTCGCGGCGGGTGTCCGCGATACGCTCCGACAACACGGCGACGCTGTTCGGCGAGCGGGTGTACTGCCTTGGCGCGGACAACAAAAAGCACGTCGACCGGCTGCGGGGCTCATCGATCAAATATTGCTACGGCGACGAGGTGACGACCTGGAGCCGCGAGGTGTTCGAGATGCTGAAAAGCCGTCTGGACAAGCCGTGCAGCCGCTTTGACGGCACCTGCAACCCCGATTCTCCCGGACACTGGTTCAAGGCATTCCTCGATTCAGGCGCGGATATTTATACCCAGACCTACACCATCGACGACAACCCCTATCTCCCGCCGGAGTTTGTCCGGCAGCTCAAGCTCGAATACGCCGGGACGGTGTACTACGACCGCTACATACTCGGCAGATGGGTGCTTGCGGAGGGGCTGATATATCCGATGTTCGGGGAGAGCTGCATCACGGACGAGCTGCCGGACAAGGGAGAGTATTACATCTCCTGCGACTACGGCACGCTGAACCCGTTTTCGGCGGGGCTGTGGCTCTGGGACGGCAGGTGCGCGACGAGGATAAGGGAATATTACTACAGCGGCAGGGAAACGCAGCGGAGCAAGACGGACGAGGAATACTACGCCGAGCTGGAGCGGCTGGCGGGCGGCCTGCGGATAAGGAGCGTGGTTGTCGATCCCTCGGCGGCGTCGTTCATCGAGGTAATACGGCGGCACAGGAGGTTTTCGGTGCGCAGAGCCAAAAACGATGTGCTCCCGGGCATCATGACGGTGGCGCGGTATCTGCAAAACGGTACGATCAGGATCGGGCGGGAGTGCGGGGACGCTATCCGCGAGTTCGGGCTGTACCGATGGGACGAGCGCTGCGGCGAGGACAGGCCGGTGAAGGAGAACGACCACTGCATGGACGAGATACGGTATTTTGCATACACGATATTGCGCGAAAAGGCGGGAAGGGACGAATATACGCCGCTTTGGAGCAGATAGGAGATGAGGAAACATAAGGACGTATCAGGACCTGCTTGAGGCGGGCGAAAACGAACGGAGCCGCGTCGCGTTCATGCTGGGCGCGATAGACGAGCACCGGACCTCGGCGGCTTACAGAACCGCCGTTGACGCGGAGGCCTATTACAACGGAGAGAATCCGACGATAAACCGCTACGAGAAGCTGCTCTACGACATGCAGGGCAAGGCTCACGCGGATATATACACGGCGAACCACAAGCTGGCGAGCCGTTTTTTCGGCTTTGCGGTGGATCAGGAGGTCTCCTATCTGCTGGGCAACGGCGTGAGCTTTGCGGATGATTCCACGGCGCGGCGGCTTGGCGCGGAGTTCGATCTGGACGTTATGGACGCCGCGAAGGCCGCGAAGCTGGGCGGGGTCTCCTTCGGGTTCTGGAATCTGGATAAGCTTCAGGTGTTCTCGCTTGCCGAATTTGTGCCGCTCTACGACGAGGAGAACGGCGCGCTCATGGCGGGAATTCGCTTCTGGCAGATAGCGCCGGACAGGCCGCTGCGGGCGACGCTGTATGAGCGTGACGGCTTCACCGAATACCGCCGGCCGAGGGGCGGGAGCATGGAGGTGATGCGCCCTAAGCGCAGCTACAAGCAGCTTGTGCGCACCTCCGTCGCGGGCGGGACGGAGATATTCGACGGCGGCAACTATCCCGGCTTCCCCATTGTGCCGCTGCGCAACAACCGGCGCTGTCTCTCCGAGCTTGCGGGCAAGCGCAACACCATCGACGCGCTCGACCTCGTCAGCTCCAACATGGTCAACAACGTAGACGAGGGCAACCTCATCTACTGGGTGCTCTCCAACTGCGGCGGCATGGACGATCTGGACGACGCGCGGTTCATCGAGCGGCTCAAGACCGTCCATGTGGCGCACGCCGACGGAGACGACGGGGCAAGGGCGGAGGCGCACAGCCTTGAAGCGCCGTTTGAAGGGACG
>CANNTZ010000104.1 GCA_947522735.1 uncultured Oscillospiraceae bacterium | reverse complement strand
TCATCTGCGTTCCCTCCCTCAAACATAAAAATAGGCGCTCCGCTGCCCTTTGCAGTTGGAGTGCCCAGACGGTCGGCTTCTGAAGTATACGCCTCAGAACAGTGCTCCCTGCTCCCCCGTGGTAGCCCACATTCCGTCAGTTACAAGGAGCTCAACTTGCTTTCAGTGTACCATACGCCCCGCTTTTCGTCCATTCCGCAAAATGGAGAAAGAAGACAGAAAATCTTAGCAGTATTTATATCGTTATGACAATCCATAAGATAAATTTATGCCTTGCTTTTGATAATCTTATCATCAGAAGATCATATTTTTCTCCTTTTGCCCTTGTGAGAAAGTCCGCTGTGGCTCTAATACTTTTCCGGTGCGATTTCCTGTGGCCTTGCAGGGCAGCCTGTGAGCATGCCGGCTGTGAACTTTGCTATCATGCCATATCAGAGCGTCTGTGTAAATGTTAGCAGGTACCCGAATGCTATTATGACAGCTGCATTTTGTCTGCAATGGCTTGATTTTTTTTTCGCTTGGTGTATAATCCATTCTGGGATGTTAGTTTTCTGTTAAGAAAAAACGCCGACAAAGGGACGGGAATATGAAATTGAGGGAACAAAACGGATGAAACGCATCACAGCATTTATTTTGGCGCTTCTGCTGACCGTCGGGCCGCTCTGCGGCTGTGCCCCGCAGCAGGAAACGCAGCAGGGCAAAGCACTGGAGCAGATCCTCATCGGCAGCGATTCCTATCCGCCCTATGTCTATCTGGACAATGACGGCACCCCCACCGGCATTGATGTGGATATTGCCGCGGAGGCGTTCCGGCGGCTGGGCTATCAGGCGGTGTTCACCACGATCAACTGGGAGCAGAAGAAGGTGCTGGTGGAAAGCGGAGAGATCGACTGCATCTGGGGCTGCTTTTCCATGGACGGGCGCGAGCAGGATTACCAGTGGGCCGGCCCCTATATGGTCAGCCGTCAGGTGATCGCGGTCAACCAAACAAGCAGCATCTACACCATGAGAGACCTTGCCGGAAAGGCCGTTGCCGTGCAGTCCACCGGCAAGCCGGAGGAGATCTTTCTGCGCAGGGAGTCTGATGACATTCCGGAGCTGGGAGACATTATGAGTCTGGAGGACCGCTCCGTGCAGTATGCCGCGCTGGACTGCGGCTATGTGGACGCCATCGCCGCCCACGAAACGGCGATCCTGCAATATATGGCGGATTACGGCGCGGATTTCCGCATTTTGGACGAGCCGCTGCTGATCACCGGGATCGGCGCTGCCTTTGCCAAGGACGATCCCCGCGGCCTCGCGCAGCAGCTGACCGACACCTTCGCGCAGATGCGGCGGGACGGCACGATGCGGGAGATCGTCGGCAGATATTTGGAGCATCCGGAGAGCTATCTGGAGGTGGAGCGCCTTGAACGCTGAAAGAATGCGGATCGTTTTTGACAAAAAGCTATGGTGCGCGGTCATTGCGGCGGGGCTTTTCATCCTCGGCATAGTGTTTGCCCTGTCCAAGTGCGCGGATATGCGCAGCTGCGAACAGAAGCTGACCGCCGCGATCGAGTTTGTCAAGGAGCAGTCTGCCGCCTATGCGAAATACAACGACACCGCCATTGCCAAAAGCCTTGTGCGGGAAACGACTGCCGTGCACACGCTGGAAAATGTCCCGCTTGACTGCGATGAGGCGGCGCTGAGAGCCTTTGCCAAGGAGCTGTGGCTCACCGGCATCTCCGTGCTGGACGCGCAGGGCGAGCTGCTGTGCGAGTATACGGAGAACGGCATCGGCTACGCCAAGCTTCAAAATGACATCAAGCGGGAGCAGCTCCTCAGCGTCATCGGCTATCCGCAAAAGACCTATGTCAAGCGCGTGTATTTGGAGGACGGCTCCTTCGCCGATGCGGCCGTGCATAGCTGCGCGGGGGGCACCGGCGCGGTTTTGGCCTATCGCTACACCAGAACGGAGTTCTCGCAAAAGTCCGTCCTGTCCATCCAGACGCTGCTGGACGGCTATGAGACAAGCTCGACGGGTACGCTCCTGCTGGTGGAGGGAAATCGTGTGGAGGCATCGAACGATCCCGAGCTGATCGGCGTGAATGTTTTGGAGAGCGACCTGCTCCAGTCGATCCGAAACTGCGATCAGGCGGAAAAGCTGATCCGCGCGGACGCGGGAAAGGGCTTGAGCCGGGCCTACGGAATGTATAGCCACGGGCGGGATTACTATCTCTACGCCTATGTTCCCGCCCGCCAGATCTACAATGTCACCATATCCAATCTGACGATCACGATGGTCGCATATGTCCTGATCCTGGCGCTGATCCTCGCGCTGCGGTGGAACTCTGAAAAGGAGTTTCGCATCCAGCAGGAGAGAGCTGAGCAGGCGTACAAAAAGTCTTTGGAGCACAAGAACACCGAGCTGGAGCTTGCCGTACAGCATGAAACGGCGGCAAACCGCGCCAAGCGGGAGTTCCTGTTCAATATGTCCCACGACATCCGAACGCCGATGAATGCCATCATCGGCTTTACCTCGCTGGCACAGACGCATATCGATGACCGGGAGCAGGTCTCGGACTATCTCAAGAAGATCTCGATCTCCAGCCGGCATCTGCTGTCTCTGATCAACGATGTGCTGGACATGAGCCGCATCGAAAACGGAAAGGTCACGCTGGAAGCAAAGCCGGTGCATCTGCCGGAGCTGGTGCACGACCTTGAGGACATTGTTCAGCCCGGTGTTTCCCAAAAGCATCTCTCCCTCAGTGTCGACACCGCCGGCATGGAAAACGAGGATGTGGTCGCCGATCCGATGCGCCTGGATCAAATTCTGATCAACATTTTGGCCAACGCCGTGAAATTCACGCCGGACGGCGGCCGGATCCGCTTTCAGATCGTGCAAAAGCACACGGCCCCCACGGGCTTTGCCGATTTTGAGTTTCGAATCAAGGATACCGGCATTGGCATGAGCGAGGCGTTTCAGAGCCACATTTTTGAGCAATTCGCCCGAGAAAATACCTCCACCGTCAGCAAGACGCAGGGAACGGGGCTCGGCATGGCCATTACGAAAAGCCTTGTGGACATGATGCTCGGCACGATCACGGTGGAGAGCAAGCAGGGCGAGGGCTCGGAATTCATCGTTTCGCTGCGCTTTCCCGTCAGTGAGGCAAGGGCGGAGGAGAGCACCCCCGCTGAGAAGGCCTCCGATCTCTCCGGCAGGAGGCTGCTGGTGGTGGAGGACAACGCGCTGAATCTGGAGATCGCCGTCACCATCCTGCAGGAGGCGGGCTTTGCCGTGGATACGGCGGAGAACGGCAAGCTCGCCGTGGAGAAGCTCAGGGCCGCCAAGGCGGGCCGCTACGATCTGATCCTGATGGATATTCAGATGCCGGAGATGGACGGCTACGAGGCCACCCGGCAGATCCGCGCGCTTTCGGATGAAAGGAAGGCCAATATCCCCATCATCGCCATGACGGCCAACGCCTTTGAAGATGACCGGAGGAACGCGCTGAGTGCCGGAATGAACGGCCATATCGCCAAGCCGCTCGACATCGGCAAGCTGATGCGTGTGCTGGCAGAGATCCTGCGGCAGTAATTTCCGGCAAGAAGGCAGGGAAGGATCGAAAGGATATTTTAGGCTTAGGCAAAGATGAAAGCGCCCATCCATGAAGACAGTCGCTGACTGCCGAATGAATGGGCGCTCAAAGCCTCACAATATATTCATTATATACTATAAAGACCGTCAGAGTCAATAAAAAGAGGGATGAAATGCTTAAAATCAGAGGCTTGCACAGCAATACCGGCAGAGAATTCGTGCACTCTGCGGATTGCTTTGCCGCGAAAAGTCTGCTATTATTTAGATACAGAAAGAAAGGTGAGTTGGATACACGGTTAAGCTCTCCCACATTTCTGTGGCAGTTGGCATCCAAGGCTTCGTTCCAAGCTCCTCTCTCAAAATGCACCGTCATTCACGGGATACATCGCACAGCGATGTGTTTACATAGAGAGCAGTATCCAAGCGAGCAATCCCCGATGCCAATACCC
>CANNTZ010000103.1 GCA_947522735.1 uncultured Oscillospiraceae bacterium | reverse complement strand
TTTCCAAAGAGAGAGGGGAAACAGCCTGAAAGGGTGTCCCCTCTCTCTTTGGTGCGCCTTTGCTTACTTTCGTCGCAGAACGAAAGTAAGTGCCCGCCCGGCATGAGGGCAAGCCAACGCCAAAGCGCAGTTTATCCTCGTCGATAGGCGAACAAAAAAGTCAACCATAAGAAAAAAACAGAACAGCCCAACTCCGCGCGAATAAGTTAACGAAACCGATAACGTAAGGTCCCCGCAACGCGAAGCGTGAGGACGACCGAACCGCGGCTATATCACCGGGCGTTGCCCACCGCTGCCATAATCCCGGTCGTGACTATCACTATCAGGAGCATGGAGAGCATCAAAGCCAAAAGCATCTCGAACACATCTCCGGCAGCATCCGCCGCTTTGGATATACCCTCCACTCCCGCTGCTCCAGCAAACAGCGAAACAACCCCCATTCCGAGTCGCCATAGCACAAGCTCGACGGTGACCGGCATAAATATCGCAGCACCCGCCGCAATCCCGATTGCACCAACCACACTCCTGAGCAGTCCAATATAGCCCGCAGCGGAGCTCATCGCGTCCGCCAGCGCTCCGCCAACCACCGGAACCGCACTGCTCACCGCAAATCGTGCCGTTTTCATCGTCACACTGTCCGCCACCGTCCCGACCGTGCCTTGTAGCCCCAGCACACCGACGAACACCGTGGAGATAATCCCCAACGCCCAGTTGACTGCCCTCTTGACACCTCCGGCAATACCTGCCAGCCCAAACGAAGGCGCAACCGCCCCAACCAGCGCGAGCGCCAGAAATATTCCCGCCAACGGTTTCACCGTGTCCGCAGCGAGCTGCCCGCTTACCTCGGCTACACCAAACAACGCAGCGTTATACGCCGCAGCCGCAGCCGGCTGTCCTCCCGCCGCCAACACCCCCGCGTATACCGGGATAAAGCTGAGCAGAAATTCCGCGCACTCTCCAAGCGCGCTGCATACGCTCCCAATCAGCGTCCATGCCGGAACGGCGACCGCCGCGCAGCAGCACAAACTGCCAACCACTCCGGCAACTCCGGCTAACGTCTTATCGTCCGGACGCAGCTTCAGGCTTTCTGCCGCCGCGCACAGCAGCGTCACCGAGCACAGCGCCGCCGCGCCCTTTGCCGGACGCGCAAGCCTGTCCACGGCAAGCCGAGCCATCAGTCGCAAAAAGCTCTTTGGCGATAACGCCAGCACCGCGCTCAACGACAGCTCGTCCATACCAAGCTCCCGCATCAGCTCGCGCGTCGAGGGAGAGAGTGAGTCTGTGGCGGCTCCTATGCCGCTTTGGTCAATAAGCTCCGTAAGCCCATCATCCTCCGCAGCCAACGCAAAGCCCGTCGACAATAATATTGCCGCAAGCGCCAGCAACAGCCCGAACGCCGCCCTTGCCAGCCGCGTTCTCCTCATTATTATGAGCATCCTTACGTCCTCCGTTCACAGCCCGGTCAGGCGCATTGACAGCTCCAGCAGCCCGCGAAACAGCGGCAAAGCCGCCAGTATAATCGCTATCTTGCCCGCCAGCTCCACCTTTGAGGCTATCGCAGCCTGTCCCGCGTCACGGCAGGTGTCCGCCGCAAACTGCGAGACAAAGCATATCCCAAGACTTTTCAACAGTGCCTCAAGGTAGCCGCGCTCTAAGCCCGCGGCATCGATATAGCGCTCCAGCTCGTCCGTCACTCTGTGTGCGCTGCGCAGCGCCGCCAGCAGTATAGCCGCCCCGGCCGCAAGCGAAACCATCACCGCGTATTCCTTTTTATATTGCGCCAGCAGCGCCGCCAGCACAGCGCCGATTACTCCGATCCCGATCACAGCATAGAGGTCCATTTTTTCCACCACGCAAAATCACAACCCAAATACCGTCTTTACCGTCTCGAACAGATTGCTTATCTCATATACGAGCATCATCAGCACAACGATCAGCCCCGCGAGCGTTGTCATCATCGCCTGCTCCTCGCGTCCGGAGCGTATCAGCACCTGATTGAGCACCGCAACGATTATTCCTATCGCCGCAATCTTGAAGATCAGATCCACATCCATCGTTTTTTCCTCCCCACTCAACCTGTCGCGCCGGTCAGCATATCACGATAGCCGCCGCCGCTCCCGCAAGCACTCCGAGCGTCCGATAAACCGGCGCCTTCTGCTCGCGCAGTCTTTCCGCCTGTTCCCGCAGCGCATCAAGCTGAGCAATACATGCGGCTATCGCCTGTATCTGCCCCTGCGCGTCGTAGCGCCCTAAGATATCGCCAAGCCCCGCAATAAGCCGCGCGTCGCGTTTTTCAAGACATAGCCTCTCCCGGCAGTCCCAGACGGCGCGCTTCCACGCCTCCGGCAGGCTCACACCGGAGGCTTCAAGCTTCGCATAGCTTACCGCGAAGCTGTGCGCGCCTGAAATTTCCGCTGTGCTGCGGATAAGCTCGCCTGTCGGACTCAGCGAGCTGCCAAGCTCGACCGCGTACAGCCGCAAAAAGGCTATGGCTCCGCCCAGCGCCGCCGCACGCTTAGCCGTTTTTCCGGCTGCGATAAAGCCTGCCAGCGCACACGCCGCCATAATAAGCAACGCCCCTGCATATCTCATGACCGTGCCCCCGCAATTCTCGCAGTGCATTTTATGCGTCCGACCTCCCGCCCGTTTCCAAGCAGCACCGCCGTGCCAAACGCGCCGGTCTCGATTAGCCGCCGTATCTGCGGACGTGCCCGCAGCTCGTCTATGCTCCCGGCATGTGCCGTGGTTATAAGCCGCACTCCAGCATTCATTGCTGCGGACACCGCCTCCGCCTCGCCCTCGCCGCCGATCTCGTCGCATATCACAAGCTCCGGCGAAAGCGTCCGTATCGCCGTCAATATTCCCTCTCCCTTAGGATAGCCGTCGAGCACGTCGCAACACACGCCGACGTCGTTTTGCGGTGCGCCGTCGCACACAGCCGCGAGCTCCCCGCGCTCGTCTATCACCGCGACGTTTATATAGCCGCCTTCCGCCGAGGACAGCTTCCGCGCAAGCTCGCGTATCAGCGTCGTCTTCCCGGAGCCGGGCGCTCCCGCGACTATTATACCCCCGGGCTCACGCTGCGCGAGCATCGCCAGCTCGTCCGCGCAGCCCTTAAATTCGCGCGCTATGCGCAGGCTTATCGACGTCACCTCGCGCACGCCAACCGTCGAATCCACCGCCGTCGCACATATCCCTGCGCGATGCCCGCCCCTCACGGTTACATAGCCGCGGCGCAGCTCGTTTTGATGCGTATGCACCGAGAATCCGCACAGTGTCCTAAAGCACTCGGCCAACTCCTCGCGCGAGATGGTTCGCAGCCCGTGCGCGCTCCCACTTGTCGCCCCGCACACGCTCAGGTCGCAAAAAAGGCTGTCCTCCGCCATTCTAAGCTGCACCGGCCTCCCCACGCGTATCCGTATCTCCCGCACGCTGCGCTTTGTCCGCGCCTCCAGCGCTGTCAGCCTTTTGTAAAGCCATTCCGGCAATGCCGCCGCCGCGCCGTCAAAGCCCTTGTCCGTCTCCATTTTCCTCACATCCTTCGCTTGTCCCTTTGTCGTATTATATTGACGCGCCTCCGCGATTATGACTGCGCTAAGGCTTGCTTGACGCGTCCGCACAAAATTTGCCGTCCGGCTATTGACAATGCGAGGATTTAGGTATATAATATGTAAAAATGAATTTGCGGGCTTAGCTCATTTGGTAGAGCGCCACCTTCCCAAGGTGGATGCGGCGGGTTCGATTCCCGTAGCCCGCTCCATCGCGATGCGCCGGGAGACCGGCGCGTTTTTGTTTTACACGGCTTCTACGCAGGGCTACTTATCACCTGAAAATATTACCGTAAATCGCATTCATTTCAGAACCCTGCGACATGAAAAACCGGAACGCTCGCGTGAGCGCTCCGGTTTTCTCTGCGCAGCCATAAGGCTTTTTCTTTTTTGCGGTTACGGTTGCCTGTGACGTGCATCGCTTCCGGCTGTAATCCGCGCCGTTACTCGTGGATTTTTCCTCTGTAGTCCGCGCCTCCGGCGGTATGACCTATCTGGCCGGCGAACTCGCCGCGAGGCGCCGCCTCCGGGACAACCAAGCCCGCGGCCGCCTCATACGGCTCGCGCACATTGCTTGCGCGTTAGCTGATGAATGGCGAAGCCGCACCCGGCCGTCGGGCTTCTTAAGACGAGACGGCTCGTCTCAACGCACATCACACATCAACCGAAAAATTCGACAATGGCTTTGATAATGCGCGCCATGATCGAGTCCTTGCTTACACTCAACGAGCCGGTAGCAACGTTGACTTTGGTTCCCGGCGCATCGACATAGCCCTGAGTCGGGCTTGTTTCAGGCGGCTTCGGGAGCGTGCCGGATGGCGTCGATGGCGTCGGCGGCATCGGCTGATCCGGTTCGTTATCGCCTCCCGGTTCGTTGCCGTTTATCGGCATCGGGAGCTCGCCGAAACGTACTATCCCATTGCCGAAGCGATAAGCGGTAACGC
>CANNTZ010000102.1 GCA_947522735.1 uncultured Oscillospiraceae bacterium | reverse complement strand
GAACAAACGTTTGTAAAGGGCTAAATGAGATTAATTTTATGTCAATATTTATATATTCATGTATATTCGCATATGCAATATAACGATATACAACAGCGGACGATAGGAGATGGCAGGGAAGAAGAGGTTTCCGCAAAGGCTCAAAGAGAAAATTTTTTATCATTTTTGTAAGGAGACTGTTATGTTAAAGAGCGGAGCGTATTGCGCCGGAAGGAGGAAGAGGAGGGAGGAGCGCTTGAAAAAGCGCAGCCGGTGTGCTATAATGTAACGGCATAATAAGCAGAACGGGGGCGGAGAAATGAAAAAGATAATGATAGTCGGAAGCCTCAATTCCGATATTACCGTATACGCGCCGAGATTCCCGGTTCCGGGCGAAACGATTATCGGCGGAAGGGTCGGCTTCGGATACGGCGGCAAGGGGAGCAACCAGGCGATAGCTGCGCACCGCTCGGGAGGGCTGGTCAAGTTTGTCTCGCGCGTTGGCGGCGACGCGCTGGGCGGCGACCTGCTCGCCTTTTATCGCAGCGAGGGCATTTCGACTGAATATATCAGCGTCAGCGAGACGACGGCGACCGGCTGCGCCATAATAGAGGTCAGCGCCGAGACCGGCAATAATCATATAGTGGTGGCGCAGGGCGCTAACGCGGAGCTGTCCGCGGAAGAGATCGCGGCGGCCGAGAAAGACTTTGCGGATTGCGACGTCTTTTTGACTCAGCTCGAAACGAGCCTTGATTCCATAGCCGAGGGCAGGCGCCTCGCGTTAAAATACGGCAAGCCCATCGTGTTCAATCCCGCTCCATACGCCGCTCTGCCAGACGGATTTTTTGAAGGTATCGACTTCGTCACGCCAAACGAGACTGAGGCTGAATATTATACCGGAGAAACCGTCAATGATATCGACGGCGCGCGTAGGGCAGCAAGAGCCTTTATGAAAATGGGCGTGCGCAACGTTATAATTACACTGGGTAAACGCGGAGCGTTTTTCAGCGGCGAGCACGGAGAGCTGCTTGTCCCGACGACAGATCTCAAGGCAGTCGATACCACGGGCGCGGGGGATTCCTTCAACGGAGCGTTCTGCGTCGGCTATGCTGAGGGAATGGATGTTGAAACCGCTTTGAAATTTGCCAATTGCGTCTCGTCAATCTCGGTGACGCGCCGGGGGGCCGCAACCTCTATCCCGCACCGAGAGGAGGCGCTCGCCCTACTCTCCGGATACTATAATGTAACGCTCGATTAAAATGCCATACCATATAGCCATACCATATATCATAAAGCCTCGATAAACGGACGGCGGAGGGACGGGAAACCCGTCCCCTACGGTCCGCCGTGCGCCGGCGCATTGCGCTTAGAAAAATCTCGCAAGAGCGGGGACACCTCCGGATAAAAAGCCCTTTTTTGAGGAGCGTGGGATGCCTTTTGGCTTGACGTCAAAACGCTGTATAATAAGAGATAAATCGTTATATGGAGCGAATGCTTATGTAATATGCACATAAAACGGCGTTTTGGTAAAAAATACTGGGCACAACAGAGAATTTGCAAAATGCCAGGGAAAAAGCTTGCAATATAAAGTATGGTGTTGTAAAATAATAGATGCGTGACTGCACGATATGCGATGAAGTGGGAGGTTGCTGCCGGTATGGCAGGTAATTTCCGCCGAGTATGTCCGATTTAAAACCGGGCGACAAGAATACCGACACGTTCTGTCCAAGGCCTTCAAGCGGGATAGCTATGTCTTGACCGCAAGGGAGGGTGTGGACGAGGAATGTCAGCTTGCTTCCGGAGATAACTCTGTCACGGCAATACTACCGGCGACAGGGAGATTTCCGATTTTTAATGTGAGACGTAGGAACACACGGCACAGTGTTCGGATTCTTAGAGCGCCGAAAAAATTACAGGAGGCGATTTTAGTGGCAGTCAAGGAAAAAATCAGGATCAGGCTCAAGAGCTACGACAATCAACTGGTGGATCAGTCCGCCGAGAAGATCGTTGAGACGGCGAAGCGCACAGGCGCACGCGTTTCCGGCCCGATACCCCTTCCGACCGAGAAGGAGATTGTGACGATCCTTCGCGCTGTTCATAAGTATAAGGACAGCCGCGAGCAGTTTGAGATGCGCACCCACAAGAGACTCATCGACATTTTAAGGCCCTCGAACAAAACTGTAGAGGCTCTTACAAGTCTTGAGCTTCCTGCCGGCGTCGAAATAGAGATCAAGCTCTAAGGGCTCGAAAGCCGCTGAAAAGCGGCGGAGAGATCCGAGGAGAACGAGTCTCTGATCGTTCGACAGCAGGGTCAAGTTGGCGGAAATACGTCAACCAATAACCTAAGGAGGAGAAGCAATGAAAAAGTTCATCATCGGCAAAAAGATCGGGATGACGCAGGTTTTCGACGAGCGCGGAAACATCGTCCCGGTAACAGTAGTCGAAGCGGGACCGTGCGTGGTGGTGCAGAAGAAAACCACCGATAACGACGGCTACGAAGCGCTTCAGGTAGGCTACGAGAACGTATCGGACAAAAAGGTGAACAAGCCCATGAAGGGTCATTTTGCCAAGGCCGACACCGCTCTCAAGAAGGTGCTCAAAGAGTTCCGCGCGGACAACTGCGCAGACTTCAGCGTGGGCGATATCATCAAGGCAGACGTTTTTGAGGCTGGAGACGCCGTCGACGTATGCGGCACCAGCAAGGGTAAGGGCTATCAGGGCGTCATCAAGCGCTTCGGTATGCACTCGCTCAAGGACACCCACGGTACCGGACCTGTACACCGTCACGCCGGCTCCAACGGCGCGAGCTCCAGCCCCTCCAGAGTCATGAAGGGCAAGAAGCTTCCCGGACACATGGGCGTTGAAAGGGTCACCGTACAGAACCTTTCGATCGTAACGATCGACGCTGAGAATAACCTCATCGCCATCAAGGGAGCCGTACCCGGACCCAAGGGCGGCGTCGTGGTTATCACCGACAGCGTGAAAGCGTAAGGGAAGGAGGAAGCAGAATGCCTAAGGTTAATGTTTACGATATGGCGGGAAAGACCGTCGGAGAGCTTGAGCTGTCCGAGTACGTATTCGGCATCGAGCCGAACGGCGACGTGGTACACGCAGCCGTCATAAACTATCTTGCCAATCAGCGTCAGGGCACGCAGTCCGCACTGACCAGAACCGAGGTCAGCGGCGGCGGCAGAAAGCCCTGGAGACAGAAGGGGACCGGCCACGCGAGACAGGGCTCCACCAGAGCTCCGCACTGGAGACACGGCGGCGTGGTATTTGCACCGAAGCCCCGCGAGTACAGATATTCCATCAACAAGAAAGCGAAGAAGCTTGCGTTCCGTTCGGCACTGTCCGATAAGGTTGCCCAGAGCAATCTGATCGTGCTTGACAAGCTTGAGCTTGACGCCATCAAGACCAAATCGGTCGTCAGCATGCTTGGCGCGCTGGGTGCTGAGAAAGCCCTCATCGTCACCGCAGCCAAGGACGAGAAGCTCGTGAGGAGCGCCGCGAACATCCCCGGCGTAGAGACCTCCACTGTGGGCACCGTCAACGTCTTTGAGGTCATGAAGTACGAAAAGCTCGTCATCGTCAAGGATGCGGTCGCAAAGCTCGAGGAGGTGTACGCACAGTGAAAACCGCACAGGATATCATAATTGCCCCGGTTATCACCGAAAAGAGCATGGCAGCCGTCGCCGATAAGAAATATACCTTCAGGGTGGCGAAGGACGCAGGAAAGATCGAGATAGCCCGTGCTGTTGAGGAGCTGTTCAAGGTCAAGGTAACAGCCGTCAACACCATGAACTGCCGCGGCAGATATCGCACAAGAGGCCGCGTGGGCGGATATACCCCGTCATGGAAAAAGGCTATCGTAACCCTTTCGAAGGACTCCAAGGGAATCGAGTTCTTCGAGACGATGGTATAATGAGGAGGAGTAAATCGAATGGCTATAAAAAGCTATAACCCGACAACTCCGGGACGTCGCACCATGACGGTGACCGATTATACCAAGTTGTCCAAGGTAGCGCCTGAGAAGAGCCTTCTTGAGGTTGTCAAGAAGAACTCGGGACGCAACAGTTTCGGAAGGATCACCGTTCGCCATCGCGGCGGCGGGAACAGACGCAAGTATCGCGTTATCGACTTCAAGCGCGACAAGCGCGACATGACAGCCGAGGTCAAAACCATCGAGTACGACCCGAACCGTTCCGCATTCATCGCTCTCGTACAGTATGAGGACGGCGAGAAGCGCTACATCGTAGCTCCGGACGGCCTGAAGGTCGGCGACAAGATTGTTGCGGGCGCCACGGCTGATATCAAGGCGGGCAACACCCTGCCTCTCGGGAACATCCCGACCGGTACCTTCATCCACAACATCGAGCTTTATCCCGGTAAGGGCGCGCAGCTTGTACGCGCAGCCGGCAGCATGGCTCAGCTCATGGCCAAGGAGGGCCGCTACGCTCTCGTAAGGCTTCCCTCCGGCGAGCTTCGCAACATACCCATGGAGTGCGTTGCGACCATCGGACAGGTCAGCAACATCGACCATGAGAACGTATCCATCGGCAAAGCGGGACGTAAGCGCCACATGGGCTGGCGTCCTAC
>CANNTZ010000101.1 GCA_947522735.1 uncultured Oscillospiraceae bacterium | reverse complement strand
GGGTCGAACCCGCACGGGTTATTAGCCCAACGGATTTTGAGTCCGCCTCGTCTGCCAATTCCAACACACCGGCATCTTTTATTTAAAGTCGGCTCCCGATGTCCCGTCCGAGAAAACGGAGGGATATCGTGAAGGGACATTAAAAACAAAACGCTTATTCGATTTTAAAAACGCGAAGGCAAATGAGCTCCTTGTCATTGCGGCACGCCCTGACGCAGCAGACCTTGAGCCGTTACGTATGACAACTCAAACACACGGCGCAAAAGACAACACCAACCAGCGCTGACATATATTATAACGTATTGCAGCGCAATAATCAAGAGCCGGAGGCAAAATCAGACGAAAAATTTTGCAGAGCTGCAATTGGTCATTGGCAACGCAAAATTTTTTAAGAATACATCTTGACACATAATACTATGCGTGATATAGTATTATATAAAAGGAGGCATCACATGGATATACAGCTTAAACGCGGATTGTTGGACGTCTGCGTGCTTGCGGCGATAAGCCGGGAGGACTCCTACGGCTACAGAATCATCAAGGATGTGAAGCAGTGCGTCGAGATATCGGAATCAACGCTGTATCCGATACTGCGGCGGCTGGAGACAGCCGAGCTGCTGACGGTATATTCGGTGGAGCACGCGGGACGTCTGCGCAAATATTACCGTATCACCGCCGCAGGGCGGGAACGCATAGAGGCGTTCAAGAAGGAATGGCTGGAGTTGCAGGAGATATACCGGTTTGTGACAAGAGAGGAGAATGGAGATGAATAAGCGGCAGTTTTTGGCCGCAGTGGAGGAGCGGCTCAAAGGGCTTCCGAGTGAGGATATCGCGCGTGCGCTCGACTATTTCGGCGAGATGATCGACGACCGGATCGAGGACGGGCTGTCCGAGGAGGAGGCGGTTGCGGCGATGGGCCCGGCGCAGGAGGCGGCGGAGCGGATAATGATGGATATGCCCCTGAAAAAGGTTGTTCGGGCAAGAACAAAACCGCAGCGCGCGCTGAAGGCGTGGGAGATAGCGCTGCTTGCGCTCGGCTCGCCGCTGTGGGCGTCGCTTTTACTGACGGCGTTGGCTCTCGTGCTGACGGCATATATCTTACTATGGACTATTGTTGCAGCACTGTACAGCGTCGTGCTCGCGGTGCTCACATGCGCGCTTGCCGGTGCGGCAGCGGGAGCCGTCTACATCTTCTCTGCGAACGTGCCCGGCGGAATCATGCTGCTCGGCTGCTCGCTCATCTGTGCCGGGCTTACTATACTCATGCTGCTCGGCTGCAACCGCATTGCCGCCGCAATGGCCGGACTTAGCCGCACGACAGGCCGCCGGATAAAATCGTTGTTTGTGAGGAGAGGAGATAGATGAAAGTGGCTGTAAAAAGAAAAAAATGGATCATAGCTGCGCTGTGTCTGATTGGCGCGGGCATTATCACCGCTGCGGCGGGGTATTTTCTCTCGGGGAAGGATATCATGGCGCTGAACAGCCGTGAAACGATCAGAAGCACCTACGACGTCGCGGGGGACTTCAGCGGCATATCGGTGGCCGCGCCGTCTGCGGATGTGAGGATACTTCCGTCGGATGACGGCAAGTGCCGCGTCGTGACCTCGGCTCCGGACGAGATGAAGTGCTATTACGGGATCGAGAACGGTACGCTCAAAATCATCGTTATGGACAGCGCCGAGTGGTACGGGGTCTCCATCTGCATTGCCTCGCCGTCGATCACGCTCTACCTGCCCCAAGGACGGTACGAAAACATTGAGGTGAGAACCAACAGCGGCGGCATCTCGGTGGAGCAGGGCGTGGAGGCCGGTACGGCGACGCTCAGAAGCTCCAGCGGCCGGATAAGCTGCGGCGCAAACCTTACCGACGCACTCGACATAAAGAGCAACAGCGGCAAAATTGACGTGAGCGGAGTCCGCGGCGCGGCGGTGACATTGGATTCCGGCAGTGGAAAGCTGGTTTTCACCGATTCGACGCCGTCCTCGGCGCAGCTCAGCTCACGGAGCGGCAGGGTGGAGCTGAAAAACGTCGTTGCGGCGGAAAGGTTGACGGCGACGAGCTCGAGCGGCGCTGTGCGAATGGAGAGCTGCGACGCCGGGAGCATATACGCCGAGACCTCCAGCGGCAGTATATACGGCTTACTTCTCAGCGCGAAAAGCTTCAAGGCGGAGAGCACGAGCGGCAGAGTCAGGGTTCCGGAAAGCGCGGATGGCGGCGAGTGCGAGGCACGCACCTCCAGCGGCAGCATCACGTTTGCCCTCGTGGACTGACTCGGAGTTTGTTTCCGAATTGTTAACCGGCAATTTTCGCACAGGATAAAATGTTGTGTTAAGCTGTTCTTAAACGAAATATGGGGCACAGCCCCGGGAGGTAATGGCTATGGCATGGGTAGTTCTTGCGGCAATACTGGCGCTGGCGGTGTTCATCGCCACGGGCTTTAAGCAGGTCACGAGCGACATGAGCTGGCAGCCGGACGGACAGCGCAAAAGGCTGGTGAAATGGAAGCCGAACACCAAGCAGCTATTGACGATAGTGCCGCTGCTGCTGATATTCGTGGGCTGCGTCACAAGCATACCCGCCGGACACACCGGCGTGCTCACCACCTTTGGCCGGGTGGAAAACAAGGTGCTGGGAGAGGGCGTCAACCTCAAGCTGCCCTATCAACAGGTGATAAAAATCGACAACCGCGTCCAGAAGCGCGAGATGTCGCTTGAGGCGTTCAGCTCCGATATCCAGCAGACTCAGGTCGCGGTCTCGCTGAACTTTGCGGTGGATAAGCAGCAGTCGCAGGAGCTTTATCGCAACGTTGGCGTCAGCTACTTCGACACGGTGATCTATCCGCGCATCCTTGAGGACGTCAAGCTGGTCTTTTCGGCCTATACCGCCGAGGAGCTTATCGGGATGAGAACGGTGCTCTCCGATCAGGTCAACGAGCGGCTACAGGCGGATATGAAGCCATACGGCATCGATATCGTCAGCGTGAACATCGAGAACATCGACTTCACCGACACCTTCACCGACGCCGTCGAGGCCAAGCAGGTGGCTCAGCAGAACAAGCTGACCACCCAAACCGAGCAGGAGGCGGCAATTATTGTCGCCGAGGCGGAGGCGAAGAAGCGCATCATCGCTGCGCAGGCGGACGCCGAGACACAGAAGATAGCGGCAGACGCGGAGGCGTATTCGGTCAAGGTTGCGGCTCAGGCTCAGGCCGAGGCGAACGAGCAGATAGCGGCGTCGCTGACAGAGGAGCTGTTGCGCTATCACCAGCTCGAAAAGTGGGACGGTGCGCTTCCGAGAGTATCAGGCAGCGACGGGGTGTTCCCGGTGATCGGCGTGGACGGCGCAGACAACGCGCCCACGGAATAAGCCGGAAGCAGGCGAATTGGCGGAGAGCGTCGTTTCGGGCGGCATCTCCGTCTTTTTTTGCGCACGGATACATTATTTCGCCCCCTCGATGAATAATATCTCTATTGGAAAGCGTCCTGGGAGGTGTTGTGATGAGTCTGAAGGACACGCTGCTCGAAAAGATAGCCGGGCGGCGGATAATGTGCGGTGTCGTCGGGCTGGGTTACGTCGGGCTGCCGCTGGCGGTGGAAAAGGCCAAGGCGGGCTTTCGCACCATCGGCTTCGACGTGCAGCCAAAAAAGGTGGAGCTTGTCAACAGCGGCGTCAACTATATCGGCGACGTCTGCGGCGAGGAGCTGAGCGCGCTGGTGCGGGACGGAATGCTCGCAGCGACCAACGACTTCGGCTTTGTTCGTGACGCGGACTTTATCGCCGTCTGCGTGCCGACGCCGCTCGACCGTCATCAACAGCCGGATCTTCGCTGCGTGAGGGACTCGGTGGCACAGATAGCGCCAAGGCTACGCCGGGGACACGTCGTTGTGCTGGAATCCACCACCTATCCCGGCACAACCCAGGAGCTGGTGCGTCCGATGCTGGAGGAGGGATCGGGGCTTGTCTGCGGAAAAGACTTCTTCCTCGGCTTCTCTCCGGAGCGGGTAGACCCGGGAAACGCGCGGTACAGCACGAAAAACACGCCCAAGGTGGTCGGCGCGATAGGCGACGCTGCGCGAGAGGTGATAGCGGCGCTCTACCGCGAGGTGCTGGAGGGAGAAGTCCATACCGTATCCTCACCCGCCGTGGCGGAGCTTGCAAAGCTGCTGGAAAACAGCTACCGCAACGTCAACATTGCGCTTGTCAACGAGCTTGCAAAGCTGTGCGAGCGCATGGGCGTCAGCGTCTGGGAGGTCATCGACGCGGCAAAGACCAAGCCCTACGGCTTTCAGGCGTTTTATCCCGGCCCCGGACCCGGCGGACACTGCATACCGCTCGACCCGTACTATCTGAGCTGGAAAGCGCGCGAATACGGCTTTCATGTGTCAATGCTGGAGGCGGCCTCGGCGGTCAACGACTCTATGGCGGAATATTGCGCGGCGCGTGCGGCAAGGCTGCTGAGCCGGCGCGGAAAGCCACTGCGCGGCGCAAGGGTGCTGCTGCTCGGCGTGGCCTATAAGCAGGACGTCTCCGATTGCCGCGAAAGCCCTGCGTTAAAGCTAATCGAGCTGCTGCGACGCGAGGGCGCGCAGGCGAGCTATCACGATCCGTGGGTGCGCGAGATAACAGTTGGCGACGAGCGGCTGATGAGCCGGGAGCTGGACGAGGCGCTGGCGGACGCCGATCTCGTGATTGTGACGACTGCGCACAGCAACGTCGATTACGAGCGCGTTGCGGCGAGCGCGGAGATCGAGTTCCACGGGGCCGGGACGGCGATCCTCGACAGCGCCGAGGAGACCTCGCGGTTCGCCTACGTCGTGCGGCGCGGCTCCGTGGAGCTGCTGATCGACGGGCGCCTGCTCGACCTGCTCAGCGA
>CANNTZ010000100.1 GCA_947522735.1 uncultured Oscillospiraceae bacterium | reverse complement strand
GTCGGCGAGATGATGAACCGCTACAAGCTGTTCGCCGATAACGGCGTCAACGATATAAAATCGTACAACCGCCTTGCGGGCGATACTCCGGGAATGACGCGCATACCGCAGGTCGTCATAATCATCGACGAGCTGTCCGACCTGATGATGGCCGCGCCGAATGAGGTCGAGGATTACATCTGCCGTCTGGCCCAGATGGCGCGAGCGGCGGGGATGCACCTCGTTATCGCGACGCAGCGCCCGTCGGTCAACGTCATCACGGGCGTCATCAAGGCAAATATCCCCAGCCGTATCGCGCTAATGCTCTCGTCCTACGTGGATTCGCGGACGATACTCGACGCGGGCGGCGCGGAAAAGCTGCTGGGCAACGGCGATATGCTGTTCCACCCGGCAGGCTCGCCCAAGCCGACGCGTATCCAGGGCTGCTTTGTCTCCGACGAGGACGTCAAGAAGATAGTCAAGCTCGTCTCGTCGCGCCAGGAGGCGGAATATGACGACGAGGTCATCGACGAGATTGAGCACAGCGCCGTTGTTGAAAAGGGTGCGAAGAACGGCAAGGGCGACGGCGGCGGCTTTGAGGACGAGGATCCGATGCTTCCGGCGGCGATTGAATGTGTTATCGAGATGGGACAGGCGTCAACCTCGATGCTCCAACGCAAGCTCAAGCTCGGCTATTCCCGCGCGGGCAGGCTGATGGACGAGATGGAGCAGCGCGGCATCGTCGGCCCATTTGAGGGCAGCAAGGCGCGCGCGATACTTATAACCCGCCAGCAGTGGCTGGAAATGAAGTCTAATATGGGATAAGGCCGGTTTGAAAAGGGAAAGGCTTATGGAAGAGATGAAATTTTTGCCGCTGACCGTCGAGGAGATGCGGGAGCGCGGCTGGGACGAGGTGGACGCAGTGTGCGTCACCGGCGACGCCTACGTCGATCACCCGAGCTTTGGCACCGCGATAATTTCGCGGCTGATAGAGTCGTTGGGGCAGCGCGTCGCAATAATCGCGCAGCCGGACATAAAAGACAAGGGCTGGATGAAGCGGTTTGGCCGGCCGAGGCTCGGCTTTTTCGTCGCGAGCGGCAACGTGGATTCGATGGTGTCCAACTACACCGCCGCAAAGCGCAGGCGCTCTGACGACGCCTATTCGCCGGGCGGGCGGGCAGGCGGGCGTCCGGATCGCGCGCTGACGGTTTATTGCCGGATGATACGCGAGGCATATCCGGAGCTGCCGTTGGTGATAGGCGGACTTGAGGGCTCGCTGCGACGCTTTGCACATTACGATTATTGGGCGGATACGGTCATGCCGTCGATACTTGTGGACACTGGCGCGGATCTGCTGATATACGGCATGGGAGAGCACCAGACGGCCGAGATAGTGCGCCGGCTTGCCGCGGGCGAGCCTGTCGCATCGATGACCGATATCCGCGGCACCTGCTTCATGACAGAGGCGTCGGACGTCGGCGCAGGGCGTTTTCCCAACGCAGTGAGCTGCGCGTCGTTCGAGAAGGTGCGGGACGACAAGGCTGCCTATGCCAGGGCATGCAAGGCGCAGATGGACGAGCAGGACGCGGTTTACGGCAGGACGGTGCTGCAAAAGCACGGCGACCGCCTGCTGGTTCAGAACCCGCCGGCGCTTCCGCTTGAGAGGGACGAGCTGGATCGCGTCTATGCGATGAGATATATGCGGATGTACCACCCGAGCTATGAAAAGGTGGGCGGAGTGCCCGCGATAAAGGAGGTGGAGTTCTCCATCACCCACAACCGCGGCTGCTTTGGGGCGTGCAACTTCTGTGCCATTGCGGCGCATCAGGGGCGCTACGTCACCTCGCGCAGCGCGGATTCCGTTGTGGACGAGGCAAAGCTGCTCTCCAAAAGCCCGCGCTTCAAGGGCTACATCCACGACGTCGGCGGCCCGACGGCAAACTTCCGCTATCCCGCCTGCGGCAGAGCGAAAAAATACGGAGTCTGCAAGGGCAAAAAGTGCCTTGCGCCAAAGCCCTGTCCCTCGCTTGTTGCGAACGAGAGGGAGTATCTCGGCATTTTGCGGCGTATCCGCGAGCTGCCGGGCATAAAAAAGGTGTTCATCCGCTCCGGAATCCGATTCGACTACCTGCTCGAGGACAAGGACGAAAGCTTTTTCCGTGAGCTGGTCGAGCACCACATCAGCGGGCAGCTCAAGGTTGCGCCGGAGCACTGCTCGCCGGAGGTGCTCGACAGAATGGGCAAGCCGCACATCGAAACCTATGACCGCTTTGCCAAACGCTTCTACGAGCTGACGAGGTCCATCGGCAAGGAGCAGTATCTTGTGCCGTATCTCATCTCGTCACACCCGGGAAGCACGCTTGCCGATGCGATACGCCTTGCGGAATACATGAAGCGAAACCGGATACGGCCGGAGCAGGTGCAGGATTTCTACCCCACGCCGATGACGGATTCGACCTGTATGTATTACACCGGACTCGACCCAAATACGATGAAGCCGGTATACGTAGCAAAAACGCCGGAGGAGAAGGCGGAGCAGCGCGCGCTGCTGCAATATTTCATGCCCGCGAACCGCGAGATAGTCGCGCGGGCGCTGCGCAAGGCAGGCCGGGCCGACCTGATAGGCGATGCGCCAAGGTGCCTGATTCCGTCCGACAGGCGCGCCGCGGCGAATGCCGGAAAAAATAAAATCTACACAACAGGACAGGAGAAAAAGACAGATACCAATGAACAGAAGAAAAGACAAGCTGCCGGAAATAACGGATATCAACGAGACGGAGCTGCCCGGAGAGCCGGAAATGTACGGGCGCCCGGAAAGCCACAGCCATGCGCCGCCGGAAAGAAGCGGCGTCCGTAAGGGTGGTATAATAGGCTCGATAGCCGCGGCATTTATGGCGGCGCTGCTGACGTTCGCCTATTTTATGGGCTGGATCGAGCTGCCCCAGAGCAATGAAGCACCGCCGCAGAGCAGCGCCGTACAGCTATATTCGGAGAGCGAGATGCCGCAGAGCGTCCCGCCTTCCGAGCCGGAGGACAAGCCGGAGCTGAGGATACATATTATAAATGTGGGACAGGGCGACAGCATCCTCATACAGGCGCCCGACAGGACGATACTCATCGACGCGGGCGAGGAGGGCTACGGTCCGACGGTGATGGGATATCTCGACGCGCTCGGCGTGGACAGGATAGACGTGATGATAGCGACGCACCCGCACTCCGATCACATCGGGGACATGGACTACGTCATAAAGCATCTCAAAAAGGTCGGAGTGCTGTATTTGTCGAAGATACCTGACAGCGTCATCCCGACGACGCGCTGCTACGAGAACCTTTTGCAGGCGGCGCTTGACAAGGGCGTGACGGTCAAAACCGCGAGGATAGGCGTCTCGCTCAAGCTCGGCGAGGACGGCAAGCTGACGTTTGTCGGCCCGGTAGAGCCGTTCGAGGACTATAACAACAACTCGCTCGTCAGCAGGATAGTGTTCGGCAATAACGCGTTCCTCTTCGGCGGAGACAGCAGCGTGGATGCGGAAAAGCTGCTGCTCGAAAAGGGAACCGATATCTCCTGCGACTATATGCACATCGCGCACCACGGCAGCCGCTCCTCCTCGAGCGACGCATATCTTGACGCGGTGGGGCCAAAATACGCGACGATCTCCTGCGGAAAGGACAACAGCTACGGACACCCCAACAAGGAGACGCTGGAGAAGCTGAAAAAGCGCAGGATAGAATATTACCGCACCGATCTCGACGGAAACATCGTCGTCACGTCGGATGGCGAGAATATAACGATCACGACTCAAAAATAAAGGAGCGCCGCAAAATATGAAAAGATATATCATCGACCGTATCGAGGACGGTGCGGCTGTCTGCGAGGACGAAACCGGCGCGCACAAGACCTTCGATGCCTCCCGCATGCCGCCCGGCTCCCGCGAGGGCGACTGCCTGACGCTGTGCGACGGCGACGGGGGGATATTTGTGGCGGACACAGAGCGGACTCAGCGCCGCCGCGAATATATGCGCGAGCTTCTGCGCCGCGCACAGGAGCGGGGCTCCGGAGACGCGGACGAAGAAGAATAGCGGACAAAAGGAGAAAACAAACCAATGCAGCATACATTCCCCAGCAGGGGATACAGGATAATTGATGCGCACACGCACATTTTTCCGCACGCGATAGCCGCGAAAGCGACTGAAAACATAGGCAACTTTTACGGAGTGAGGATGCAGGGCGTCGGAGAGCCGTACGCGCTTGCCGAGAGCATGAGAGAAACAGGGATATCGCACGCGCTGGTATTCTCGGCTGCGACGACCCCTAAGCAGGTACAGCACATCAACGAATACATCACGGCGTGCTGCGCCGAAAATCCGAGCTTCACCGGTTTCGGCACATTGCACCCGTATATGGAGGAGGTGGAGCGGGAGGTAGAGCGCTGCAAGCGGCTTGGCCTGCGAGGATTCAAGTTTCATCCGGATCTTCAGCAGTTTTACATCGACGAGCCGCGCGCGGTGGAAATGCTGCGCATAATCGATAAATACCATATGCCGGTGCTGTTTCACATGGGCGACGAGCGGTATACCTATTCCGCGCCGGAGCGCCTACGCAACGTTGCAGACAAATTTCCGGACCTGATGTGCATAGGCGCGCACTTCGGCGGCTACCGGCAGTGGGACGCAGCGCTGAAATACCTTGTGGACGGCAGAATCTACTTTGATACCTCGTCGACGCTGTCGTTTGTCGGGGCGCAGCGCGCCGTCGATATGCTTCATTATTTTGGCGTCGAGCGCTTTATGTTTGGCACCGATTTTCCAATGTGGGAGCCCGGCGGCGAGCTGGAGCGCTTTTTTGCCCTGAAGCTCACCGAGGAGGAGCGAAACCGCATCCTCCACGGCACCTTCGAGGAGCTGTTCGGCGCCGTCGAAAAATGACCGCGATAGAATAAGCGGAAAAACTGTTGGTTTAATTGTTTTAAAGCGATTTATCCGCCGGGGAAGAATGTCCTTTCCGGCGGATGTTTTGTTTCCAAAGCAGCTATAATAGGATATACTATATATAGTAGTGTATCGGCCAAGGGGATGGGCACATGTAGGGGCGCAGAGAAAAACATAAAAAAATGCAAAAAACTACCGAAAACCCCCTTGACAAAC
>CANNTZ010000099.1 GCA_947522735.1 uncultured Oscillospiraceae bacterium | reverse complement strand
CTGACCAGGACGGAGAGCTGTGCGTCGCCGCCGGGGGAGCCGCTTTCGTCGCCGCCTATTTCGATGTTCAGCGCACGCTGCGCCGGGTCAAAATTCAGATACATGGGCTGTGGCGCATAGACGTGCCGTCCGTCAAACCACGCTCCGTAGACCATGAAATTCGGGACGTTCGATTCGCTGTATGGAATGCTTACCGTCGTGCCGCCAACGACGTATTCGGTTCCGTGCGCAGAGGCGGTAATCGAGAGCATACGCCCTTCCATGACCGGCGTGGCGTTGTCGCAGAGCTGCAATTCCACAGTTTCGCCGTCCTTGAAGCGGTACTCGTCCTCCGCGTTCAGGCGGTCATACCGGAAAAGGTGCCCGCGCACATTATAATGATCCTCCGAGTCGAAGATCCGGACGGTGCTGGTGACGGTTCTGCCCTGCGAATCGGTGGCGGAGAGCAGGACATAGTAGCTCTCGCCCTCTTCGGCCCTTGGCAGGCCGTCGATGTAATCGTGACCGCCCTCGGTCTGAAATTTGTAGGTCTTGAGCTGCTGCTTGTGCTCGACGTAATTGTAGCTCCTGACCGTCTTTTTCTGAGCGAAATCGTAATAGCTTCCGGTCTGCTCCTTCGTGTACCACACGCGGTAGAGATAGCCGTAGACCTTGGTTTCCGCAGCGCCGCCGCGCACCGCCGCATAGTTGTCCCGGTAGATGCTGTCGCCTCCGGTGAAGCCGGAGAGGTCGAGCTTGTCGGTATAGACGTCGAGACGGTTGCTTTTGGCGTCGAACCTGCCGTAGAGCGCAATATCGCGCGGCATGATCCAGATCATTTCCTCGCACTCGGTCAGCTCGTTTTCCGCGCCGCAGACGCGCACCGAAAAGCTGGCGTTCACGGGATACCACTCGTTTGAGCCTTCTGCGGACGCCTTTAACGTCACTGTCGCCGCGCCGTATTCGTCGGTCGTGAACCGGACGGCGTCACGCTCATCTCTGCTGATATACGCCTCAAGCTGCACGCCGGACGCCGGAGTGCCGTCGAAAAAGCTGACTGACACGCTCGCCGTAATCTCCTCGCCGGCAAAGCAGACCTTTTTGTCCGGCTCAAGCTCGATGGAATAGACCGGCTTGTCGTAGTCAAGCGCCTCGACGTAGCGCGAATACGCGACCTCGCCGTCAATCTCGACCGAGAGCGTCAGCCAGCCGCTGAGTCCGTCAAAGCTCAGTTTGCCGCTGAAAGAGCCGTCCGCCGCAAGCTCGACATCGCGCGAGATAAAGGTGTTTTCCCAGTTGCCGAGCGTAACGCGCACCTGCCGCGGCAGCTCGCCGCCCGTGCGCGGGCGGATGACACCCCAAAAGCTGACGGTGTCGCTCCGGCGGTATATCGGGCGGTCGGAATACAGATAGGAGTAGTAGCTCTCTGAGATATCGGCGTCGTCCGCGGCAAACTGCCACAGCGTCAGATATCGTCCGGCGGAGGAATCGATATCGAGCAGGCCGTTTTTCGCGTCGCCGCCGGGCCTGGCGACGTTTGCAACGCCGTCGGAGCCGGTTTTGCCGGATACCTTTTCGCCGCCGCGCTCAAGCGATATCCCCGCCGAGACGAGCGTCTCGCCGGATGCGGCGCTGTTGAGCCAGAAAACGTTGTCGGCGCCTGTGTCGAGCGCATAAACCGACACGTCGCTGACCTGAATGAGCTTGACAAGACTGCATTCGCCGCCGTAGCCGTCGTTCGCCGTGACTCTGGCGGCGTACCAGCCCTTTTCAAGCGGCTCCGGGAAAACGGCATAGCGGAACTGATCTCCGTTTATATTTGTGTCTGTCGAGAAGCTCATGACCTTAGTCAGCCCGGCGGTGTCGATCACCGGCGTCTGCCCGGCGTTTTGGGCTGCGGCATAGGCCTCGAGCGCCTTTTTATAGGCGTCCGCACTCTCATAGCGCCAGACAGTTACGCCGACGCCCTCGTCGGACGCGTCGCCGTAGGAGTAATACCGGATGACCGGCAGGTCGCCCGCAAGATAGCTCTCGCTGACATCGCTGCTGTTGCTTATCCTTCCCTTTTCGCCGGACAGATCGCCATAGGGTGTTGTGGTAAAGCTGAAAACAAAGCTCTCTCCAAGTGTATCGCCGGAGACGGACGCGAGAGAGGCGTCTATCGCGACCGAATATTCCGTGAAGCTGTCAAGGCCGCCGTCCGGGATGAAGGTGAATAAACCGCCCCTCTTCACCACCTGTCCGGAGATATCCGGAGTGATGGAAAGCGCCTTTGTAAAGCTCTCGACCGTCACGTCGCCGCCCGCAAGCTCCACCTCGATACCGGCGTTTAGCTCGACGTATCCCGCGCCGTCCGCAGGGAACACGCTCCTGACGCGGAACGCTTCGTCGGTCTGGAAGGTCCAGCGCTTCTCGCTTCCGTCGCCGGACGCTACGGTCAGCCGTATCAGGCTGCCCTCGTCAAAATCGCCGCCGGTCGTCAGCAGATAGCCGCCGTCCTGCTTTTCAAGCGAGAAATCCCGTTCGGGAAGGATGGATATCAGCTCCTTCATCGCGTCCGCGGAGGGAAGCACGCCGGAATCGGAGGTGATGATAAAATCCGTGTCCACCCCGACAAGCTCGCCGCTCTGCGACGTCGGAAGTATGGACAGGCTGTCCGCGCGGAACGCCAAAATGCGCCGCGAGGGGAGGATGAACGCAAAAACCATCACGGCCAGCGCGACCACTGCGGCCATGGCCGGTATCGCGAGCAGCCAGCGTCTGCGCGGCGTTTGTGTCTGTGCCGCGTTCATTTTGAGCCGTGTGCGCTCCAAAAGCTCGCCGGACGGCTCAATTTTGTCCATTACGCGCCTGTATCCGTCGTATCCGTCCATTTTATCCATTAAAGCTCACCTCTCGTTTCGTCCGCCAGCACTCCGCGCAGCTTTTCACGCGCGCGCTGCATCCTTGTGCGAACCGCCGATTCGCTTATTTCAAGCAGCCTTGCTATCTCCGCTCCGGAATAACCCTCATAATAAAACAGGTGTACCACCGTTCTGTATTTTTCCGGCAGCGTCATCACGGCCTCGAACACCGCCGCGTCGTCTCCGGTGTCGCTGCCGGGCTGCTCGAGCAGCTCGGAAAGCGGCTCGGTTTTGCGGAACCACGCCGATTGCACAAGCTTGTACGAGCAGTTGATAGTCACGCGGATAAGCCACGCCCTGACGTGCTCGTCGCTTTTAAACTCCGGCGACTTGCGCACAAGGCGTAGAAAGACCTCCTGAAAAACGTCGTCGGCGTCGGCCCTCGAACCGCAGCGAAGCAGCGCAAGACGGTAGACCATCCCGGAATAACTGCGGTAGATGCTATCCAACCGCTCTGTGTTCATTGTTTCAAGCATGTATTTCCTCACTGCTTCCGCGTATCCGCATGGATATCGCTCTCATAATTAAAACCCTTCAAGCCTCTGCGGCGTCCCATTTTTTATTGCGTGCAGAATTTTTGTCATATCGCGCGCACCGTCACCCTTGGGAACAGCTCCTCGACGTCCTCGCGGCGCGGAGGCTTGGTTCCCGCCAGCAGCACCGCCGCCGTGCCGAACGCAGCCGCAAGCCGAACGCAGTCCGCCGGGGCCATGCCGCGTTGCAGCCCGACGATAAATCCGGACAGCGTGCTGTCTCCGGCGCCGACCGGCGAGAGCACGCGCACCTCCGGCACGTCCGCCTTCAGCCGTTCGCCCGCGCGCGACCAGATGAGCCCGTCGCCGCCAAGGCTGAGGATCACATTTTCGACGCCCGCGCCGTTGAGCCGCGCAAGCTCCGCGCACATCTCCTCATACGAGCCGTATTTTTTGCCGGTGTACTGCTCGAACTCCTCAAGATTGGGCTTTATCAGCCAAGGGCGCGCCGCGATGATATCCTCGAAGGTGACCGAGTTTGAATCTACAATGATGCTTCCGCCCTTTTTATGCACCAGCGCGCACAGCTCCCGGAAATCTCCGCTGCCAATGCCGTTTGGGAGCCGGCCGCAGAGCATGACCAGCGTCCTTTCGTTCACCCGCTCCTCAAGCAGCGCGGCCACCTCGTCGAGCGCGCGCCTCCCGGCGGTGAAGCCCTCGCGGCGCACAGTGACAAGCGAGCCGTCCGGCAGGATGATGTGCAGGTTTTCACGTATCAGCCCCGGATTATAAACGGTATCCCAGCGTATCCGCTCATCCTCCGGCGCGGAGGACAGCACGCGGAAATAGTTGTCGGCGTTCTCGCGTCCGGCAAGAATTATCGCCGTGTTGTCCACGCCGAAGCGCCGCAGCACCTTCGAGACGTTGGTCGCCTTTCCGGCGGCGTCCGTCTCCTCGTCGAGCACGGTGTTGATCTGCTCCGCATACAGTCCGTCTACGCGCAGCGTTATGTCCAGCGCCGGATTCAGTGCGACTGGTATTATTTTTTCAAACATCAGGCCTACCTCCGTTATATGATGTCGCTCTGAAGCGACGCTCGTTACCCACATCTTATCACACATCGGCCAAAACATCAACCGCTCCCCGGCACACGGCAGTGGAGATGCTGTTGAGCCGTTATCTGTGCCACTTCACGCCCTGCGGGGTGTCCTCGAGCACGACGCCCATCGCGCCGAGACGGTCACGTATGGCGTCGGCGGTCGCAAAATCCCTCGCCCTGCGCGCCTCCTGACGCTTTGCGATCAGCTCCTCGATCTCCGCGTCCCCGCCGTCCGCCGCCGGCGCCTTCAGTCTCGCCGCGGCGTCGATAAGTCCAAGCGAGAGAACCTCGTCGAAGCCTTCGATGAGCGCCAGCTTGCTCGCGTCGCCTATCTTCGCCTTGAGCACATCGTAGAGCGCGGTGATGCCGAGAGAGGTGTTCAGGTCGTTGTCCATCGCCGCCTTGAAGCATGCCTTGTATTCGGCCATTGCGCTCTCGTCGGGCGCTTCGCCGTTTGCGTCAAGCTGCGCTATCCTTGCGACCAGCTTGTTATACGCCGCGACTGCGTTGTCAAGGTTTTCCCAAGTGAACATCAGCGACTTGCGGTAGTGGCTCTGGAGGCAGAAGAAGCGGTAGGCAAGCGGGTCGTAGCCCTTCTGCTCGAGCAGCGAAACGGTGAGGAACTCCCCCTTGGATTTGGACATTTTGCCGCTGCCTGTGTTCAGGTGCATGACGTGGAACCACCAGTTGCACCACTTGTGAC
>CANNTZ010000098.1 GCA_947522735.1 uncultured Oscillospiraceae bacterium | reverse complement strand
AAGAGAAGAAAACCGTTCGGGCGGTTTTCTTCTCTCCCCTTGGATCTCCTCTCATCTTTCGACCGGACGCGGTTCGCCTCTGCGCTTCGCGCGATGGCTTACGTTATCAAGTGCGCCGACTGGTTCGCGCGGAGAAAGGTAGAATTATTCTCGCGCCGCGGGGATTAACGCTGCGCAATCGATAACGTAAGCGCCTTTGGCGCGATCCGCGGCTATATCACCGGGCATTGCCCGGCGCGGATATGCTTGCGGGCGCTGCCCGCCGCGGGGATTAACGCTGCGCAACAGCAAACGAAAGCCCCCGCTTGCCGCATGCAGGCGGGGGCTTGCTGTTTATATCACTCAAGGAAACGGTCGAAGGTGAGCGCGCGGAAAGAATCCCGAATCGTCCGGGAGACCTCGTCGAAGCGCCGCTGGAACTGACAGGGCGAGTCCTTGACGCGCGTGCAGATAAAGTCGCCGGAGACGCAGCGGTTGATGTTTATCGGCCCCTCGGTCAGCTCGACGACGTCGAGTATCGATATATCGCGCGGCTCCTTGGCAAGCTCGTAGCCGCCGCGCGTGCCCTTGTAAGAGCGGACAAGGCCGCCTCCGACAAGCTTGCGCAGTATCTTCAGCGAGAAGCGCAGCGGAACGCCGCTTATCTCCGATATCGCCTTTGCATCCATGCGCTTGGCACTGTCGCTTGCGATGATGTATATTATGCGTATCGCATAATCCGATTCCAATGTGAGCTGCATTTTGTACACCTGCAATTCTAAGTAAACGATCGGCTGATCGTGTATCTGATATAAGTATACCATATCGGTGTAGTTTTTGCAAGCGTTAAAATGCGGAAAATGGCGATGCTCTGCCGGATTATTGCAAAAAATCAGTCGAGGAAGTCCTTCAGGCGCTTGCTGCGGCTGGGATGACGCAGCTTGCGCAGCGCCTTGGCCTCGATCTGGCGGATGCGCTCGCGGGTGACGTTGAACTCCTTGCCGACCTCCTCGAGGGTGCGGGAGCGACCGTCCTCAAGCCCGAAGCGCAGACGCAGCACCTTTTCCTCACGGGGAGTGAGGGTGGAGAGCACGTCGGAGAGCTGCTCGCGCAGCAGTGTGTGTGAGGCAGCGTCGGCGGGTGCCGGGGTGTCGTCGTCGGCGATGAAGTCGCCGAGATGGCTGTCCTCCTCCTCGCCGATAGGCGTTTCAAGCGAGACCGGCTCTTGAGCGACGCGCATGACCTCACGCACCTTATCGACCGGCATGCCAAGCTCTGAGGCTATCTCCTCGACGCTCGGCTCGCGGCCGTTTTTGTGCAGCAGTTGGTTGCTGATCTTCTTGACCTTGTTGATGGTTTCCACCATGTGCACGGGGATGCGGATGGTTCTCGCCTGATCGGCAATGGCGCGGGTTATCGCCTGACGTATCCACCACGTGGCGTAGGTGGAGAACTTGAAGCCCTTGGTGTGGTCAAATTTTTCGACCGCCTTGATAAGCCCGAGGTTGCCCTCCTGGATGAGGTCGAGGAACTGCATTCCTCTGCCGACATAGCGCTTGGCGATGCTGACGACCAGCCGCAGATTGGCCTCGGCCAGCCGCTTTTTGGCATATTCGTCGTTCGGCATGCGCGACGCAAACTCGATCTCCTCCTCCGGAGAGAGCAGCGGCACGCGGCCTATCTCCTTTAGATATATCTTCACCGGGTCGTCAATGCTGATGCCCTCGGCGGCGAACGCGGCCTCCATGTCGTCGTCGCCGACGAGCTTCAGGTCGAGGTCAAAGTCCACGTTCGGATTGAAGTCTTCGATGATTTCGATGTTGTAGGATTCCAGCTCGTCATAGAGCCGGTCTATCTGCTCAACGTCGAAATCGTCCTCCTCGAGCAGCTCGTTTATCTCCTTGGTGGAGAGCTTGCCCTTGGCCTTTCCGCTCTCGATAAGCTCCTTCACCATCGATTTCTTTTCGCCGCTCGGCTGCTCCATAGCCGCGTCCTTTCTCTCCTCCGCCGGTTTCTCCATTATCTCCGCCATATCATTGATTCTCCTGTTTCTGTTTTAATTTTTCTGCGATGCGCCGCAGGTACTCGTCGTCGTCCATCTCCTCGATTTTCTGCTTGGACAGAGTGTTCTCCGCCGACCTTATCGCGTTTATATAGTAATCGACGTCCTCTGTAGAGAGGGTTATCCCGCTCGTAGACGCCATAATACCCGAAAGCTTGCCGATATCCTCGAGCGACAGCCCAGCGTTGAGCTCGGTGAAGCCGCAGGGCTGTCCCGCGTTGCTGCGACGCTTTATCTCCTCGAATATCCTCCGGTGGGCCTCCACAGCCAGCAGCGAGCCGTCAAGCTGCTGCACGACGCTGCTGACACATTCCGGATTCTGCATCATGCAGGCTATCAGCTTTTCCTCGTTGACAGCCGCCTTTATATTGCGGCTGCGCTCGTAATCGCGTCTGTCCTGAGGCGAATAACTGAACACCGAGAGGTCGCGGCGCTCTTTTTTTTGCTGCTCGCGGCTTTTTCGCTTCCTTTCGTCGTTCATCTGCATTATTATTGCGTCCTTTGACACGTTTAATTCCCCGGAGAGCCGCGACGCGTAGATGTCGCGCTCAACGGGACTTGAAAGCTCAGAGATATAGCGGATGCTGTCCTTTAGTATCGCGAGCCGGCCGTCCGGCGTGTCGGGGTCGTGCTGTGACTTTATCGAGTCGAGCGCGTATTCCGTGGCGCTGCTGCTGCCCTCGAGCACCTGCCTGAACCTTGCCGCGCCGAATTTTTTTATATATTCGTCCGGATCCTTCGCGCCGCTCAGCTTCAGAACCTTAGTCCTGATCCCGGTCTCTGCGAAGATTTCGGAGGCGCGCCTGGTCGCCTTCTGTCCCGCCTCGTCAGAGTCGTAGGAGAGCACCACCGTTTTGGCGTATTGCGAGATAATGCGCGCCTGCTCGGAGGTGAGCGCCGTGCCGAGTGTGGCGACGGCGTTGGTAAAGCCCGCCTGGTGCAGCGTAATGACGTCCATATAGCCCTCGGCGAGCAACAGCGCGTCGCCGCCGCAGTCCTTTGCAAAGTTGAGAGCAAAGAGGTTGCGGCTCTTTTTGTATACCGGAGTGTCGCTGGAGTTGAGATATTTTGGGCCGTCGCCGGATAAAAGGCGTCCGCCAAAGCCTATCACGCTTCCGCGCAGGTCGATTATCGGAAAGATCACGCGGTTGCGGAAAAGGTCGTAGTAGCCGTATTTCCCGTTGGATATCAGCGCCGCCTCGGCCATCTCCTCGCGCGAGTAGCCCTCGGCGGAGAGCGCGTTCATGAGGTCGTAGCGGTTCGCCGAGGCGTAGCCCAGCCCGAAGTGGCGTATCGTTTTTGGCGTCAGTCCGCGCCCGGTCAGATATTGCAGCCCCGGCGCGCCCTCTGGAGAGAGCAGCGCGTTGTGGTAAAAGCGCGCAGCGGCGCGGTTCATCTCCAGCAGCCGCAGCCGCCTGCGCGACGAGCCGTCGGTGTCCGCGTCCTCCGGCAGCTCCATTCCGACGCGTTTTGCAAGCAGCCGCAGCGCGTCTATGTAGCTGAGATTTTCTATTTTGCGGATAAAGGTTATCACGTCGCCGCCAGCGCCGCAGCCGAAGCAGTAGAACGACTGGTTATCGGGATAGACGGTGAAGGAGGGCGTCTTTTCGGAGTGGAACGGGCAGAGCCCCACGCGGTTGCGCCCGCGCCGCGCGATGCTCACATACGACGAGACTACGCTCTCGATGTCATTGCGGTATTTCAGCTCCTCAATCACCTGATCCGGAATCATGCGCCGTTCCTCCTTTCAAATTGGTGTATTTTGCGCTCAAAGCTCCGCCCAAAAGGTTGGAACAAACAGCTTCTCATAGCAGTGGACGGCAAAGCGGTCGCTCATGCCGGAGATGTAGTCGCAGGCGGCGCGATGCGCGCCCTCGCGCTCATAGATGCCGCGGAACTCGTCCGGCAGCTCGTCCGGGCGGGTCAGATAGTGCTCATAAAGGCGGCTGACCAGCTCCTCGGCCTTGCCCTCCTGCGCCTTTGCGACTGGGTTGGTGTAGACCGCCTCGTGCATGAAGCGCTTGAGACGCTCAAATTCGGCGGCGATATCCGGCTGCATGGTTATGTCGGGCTTGTCCTGTGAGGCGTTGACGACCGCAAGCACCAGCGTGGTTATCCGCTCGGTCTTGCGTCCGCCCAGCAGCGCCCGGGACGGCGCCGGGATATCCTCCTCGCACAGCACGCCCGCGCGAACCGCGTCCTCTATATCGTGGTTGATATAGGCTATCTTGTCGGAGAGACGCACGACACGGCCCTCCAGCGTATCCGCCTGCTCTCCCTCGGTGTGGCAGAGGATGCCGTTGCGCGTTTCCTTCGTCAGGTTGAGACCGAGCCCGTCCTTCTCCAGCTTTTCCACAACGCGCACGCTTTGTATGTAGTGACGGTAGCCGTTGGGATTGATGCGGTCAAGGCTGCGCTCCCCGGCGTGACCGAACGGCGTGTGCCCAAGGTCGTGCCCGAGAGCTATCGCCTCGGTGAGATCCTCGTTGAGCCGCAGCGCGCGCGCGATAGTCCGCGCTATCTGCGACACCTCCAGCGTATGCGTCAGCCGCGTGCGGTAGTGGTCTCCGACGGGGCAGAGAAACACCTGCGTCTTGTGCATCAGACGGCGGTAGGCGTTGCAGTGGAGTATTCTGTCGCGGTCGCGCTGGAAATCGGTGCGTATCGGGCACGGCGGCTCTTTTCTGTCGCGCCCCAGACCTTGCGCCGCTTTGCAGGCATACTCCGAGAGCTGCGCCGTTTCCTGTGCTTCGGTGCGCTCGCGTATCGTTGTTGTTTCGCTCAATTTAATCACCACCGTTTCGTGCGTTTTGCCGGAGCTTGTCCGCTCTTTTGGTTTCACTTACTATATACGTTTTTTCGTCAGGGTTCCCCTTGTTTTTGTTTGTTAATTTTTTGTTAATTTAGCAGCGGTCGTCTTTGGCGGGGATTTTTTGTTTATCTTCAAGGGGAAACTGCGTTTGGGCGCGATCTGGCTCGCGCGGCGGCGAGTTGATCTATCTTTTCTTATAGTTGGCTTTGTCTTTCACCTGTCGGCGAGAATAAGCTGCGTTTTGGCGTTGGCTTGCCCTCGTGCCGGGCAGGCACTTACTTTCGTTTTGCGACGAAAGTAAGCAAAGACGCACCAAGGGGAGAGAAGAAAACCGTTCGGGCGGTTTTCTTCTCTCCCCTTGGATCTCCTCTCATCTTTCGACCGGACGCGGTTCGCCTCCGCGCTTCGCGCGTGGGCTTACGGATTCGATATCGTTAGGTGGCTCGCGCGGCGAAAGGTAGAATCACTTTCGCGCCGCGGGGATGAACGCTGCGCAACAGCAAACGTAAGAAACCG
>CANNTZ010000097.1 GCA_947522735.1 uncultured Oscillospiraceae bacterium | reverse complement strand
GGTCAAGCCCGGTCGGCATCGAGGCCTCGCGGCGCAGGACGGCCGCCGTCGCGGCGGCGACGTCCTTGACCTGCGCCGGACACGCCGCCGCGATTTCGGCGACGAGCTTCTCGATCGCCTCCTTCTTCGAGGCGGCCCGGAACTTCGGCAGCATCACGAAGTCCTTCAGATGGCGGCCGACGCCCGTATGGCGCTTGTGCGCCGGCTCCGCCGATTCGCCGTCCTTCAGCATCCGGCCGACGTCTTCGCGGCGGATGGGCTTGGCGATCTGGCGGGCGAGGTCGTTCATCTCGGAGGCGACCTCCATCCACGCCGTCATCACGATCGCCTCCTCGGCGGGCGTGCAGGAGACGGTGATCACGTTCTTGTCGCGCTGGACGGACAGCTCCATGTTGTCCATCGCGATCTCCCAGATGCTGTCCTCCTTCGAGAGGAGCGACGTGAAGAAGCCCTCGTCGCGGAACTCGGCGACGAGCTTGTCGAGCATGAGCGCGGCGACGTCGGCCGTCGGCAGCTCGAAGACGACGGGACGCGAGTTGTCGTGGCTCTGCTTCGGATGCCGCACGCCCTTCGCCTTCGGCGCGAAGAGCCCGACGAGCGCGGGCGGCGCAACGACCGTCGTGACGAGCGTCATCAGGATGCCGATGCCGAAGATCTCCTGCGTGAGGAAGCCGCTCGAAAGGCCGAGGCCCGCGATGATGAGCGCGACTTCGCCGCGCGGCACCATGCCTGCGCCGATCCGAAGGCCGCCAAGGAGATTGAAGCCGCAGCAGAGCGACGGCACCATGCAGCCGATCACCTTCGCCGCAACGGCGAGCGCCGTGTAGATGCCGCCGAAGACGAGGACGGGCTTCGAGCAGAGGGCCGTGACATCGACCATCATGCCCATCGTGCAGAAGAAGACGGGCACGAGGAACGTGTAGACAGGCGTCAGCATCTCCTGAATCGGGTGCTTGAGGTCCGTGCGCGAGAGCGCGAGGCCCATCACGTACGCGCCAATAATCATCGCCAGCCCCATGAACTCAAAGAAGCCCGCAAGGACGAGCGCGAGGCCGAACGCCATCGTCGCGATGACGACCGGGCTCTTGAACGCCGCCTTCAGGAACTTCGCGATCCAGCGCGCCGCGAGCAGCCCGATCGCCGTCGCGCCGAGCCAGACGCCGAACGCCTTGAGCGCGACGAGGCCGATCGCGCCCCAGTCCATCGCCCCGGCGGACGTGCCGGCCTTCGCCACCGCATGGTTCGCGACGATGATGCCGTTGCCGATCGCCAGCACGATGAGGCCAAGGACGTCGTCGATCACGGCGCCCGCCATGATCGTCACGCCCTCCTCGGAATCCATCTGCTTCTTCTCGGAGAGGATGCGCGCCGTGATGCCGACCGAGGTCGCCGTGGACATGATGCCCATGTAGAGCGGCGCCTCCTTCGTCATCGCCTCGGCGAGCGGCAGGCCCTCTAGGTACGCGAAGTGCTCGAAGAACTCCGGCAGCAGGTAGACCGCGCAGAGGTCGCCGAAGACGAACGAGACGATCACGCCGCCGAGGCCGACCATCAGGCCGACGAACGAGTAGCGGAGGAAGAGCTTGAGGTTCGTCTCAAGGCCCGACAGGAAAAGAAGGATGACCGAGGCCAAGGTCGCGATGCCGTAAAGCGCGGGCGACGTCGCGTCAAACGCATGGCCCGTCTCCTTCGCGATCGCGCGCAGCTCCGCGCCATGGAAGAGGCCGCCCGCAAACAGGCCGTCGCCAAAGCCAAGCCCGCCCAGGGCCCACGGGCCGATCACGATGCCGGCCGCGAGCTCGCCAAGGATCGACGGCAGCTTCAGGCAGGCCGCGATCGCGCCGCCCACGCGCGCCGCAAAGATGATGACGCCGATCTGGAGGACGAGGAACATCATCTCTTCCACGCGGGGCAGGCCGAAGTTCGGATAGGGCGGGGGCCCGCCCTCATGCGCCGCAAAAACACCCGCCGCACACAGGACTGTGGCGGCCACCAAAAACATTTTCTTGTTTTTCATATGGCGAGATAGTATACCACAAATCGCCGCCGCGAATTTTGCTATAATTCAAGTTCGACAAACAAAGGAGGACGATTCCATGTCAAACCGCACCTATTCGCAGGAAGAACTTCACGACGCGCTCGCCCTGATGGGCATCGACGGCGTCACGGACGTCGCGCGCTACGGCTCGGGACACATCAACGACACGTTCAAGGTCGAGACGGCGCGCGGCACGCGCTTCATCCTCCAGCGCGTCAACACGGACATCTTTCCGCCCGACCTCCTGAAAAGCAACATCCTGCGCGTGACGCGCCACCTCCAGGCAAAGGGCGTCAAGTCGCTGGACGTGGTCGCCTACGAGAACCCCTGGCGCGTCTATGCGTTCCTCGAGGGCTACACGTCCGTCGATCTCATCACGAGCCCCGCGCAGGCCGAGCTCGCGGCGGGCGCGTTCGCGAAGTTCCAGAACGACCTCGCTGACCTGCCCGCGCCGCGCCTCGGCGAGATCATCCCGAAGTTCCATGACACGGTCGACCGCCTACGCCTCCTGGACGCGGCGGCGGCAGCGGACGTGAAGGGCCGCAAGGCGAAGGTCGCCGCCGAGCTCGCGTTCATTGACCGGCGTCGCGAAGAGGCCGCGAAGATCGTGACGATGATGCGCAGCGGCGAGATCCCCGAGCGCGTCACGCACAACGACACGAAAATCAACAACGTCATGCTCGCGCCGGACGGCACGAGCGTCGTCATCGACCTCGACACGACGATGCCCGGCTCGGCGCTCTACGACTTCGGCGACATGGTGCGCACGTCGTCCGCAGCTGCCGCCGAAGACGAGAAAGACCTCTCGAAGGTCTATTCCAAGAAGGAGTACTTCGAGGCCCTCGTCAAGGGCTATCTCGCGGGCGCGAAGTTCCTGACCGAGGCCGAGAAGGCGAACCTCGCGTTTGCAGGGCGGCTCATCACGCTCACGATCGGCATCCGCTTCCTCACCGACTACCTGGCGGGCGACACCTACTTTCGCACGGCCTACGACGACCACAACCTCGTGCGCTGCCGCACGCAGTTCAAGATGGTCGAGTCGATGGAAGCGCAGGCCGACGACTACGAGGCCCTCGTCCGCCACTACGCGAACTAGGCGGCGGGACTATCGGTCCGGCGGACGCCTCTTCTGGCCGAAGTCGGGCTGGCGGCGGCCCTGGTAGCCCGTGTGGCCCTGCCGCTTGCGGTTGTTGCGGTTCCGGTTCGCGGGATGCACCCACGGCGCCTGGGGAAGCCCCTCGCCCTGATGGCCCGTCTTCCGGTCGGCGACGTCCGAGTGATAGGGATGGTCGCGGTCGACGGGAATCGTCTTCTTGATGAGGCGCTCGACGGCCTTGAGCTGGCCGCGCTCCTCGACCGTCACGAACGAAATCGCCGCGCCCGACTCGCCGGCGCGCGCCGTGCGGCCGATGCGGTGGACGTAGCTCTCCGTCTCGAGCGGAAGCTCCATGTTGACGACGCACGCGACGTCCGGCACGTCGATGCCCCGGCTCGCGATGTCCGTCGCGACGAGGACGCGCACCTGCCCCTTGCGGAAGCCGTCCAGCGCGCGCGTGCGCTGGTTCTGCGTCTTGTCGGAGTGGATCGCCGCGCAGGGGATCTCCGCCTTCAGGAGCTTCTTGACGATGCGGTCCGCCCCGTGGCGCATCTTCGTGAAGACGATGACCTTCGCCCACTCCGGATGCGTCTTCAGGAGGTGGATGAGCAGCGAGTCCTTGTTCGACTTCTCGACGAACATCACCTTCTGGTTGATCTTCTCGACGGTCGGCGTCTCGGGCGAGATCTCGACCTTCACCGGATCCGTCACGAGCTCGCCCGCGAGCTTCGCGATCGCAGGCGACATCGTCGCGGAGAAGAAGAGCGACTCGCGCGCCTTCGGGAGCTTCGAGATGATGCGCTTGATGTCGGGAAGAAAGCCCATGTCGAGCATGCGGTCGGCCTCGTCAAGGACGAAGCACTCCACCTGGTCGAGGTAGAGGATGCCCTGCGTCATGAGGTCGATGAGCCGGCCGGGGCAGGCGATCACGATCTCCGCGCCCTTCTTGACGTCCTTGACCTGGCCGAACTGCGAGACGCCGCCGAAGACGCACGCGAACGGCAGGTTCGCGTGCTTGGCGTACTTCCGCACGTTCTCCGCCGTCTGCGCGGCGAGCTCGCGCGTCGGCGAGAGGATGAGGGCACGCGGGTGGCCGATGTGGCGCGGACGGCGCACCTTGACGAGGTGGTTCAGGATCGGCAGCATGAACGCCGCCGTCTTCCCCGTGCCCGTCTGGGCGATGCCGATCAGGTCGCGCCCGTCCAGCAGATGCGGAATCGCCTGCTCCTGAATCGGCGTCGGCTTCGCGTACCCCGCCTCCGAAATCGCCTGCTGCAGCTTCTGGTCGAGCCGCCCGAATACCGTTCCCTCAAACATCTTCTTCGCTTCCCTGCCTTACTTCACGCGCCCCGTGTAGGCGTTCGCGCCGGAGTTGTCGATCACGTACTGGAAGAACTTCTTCTCCGCCGCGCCGCGCGCATTGTCCCACGGGCGTGGCCCGCCCTCGAGCTGCACGGCCCAGAGCTTCAGCTCCTTGCGGTGCCAGTTGACCATGCAGTTCGTGCCCCACGCGCCGCCGTGGCCGAACCACTGGTCGTCGCCGTCCTTCACCGGCGCGGCGAGGCCGAGCGAGTAGCCGCCGAGCCCTTCCGGGCGCGTCGAGACCGCGAGGATCGACTTCACCGTCTCCTCCTTGAGGATCCGCACGCCGTTGTCGCCGACGCCGAGGTTCATGAGCATCTTGTAGAACTTGAGCTGGTCGTTCGCCGTCGTCCAGAGGCCCGCGCCCGCCGAGGCGAAGATGCGCCCGCGGTCGTTGTAGGGCCGCTGCTCCATCGCGTGCTCGTAGAGGTACTTCGCCGGCTTGCCCTTCTGGCAGGTGTAGCTCTCGACGAGGTGCGCGAGCTGCGCGTCCGTCGGCCAGAACGTCGTGTCCTTCATGCCGAGCGGGTCGAGGACGGCCTGCTGGAGGTAGTCCTCCCAGTGCATCCCCGTCACGACCTCGACGACCGCCGCGCCGATGTCGATGCCCGTGTTCGAGTACTGCACCTTCGTGCCCGGCTCGAACAGGAGCGGCGAGGCCGCCGCGATCGCCGCCGTCTGGCGGAGCGGCGCGCCGCCCGACCAGCCGCCGCCCCTGATGTTGCCCTGCTTCGCGCAGATCTCGAACGGGAAGCCGCCCGTGTGGTTCAGCACCATGCGGACCGTGAGGACGTTCTTCGCCTTCACGAGCGTCCGCACGCCGTTCGACTCGGACGACTTGATCCACAGCGTCTTGAATTCGGGGAGGTACTTCGAGACGGGGTCGTCCAGCGAGATCTTCCCTTCCTCCACGAGCTTCGCGATCGTCACGCCGCAGAAGCCCTTCGTCTGAGAGCACTGCATGTAGACG
>CANNTZ010000096.1 GCA_947522735.1 uncultured Oscillospiraceae bacterium | reverse complement strand
CGGGAAAGCTTGTGCACGCGAAGCGCGACCTCATCGTGCTGCACCCGCTGCCGAGGGTGGACGAGATAACCTGCGAGGTGGATGACGACCCGCGCGCGCTGTATTTCCGTCAGGCGGAGTGCGGCGTCTATGCTCGGATGGCGCTTATCATGAAGATGCTCGAGGCGCCAGGCGAGCACGACAGGCTTTTGGGCGTTTGCGGCGGGCCCTGCCGCAATCACAACTGCATCACCACCGTCGAGCCGTACCTCCCGGCCTCCTACAAGCCGGACGTCAACGCGCCGGACGGCGACAGGATGCTCTGCGAATACTGTGATTTCAGCCACCGCATCGAGAGCAAATAGCTCTTGACGGAACGCGCGGCGGTGTGATATAATGGACGTATAGGTGGGCAAAAGCTCGCGCAGGCACGAATACAACACTATCATTAAAGCGGAAACGCTGCGGTTCCGATGCAACGATGCCACAAAGGCGTCAGGCCTCCGAGCACGGGGGCTTGGGTTTTTGCGGCGTTTTTGTATTTGAGGAGGAAAATTGCAATGTCAAACATGAAGGGTTTTATCAGAAACCTCGTTATTTCCGGATTGATGCTCGCGGTGGCGTTCCTGCTGCCGTTTCTGACGGGACAGATACCGCAGATAGGTCGGATGCTGCTGCCCATGCACCTGCCGGTGCTGATTTGCGGCTTTGTCTGCGGCTGGCCCTATGGCTTGGCGGTGGGCTTTATCGCACCGCTGCTGCGCAGCCTGATAATGTATATGCCGCCGATGTTTCCGACCGCGATAGCTATGGCGTTCGAGATGGCGGCCTACGGCGCGGCGGCGGGGCTGCTCTATAAGCTGCTGCCGAAAAAGAACTGGCTTATCTATGTCGAGCTTGTCGCCGCAATGGTGATAGGAAGGCTCGTATGGGGGCTCGCCACATGGGGGCTGATGAGCGCCGCCGGGAACGAGTTCACCTGGAAGCTGTTCATCGCTGGAGCGGTGCTGAACGCCGTTCCGGGAATAATATTGCAGCTCGTGGTGGTGCCGCCGATCGTGATGCTGCTCAAAAAAGCGGGATATGTAGACAATGGACGAGCTTGAGGAAATACTTTGGCGAGAGCTGCGGACGCGTCCGGAGGCGCGTCCCGGTGACCTGATAAAGCTGATATATCAGAACGAGTTCGCGGGAGGGCACCTGATAACCGACCGCGCCGCGGCGGCTCGGCGGCTGCGGCTGGAGCTTGACAGTGTGGAACCGGACGGGACGTTGCCGCTGTACGAGAGCATCGGCAACGGGCTCGCGCGGTTGAATCTGGCGGCGCTGAAGGCGCGGCGCTCGGCAGCATCGCCGGAAACGGTGAGCGGCCTGTTTGCGGTGACGGCGAGGACGCACCGCGGAAGCGTAGAGGGCTTTGAGCGCAAGCTGGAGATATTGAGGGCGCTGTGCGCCTCCGGCGCGGCGGGTTTCGGAGATATCTCTCCGGAGCTGGAAAGATACAGGGCAGAGGGCTATCCGGCGCGCAGCCACTCGCCGGAATACCGCGCAGCCTATTCGCCCGCCTACCGCGTGCTCGATGAGCGGCTGTGTGAAAATTTAGGGCTGTTCGAGAGCATCGACGCCTGCCTTGCGGACAGGGGACGCTGCATTATCGCGATAGACGGGGGCAGCGGCACCGGCAAAAGCTCGCTTGCGGCGCTTGCGCAGGAGGTCTACGGCGAGGATGCCTGCAACCTGTTCCACACCGACGACTTCTTTTTGCAAAAGCACCAGCGCACGCCGGAGCGCTTTTCTCAGCCCGGCGGCAACGTCGATTATGAACGGCTGGAGGCGGAGGTGCTGCGCGGGATAGCGTCCGGAAAGCCGTTTGGCTATCGCCGGTTCGACTGCTCTACTATGAGCCTTGGCGACCTCATCGAGGCGCAGCCAAGGAGGATAAGCATCGTCGAGGGTGTGTACAGCCTGCATCCGGCGCTGCAAAAATATTACGATGCAAGATACATCCTCTCCGCGCCCTATGGAAAGCGGCTGGGGCGTATACGCGAACGCGACGGCGAATATCTTCTCGGACGCTTCGTTCGGGAGTGGATACCGATGGAGGATCGGTACTTTGCGGCAATTGGAGCGGAGCAAGAGGAATAAAAGGTCGTTTTTGGCTTGCTTATGCCATATTTCGTCGATTTGTCATATTGACAAAGAGCCTGTTTGGTTGTATTATGAGTATATGATTCATCGCGACAACACGGAAATTTAAGGAGGTTACGGAAATGGCTGAACTTAAAGGAAGCAAAACCGAGGCCAATCTGAGGGCCGCGTTTGCAGGCGAATCACAGGCGCGCAACAAGTATACCTATTATGCGTCCAAGGCACGCAAGGACGGCTATGAGCAGATAGCCGAGATTTTCGCCGAGACAGCCGCAAACGAGCAGGAGCACGCGAAAATATGGTTCAAGCTGCTGCATGATGGAGTGCCCGGCACCCCCGAAAACCTGCGCGACGCCGCCGAGGGCGAGAATTACGAGTGGACCGAGATGTATGCGGACTTTGCAAAAACCGCACGCGATGAGGGCTTCGAGAGCATTGCGGAGCTGTTTGAGGGCGTGGCTAAGATCGAGAAGTCCCACGAGGACAGATTCCTCGCGCTCCAGCTCAACATCGAAAAGGGCGAGGTGTTTGAAAAGAAAGAGCTGGTCGTGTGGAAGTGCGGCAACTGCGGCTACCTGCACGTCGGCGAGAGGGCGCCGGAGGTTTGTCCGGTGTGCGCTCATCCGCAGGCATATTTCCGTCTGTCGGTCAAAGCCTTCTGAGAATATCGCATATTGTTCAGCCGAGAATCGGGGGCTCCGGTTTTCGGCTGTTTTTGTTTGCCGGAGGCAAGGCGTAGCGGATCCCTTTGCATTTTATAATTGATTTTATCCCCTCACATTTTGGTGAGACATTGCCGGTTTAAAGCATTAGCCTGCCCCCTGCCAAAGCACATTCTTATGCGTGCTCAAGACAGGAGGGCAGGCTGGCAAAATAAGCGTTCGCGTCTCGCCAAAGGCGAAAAAGACCGTCAAAAACAGATCCGCCCTCACGCCGCGGGAATAAGCCTGGCGAAATCAATAGCGCAAGCTCCGTTGGCGTGAGGCGGAATATCATAGGGGCGTTGTCCGCCGCCGTCAGGCGGTGTGCATCGTATCGACGGACTGGAAGCGGGAGTGAACGCCGTCCCAGCCGAGGTTGATGGAGGTGGTTTCGCCGTGGCGGTTTTTGGCGACAATCAGCTCGGCCATGTTGCCGTTTTCGGCGTTCTGGTCGAAGTAAGCCTCGCGGTGGAGCATCATGACGATGTCCGCGTCCTGCTCGATGGAGCCGGATTCGCGCAGGTCGGAGAGCTGCGGCCGCTTGTCCTGACGTCCCGTGACGCCGCGGGAGAGCTGCGAGCAGACGATGACCGGCACGTCCAGCTCGCGCGCCATGATCTTGAGCGAGCGGGTGATCTCGGAGACCTCCTGCACACGATTCTCGTTGCGCTTGCCGCCGCCGGAGGTCATAAGCTGAAGGTAATCTATAACCACCAGCCCGAGATCCGGGATGCGGCGCAGCTTTGCTTTCATCTCGGCGACGGTTATGCTGGAGGTGTCGTCCATGTATATCGGCGACTTGGAGACGACCTGTATCGTTTCGATGAGCCTCACCCATTCGTTTTGCGACATCTGGCCGGTGCGGAACGCCTTGGAGGAGATGGCCGCCTTGGAGGAAAATATCTTGGCGGTGAGCTGCTCCGCGCTCATTTCGAGCGAGAACACGACGACGGTGCGCTTCTGGTCAAAGGCGACGTTTGCGGCAATGTTGAGCGCAAAGGTGGTTTTGCCCATGCCGGGGCGCCCGGCGATTATCAGCAGATCGGACTTGTTGAGGCCGGTCAGAATGTTGTCAAGCTCGCCGTAGCCCGTCGAGATGCCGAGATATTGCTCGCGGTCCTTGCCGCTGAGCTTTTGCAGGCGGTCGAAGGTGGCAAGGGCGCTCTCGCTGATGTGGATGACGCCCTTGGTGCCGCGGCCCTGCCGGATATCATATATCTTCTGCTCGGCGCTGTCAAGCAGCATCTGTGCGTCGCCCTGTCCGTCGGACGCCTCCGAGATGATCTCGCGCGAAGCCTGAACCAGCATACGCCCGATGTACTTGTCGAGCACTATGCCGACGTAGGCGTCGATATTGGAGATTGTTGGAACAATATCGACAAGCTGCGACAGATACAGCTTTGCGTCGGCGTCGGACTCAAAGATGTTTTCGGCGCGCACGCGGTTTAGCACGGTGACGAAATCCATTGTCTCGCCTGCAATGAACATGCGGCTCATCAGCGCGAAGATTTCGGCGTGCTGAGGGCGGTAAAAGTTTTCGGGGCGTAGCTGCTCGAGGATACCCGGCAGACAGCCGGGATCCACCAGCACCGCACCGAGCACCGACTGCTCCGCCTCGAGATTATATGGGATTTTGACCGAAATATCGGGCAGCGCGCCCGTTGACTGCATCGACTGCATAGCCGTTCTCCGTTCCAGCGCCGCCGGTTATTCCTCGGCGACGACTACGAAAATTTTTGCGCTGACGCCCGCGTGGAGCTTGAGCGCGGCCTCGTAGGAGCCGTAATTCTTTATCTCCGAGGACAGCTCGATCTTGCGCTTGTCTATCGCGATGCCGAACGCCTTTTCCACGGCCTCAGCGACCTCTCTGGAGGTCACGGAGCCGAAGAGCCTGCCGTTCGCGCCGGATTTGGCGGTGAGCTTCACGGCCTTGCCGTCAAGCTGCTTTGCGGTCTCGCGCGCGTTCTGGAGCTCGAGCGCCTCGCGGCGCTTAGCAGCCTCCTCCTTTGCCTTCACCTCGCCCAGCACCTGTGCGCTCGCCTCCACGGCAAGCCCGCGCTTGATGAGAAAGTTGCGCGCGTAGCCGTCCGCCACGTTGACAATCTCTCCCTTTTTGCCGGAGCCCTGAACATCCTGCTTGAGAAGAACTTTCATATCATTCAATCCTTTCTGTCTGGTCGTTTTCCTGGCTGTCCTGCCCGTCCGTCTCCTCTTCGGGATCCCGGTCGCGGACGTACATGTCAAAATATTCGTCAATTGCTTTTTCCAGCATACTTGCCGCGTTTTCTATCGTTTCTCCCTTGAGCTGCGTTCCCGCCATCGTCTGGTGGCCGCCGCCGCCAAGCTTTTCCATGATGAGCTGCACGTTTATCTTGCCAAGGGAGCGTGCCGAGATGGATACCTCGCCGCCGTAGTCGTACATGACGAAGGAGGCGTCCACGCCGTCGATGTTGAGCAGCTCGTCGGCAGTTTGCGGCGCTACAATCTTGATCTCGCTGGTGCTGTCGCGCGCGCCCGCAATTGCACAGCGGCGATAGATGTGTGCCGACGCGACAAGCTTTGTACGCTTTTGATAGGCGCTCATCGTGCCCGCAAACATGCGCTTCACCTCCACGGTGTCCGCGCCCATCTTGCGCAGATAGGCCGCCGCTTCAAAGGTGCGCACGCCGGTACGCATGACGAAATTCTTGGTGTCGAGCGTGATTCCCGCAAGCAGCGCCTCTGCCTCGACCGACGTGATGTCGTGGCCCTCGCCGGAATATTGCAGCAGCTCGGTCACCATTTCGGAGGCGGAGGAGGCGTTCGGCTCATGGAAGAATATTTTGGCGTTGTCTATGTGCCCGACCATCTTGCGGTGGTGGTCGATGACGACGATGCTCTCGCAGGCGCCGAGCAGCTCCGGCGCTTCGGTCAGCAT
>CANNTZ010000095.1 GCA_947522735.1 uncultured Oscillospiraceae bacterium | reverse complement strand
CATCTCCGGCCTGCCGCTCTACGAGCTGACCACACCGGGCAATGTCGCCGATTCCTCCGTCGCCGCTGAGATCCTCGCCGAAGCTGACAGGGTGATCTCCTTAAAGGAATGCACCTTCCTTGCCGACAAGGGCTACGATGTGAAAAGCATCTACAATACCGTAAAAACGGTCTATGAGGGCGAGGCGTTTATCCCCCTCAATCCACGCGGCACGAAAGCCTCTAAAACGCTTCCTGCCGGTAATCCGGTCTGCGAGGCCGGGTTTGCTATGCACAAGGACGGCAAAACGACCGACAATAATCGTACCCGCCAGAAATACTGCTGCCCGCTCTGGCGGTTGCGTTGGCCGCCGTTCTGCACGGCTCTCACTCCTACCGCGCATCCAAATCATTCCGGCGAGGCGCTTAAAGTGTGCTCTCATACAGCTTTTTTCGCTCGGTTTTCTATCGGGCTTGCTTTTTGCGCGCTTTTTCTCTTTGCCGGGTAATCCCCGCATTCTTTCTCTCTTCGCCCTTTTGTTTTAGGACTTGTTTTGCTCATCTCTTTATTATAATTCTATAAAATTGAATTTACAACAGTTAGCGAACACGCTATAATAGAAGCAAATCGATTCGTGAGGAAGGAAAGGAACCGGCCTATGAGCGAAGATTTTTTTGCGGTCACAGCGCCGTACCTCGCTTCCCTGAGCAAAACAGATCGGAGCATATACGACTATGTGGCACAGAATCTTGAAAAAGTAAAGGATGAGAGCATCCGTGCGCTGTCCCACGAGTGCTTTGTTTCCACGGCGACGACCTTTCGCTTTGTGCAAAAGCTTGGGTTTTCCGGCTATGCTGATTTCATCAACCTGCTGCGTCTGACCTATTACGCCGCGCAGGAACAAAATCATGTGCGGCCGGCTTCTCTTGCTTGCTGGTCACAGGAATATCTGGACAATATCAGCGAAACGCTCAGCGGCATTTCCGGGAAGAAGGCAGATTTCTTCCGCGAGCATTTTCTCCGCGCGCGGAGCATTCTGCTGCTTGCGGACGATGAGTGCCGCGAGGCGGCTCTCTACGCACGGCGTGTCTTTTGCTCACATGGATATCCGAGCTTTTTGCTCACCTACGGCTACGAGCTAAAGAGCGCTGAGCGAAACATAACACGCGAGGATATGTTGCTGGTGATGGCAGCAGCCGGACAGGAGCCAGAGTTGATCGAACAGATCCGCCGTCTGCGGGCAGAGCATCCGCCTTATCTCGTATCCCTTACTGGACAGAAGCATGGAGCGCTGCAGAATTTCAGCGATTTGAGCCTATACACAGCGAGCGGAACAGGCAAACGGTTTTTACAGGGGTCGCTGATCGCAGCAATCGATTTTTTGGTAAATCATTGTCAAACGCACTCTGGAAATGCAGAGCAGCGCTGCAACGAAAGGAAGTAATAGATCGTGGCTTTACTGCATACATTCCCTGCACATGATGGATTTCACTTGGCAGCGGAGAACAGCTGGCACAAGGGAAGCTGGATGATTTGGCCGCAGCGTCCGGATAATTGGCGCATGGGGGCAAAGCCCGCGCAAAAGACGGTGTGCGAGCTCGCGCACATCATCAGCCGTTACGAGCCGCTCACGGTCTGCGTGAGCGCGGCACAATACGAGAATGCTCGCAGCCGCCTTGATCCTGCGGTGAGGGTGATCGAATTGAGCAGCAACGATGCCTTTCTGCGCGACCCCGGGCCGACATTTGTCATCAGCGACTCACAGGTCCGCGGGATCAGCTGGACCTTTAATGGCTATGGAGGAACGCAGGAGGGCCTGTACTTCCCTTGGGACGCCGACGAGCTGATCGCGCAGAAGCTTTGCGAGCTAGAGCGGCTGGACTACTATCAGGTGCAGGAATTTGTGCTGGAGGGCTGCGCCCTCCGCTTTGACGGTGAGAACACGATCGTTGTAACGGAGGAGTGCCTGCTGAGCAAGGGGCGCAATCCGCACCTTACGCGTGGGCAGATGGAGTCGACGCTCAAGGGCTATCTAGGCGTGGAAAAGGTCATTTGGCTGCACCGCGGGCTTTATATGGATGAAAGCCGCGGACACATCGACAATCTTTTCTGCTTTATTCGTCCGGGTGAGGCACTTCTTTCGTGGACGGATGACCCGTCCCACCCGCAGTATGAGATTGTCAGGGAAGCGCTGGACACCTTGGAAAAAGAAACGGATGCCAGCGGCCGGCATCTTGTGATCCACAAGATGCCGTTGCCGCGTCCATTGATTATCACGAAGGAGGAAGCGGAGGGGGTCGATCATAACCGCCACACCCTGCCCCGTTCGACAGGAGATATGCTGGTGGCGTCCTATCTGAATTTCTATATGCCCAATGGCGCACTGATCTGTCCCTTGCTCGATGATCCGAACGATGAAGCCGCGATGCGGATTTTTTCAGAGCTTTATCCGAACCGTGAGCTGGTGGGCGTGAAGGCGAGGGAGATATTCCTCTCCGGCGGCGGCTTTCACAGCATGGTGCTCCAGCAGCCAAGTGTTTGATAATGAGAAAATAACGGTCAACACAGGGAAAAGGCCCGAATCGGATATGTGTTCCGCCGGGCCTTTTCCTTTTTCTTCGCAATAGAGAGAGGATGGAAAAGCGTTTTACTTATTCTTGGCTTCCAGCTCGGCGAGCTTGGCGTTGTAGACCTTGCGGGAGTAAGGATAGCGAATGGCAAGAAGCGCGATGATAATGCCGAAGACAAGGCCACCGATACCATAGGTGCTGCGGATACCGGAAACAGCGGCATCGGTCTGAACGAGAGCGGTCTCGTCAAAGCCGGTGACCTGGAGGCCCATACCAACGAGCCATTGACCAATCGAGCAGCCAAACTTGTTTACGCAGCTGAGCAGAGAAGTCATAGCGCCCGCACGGCTGTTGCCAGTTTCCAGAGCGTCTAAAGTAATGACATCGGCAGCGACGGAGTAGATCAGAGTCCAGAAAGTGGCATTGCCCAGTGCGGAGAAGCACAGCGCAAAGCAGTACAGCGGGATGGATGCAGGGAGAACGCGGATGCAGAACATACCAAAGGCATAGGCAAAGAAGCCGAAAATCATGAACTTACGCTTGTCGACCTTGTGTGCGAGTGAGCCGATAAGCATGGACATGACAATCATATAGAAACACTTGCCACCGTTAATTAGTGCAATCTGAATTTCGTCGAGTTCATAGAAATAGGTCTGAACATAGATGTTACCGGAGGCCTGCAGACCGACGATGCAGTTTGCAAAGAGCGCAATAAGCACCAGAATAACGAATGTCTTGTTGGAAAAACAGTCCAGGAAATCCTTGAATTTGAAAGAGTTTGCGGTAGCCTCTTCGCGGGAAACATCCACTTCTTTTCCCTTGGTGCACACACCGGCAAGGAAATAGGAAACAAAGCAGAATGCAGCAGTAACGGCAGCAACGATACCCCAGCCAACCTGTTCCGTGGAGCAGCGGCGAATAAGGATCATCGTGCAGCTGGAAACGATCAGTTCGCCGGCATACAGAAAGCCGGAGGAGAAGCCGCGGATAGAGCTCTTTTCATCGTAGTCTTCCGTCAGTTCCTGACCAATGACGATGTGGTTGATATCGCACATCGTGAAGAACAGCCAGAAGAAGATGTTCAAAACGACATAGTAGAAGATCTTTACGCTGTCTGAAGTAAAATCAAACGCAGAGAACAACAGCCAGACGGTCACGCCGAGGGGCAGTGCTGCCTTCATCATCATGGGACGGCGCGTACCGGTCTTGAGTTTGAGTTTGTCGCTGAAGTAACCGATGATGGGGTCGGTCACGGCATCCCACATGATTGCAAACATGGAGATCGTGCCGGCAACGCCAGGAGCTACACCAGCAAAGGTGGTCATGAAATAAATGAAGTAATAGTAATACAGGTTATAGGCAAGGCCGGAACCCAACTGGCCAACACCATAACCTAACTTTGTCCCCACGGACAGCTTCTGATTCGTCAAGTTCATGCTGTTTCTCCTTTTTCAATTTTCTATATGTTCGAGAAAGTTTCCTTTCGTGTTTTTATAATAGCAGAATGAAAGTCTTATCGCAATATTTATGAACAAGATGTGAACGCTGTTACACAAAGTTGAAACATTCCCGTTTTACACATACCGAGCGGAATGCCGCGGCAAGCTATGAGGCATATCGGACGGGCTCTCCGTGCCCGCTGTTTCACACAGCTCTTTGCGAAATGAGTAAGGAATATTTATACAGGTGGGTGCCAAGTGATGGCCGCGACGCAGATCGCAGATCTATGTATCAATACCAGACCTTTGTTTTGAATGAGGTATTGCCATCGCGCCCATTCCCCTGTAAAATTGTTTCATAAGACATGGTCATCGGCAGAAAACAGCGGAGGGATGAGAGATGGAAAAGCAGATTTTTTCAGAAAGGCTTTTGAAGCGACTGGCACAAATGCGGCACAGCCCCCTGTCGGTGTTGGAGGCGCCCGCCGGCTACGGAAAGACGACGGCGGTGAGCCACGCGCTTGAAAACGCAGAGGCGGTCGTGTGGTACACGGGCATAGAGAATTTGCCGGATACGAGCTTTCACTGGTTTGTCCGGCAGCTTTCAGCGATCGACGAGGGCTTTTCCCGCCAGATCGAAGCCCTCGGCTTTCTCAACCGCAGCAATGCGGAGGTCGTTGCGCGGGCGCTCACCGAGCTGCACCTGGAAAAACCGCTCACGCTCGTGCTGGATAATTTTCAGTATGCCTCCGGCAACTGGCCGCCGCAGATCATTGACGCGCTTGCAAAGCGCTCTGCGGACGGGCTGCACACGATCTTTATCGCCCAGAACCTCGGCCAGCTGCGCTCCGTTTTCGAGGCTTTGGAGGGCAGCGTCTGCTTTTTGCGGGCCAACGACCTGCTGCTCTCGCGGGAGGATCTCCGCGCCTACGCTGCGCGCTATGCCCCCGCGTTGACGGAAGCGCAGGCCGATGCGATCATGCGGAGTACGGGCGGCTGGCCTGCGGTGGCGGCCCTGTGCCTTGCAGTGGGCGGTGTGACCGGCGAGCTGGACGACCTTTTGTATCAGATGTTCTGGCTGAAGATCGGCCCGCAGCAGCGCACAGCCCTGCTTCGGCTGAGCCCCTTTGACTGCATCACGCCCGCGATGCTCGACAAGCTGCTGCCGGAGGGCGTTTTGTCCGTGGCGGAACAGGAGGATCTTTTCCGCCGGACACCGCTGATGCGGTGCGACGCGGTCCGGAACAGATATTACCCGCATGAGCTGCTGCTGCGCTTTCTCCGCGCCCGCCTCGCGGAGGAGGATACCGCCCTGCGCCGCGAGATCTATGATAGGGCGGGCGCGTGGTATCGCGCGAGCAGCATGACGAAGGCCGCCGTCGACTGCTTTTTCCGTGCGGAGAACGATGAGGGGATCCTCTCCTGCCGCCTTGCGGGCCTGCTCACCGAACAGCTCGGCGGGATGAGCTATACCGCGCTGGCGAAAACGCTCCTGCGGCGCTGTCCGGAGGAGCTGCTGCAAAGATATCCGCTTTCCGCGCTGCGGCTGTGCTACGCGCTTTACGCGGGCTGCGAGTTTTCGGAATTTTCGCGCCAGATGGCGCGGATGCACACGCTTTTGGATAAGCTCGGCGAAAAGCATTGGCTCGGCGAGTGGGAGCTGCTCGACGCGCTGGAGTTTTTCCCCGACCTGAACGGCATGGACGCCGCCTATGCGCGGGCGGAAAAGCTCCTGACGCACGATTCCGAGCTGTTTATCCCCGAGGAACCCTCCTTCTTCGGCTGTTCGTCGATGTGGTATCTGTTCTACGCCGAGCCGGGGCAGATGATGGCCACGGCAGAGCGGCTGGGCGTCGTTCTCAAGCGCTACAACCGCCTGACCAACGGCCACGCCGCCGGCGCCGCGGAGCTCTATCGCGGCGAAGCCTATTCCGTGCAGGGGC
>CANNTZ010000094.1 GCA_947522735.1 uncultured Oscillospiraceae bacterium | reverse complement strand
GCCTTGATGACGTCCATGGCGTCGCGGGCGAAGAAGCCTGCGGGATAGGTGATGGTGAATGCGAACTTGCCTTCCTTGATGTACGGGATGGACCACTCATAGAAGCCCTGAGAGGCAATGATTATCTGATCCTGCTTGCCGGCGGCCTCAACGGCGTTCCAAACGCCCTTGGACATGCCGTCGTCCTGCACCAGGAACGCCTTCAGGTCGGGGTTGGCCGTGATGATATCCTCGGCGGCGGCCTGAGCCTTCTGTGTATCCCAGTCGCAATACTGAGTGGCGACAATCTCAATGCCGGGGTACTTGGAGAGCACCTCTTCGAAGCCTGCGGTGCGCTGCTGCGCGTTGTCGGCGCCGGTCAGACCTGCGATGAGGGCGACCTTACCGGTCTCTCCGCCAATCTTGATATACTCCTCGGCCTCAAGTATTCCGGATTCCTTCTGGCCGAACAGAACCTTATAGATTTTTTCGCTTATGCCGAGCTCATCGGCAAAGCCGTAGTGGTCGACGACGATGATGCCGGCGTCGGCAGCCTGACCGACGACGGGCGCCAGAGCGGCGTTATCAACCGACTGGATGGTCATGGCGTCGAAGCCCTGCGCGATGATGGAGTTGACCTGATCGATCTGCGTGGAGGCGTCCTGCTTGGAGTCGAAGATTTCATAGGTCCAGCCCCACTCCTCACATTTCTGCTTGATGACAGCCTCGTACAGCTTGTTCCACTCGTTGTACTCGGCAAGGGAGATGGCGACCTTGAATCCGTCTTTCTTCTTACCGGGTCCCTTTGCGCAGGCCGCTAAGCCTAAGCATATGACCAGAACGAGAAGCACCGCGATGATCTTTTTCATTGTAAAATCCTCCCATAAATTTATATGTTGAAGGCGTTTTCGCCAAGCAACCGCATCAAATAGCATGTTCAACTAAAACTTTTAGCAAATTTATTTCTTTCAATTCAATCTGAATATATTCTAACATACTTTGTTGCTCCTGACAATATTACATTTCACAAAATTTAAGAAAATATTTTTGTGCAAATCCTTGAAAAAATTATTTTTGAGTGGATTATTACGGGTTAATAGGCATCTTCACGCGTTGCACACTAAAATTTTAGCTCGCAAGAAACCGTTGCGTGTGTTCTAATATTTTAGTTGTTGAACCAAAACTTTTATTTTTTCGCTTGAAATTTGTCCCGGCTTCCGGTATAATTCAGATAAGGACACGCGCTTCTATCAATGCCAAAGGAGTTTTTATGGGAAAGGTGACAAACAAGGATATAGCCAAACGCGCCGGTGTCTCCGCCGCTGCCGTTTCCTTCGCCATTCATGGCCGTAAGGGCATCTCCGAGAAAACGCGCGCGCATATTTTGAAGATAGTGCGAGAGATGAATTACGCTCCGCCGGCCAGGGCCTGTCCGGACACGGCGGAGCGAGCCGTCGTTCTTGTGCTCGGCTCCTCTGCGCGCACGCCCGCGCCGGAAATTTTGCAGGCAATCCTCGAGTACGCCGCGCAGCAGGACGCGCAGCTTCGCGTTTTAACGCTCCGGCAGCTAATGGAGGACTTTCCCGCAAGGCTGTCCGGCTGCGTGCTGCTCGTCACCTTTGATGAGATAGACCGCGGCAAGCTCGATCTGATAGCCACGGTCTCGCCGGAGATACTCGTCCTTGACGGCAACTACAGCCGCAAGCCGTTTTTCAATGTCCGCTGGGATTATGCGGAGGCCGCCTACCGCCTTGTGCGCTATCTTACACAGCTTGGCCACCGCAACTTTGTATATATCAACGAGGATTTCGGTCCCGATAAGAATCTTATTGTTTTCAGCGGCTTCCAGCGGCAGATATTGCAGATGAACCTGCCGCTCAACCCGGTGCAGATTGTCATGGACGCGCGCAGCGACCCGCACGTGTGGTCGCATCTGCCGGAGATTGTGCATAAGAACAACATCTCGGCCATTTTCTGCACCTCCGACCGAACTGCCGTGCAGGCGGCCGACCGGCTTTTGCAGGCGGGCATGAAGATACCGGGCGACATCTCGATAGCCGCCATGAGCGTCGATACGCCGCCGGAGCATCCCGTCTACCGCTTCACACGCATCGGCTTCAGGCCGGATATGCTGGCGGGCGCGCTGAAAACGCTTTTGTCGGCGCCGGTAGATCAGCGGGAGCTGCTCATCCCGATCACCGAGGTCATCCACGGCAACACGACGGTAGCGCCCAAATATGATCCCTCCGCCAAACGGCTGGCGCTGGCGCTCGTTTTCAAGGATCACCCGACCTACCGTGTCGTGCGCGCGGGCTTTCTCAACGCGGTGCGGAATATGGGCTATCAGGCCGAGGTCGTCGGCATCTCGGATACGAATGTGGAGACATATCGCAATATCTGCCTTGACCTGTTGAACCAGAGCGTCGACGGCGTGGTCATGTGGCTGCCGCAGCCGGAGGTCATCCGGACGCTCTCGGAGGCAGGTATTCCGGTCGTCTGCCCGCACAGCCTCTGCGAGGACGGAGAGGACTACGGTCTGCGCGCCAATATCGCCGCGGCGCCGGAGCAGATAGCACGGGACGTCGTCGCCTTTCTGGCGAAAAGGCTGGCCGGGCGGCGCGGCGTCGTCGCCGTCTCCCAGTCCTCGGACAACACGCAGGAAAACGCCGTCACACGGGAGTTCATACGCCTCATGAGGGATAGTCTCCCGAGAGTGACCGTCAACGCCGACCGGCTGCGCTTCGCCGGGCACATGGAGAACAATTTGCAGCTTGTCATGGATTATATGAAAAAAACGCCGGAGCTGCTCGGCGCATACACTACAAGCGGCGCGGCCTGCGCCTGCTGGGCGGCCGCCAAGCGCGCTCTCGGCCGAGAGGACATGGTGATTGTAGGCACGGACTATACCGACGAAACGCTCGACCTTATCGAAAGCGGGGAGGTGCAGGCGTTTGTTGCGCAGCCGCTTTACGAGGAGGCGCAGGCAAGCGTCAGCGCGCTCGACGCAATTCTGCGCGGCAACGGCTATCCGTTCTTCACCTCGCTCCACGCCCCGCTCGTCACGCGGGCCAATATGGATCGCTACCGCAAGCTTTTGCAGGACGTCAACAACTGGTACGCATGAAAAGCTTTCACAACCATGAAAAAGCGGCTGTCCACCACACCGGGTGACGGACAGCCGCTTTGTTTGGTTATTCGTATAGCTTAGCAAGCCCCTTCGTCGAGGTCTCGCGATAGCCGAGCGCGAGGTCGCGTCCGGTCTCATACATCGTCGTGACGACTGCGTCGAAGGATATCTTTCGTGTGCCGGAGAGAAAGTTTGCAAGGCTGACGGCGTTGATGGCGCGCATTGCCGCGACGGCGTTGCGCTCGATGCAGGGTATCTGCACCAGCCCCTTGACAGGATCGCAGGTCAGCCCCAGATGGTGCTCCATCGCTATCTCGGCGGCGTATTCTATCCTGTCTATGTCCATCTCGTAGAGCTCGGCCAGCCCCGCCGCCGCCATAGAGCAGGCGCTGCCGATCTCCGCCTGGCAGCCGCACTCCGCGCCGCTTATCGAGGCGTTGCGCTTGATGACGTTTCCCACGACCCCGGAGGTTGCCAGCGCGCAGATTATTTCTCCATCGGAAAAGCCCTTGCTGTACTTCATATAATATAGTATCGCCGGGAGCACGCCGCAGGAGCCGCAGGTCGGCGCGGTGACGACGCGGCCGCCGCAGGCGTTCTGCTCGCTGACGGCGTAGGCGTAGGAGGAGATCATCCTGTCCTCACGCAAGTCGGAGCTTTCATTGTGGCAGCGCAGCTCGTGCAGATATTTTGCCTTGCGCAGGATGTGCAGCCCGCCGGGCAGCTCGCCCTGCTGCGAAAGTCCCTCGCGCACCGCCTCCTGCATCGCCGCCCAGACGCGTTCGAGGTGCCGGAACGCGCTTTCGCCCTCGAAAAACGTCACGTATTCGCAGATGCGGCAGTCGTGCTCGCGGCACCAGCTCATTATCTCGGAGAAGCTCTCGTGAGGATAGACGTCGCCGCCGTCATCCGGCTCGCCCGCCACCTCTATCGCGCCGCCACCGACGCTGAGTATGCGCCGCTCGCCGACTATGCGTCCGTCCTTTATCGCCGCAAAATCCATCGTGTTCGGGTGCGGGAGCCGTTGTGTCTTTGTGTCAAGGACGATCTCGGCGTTCGGCAGAGCCTCGCGCAGCACTCGGTCGGTGCCGTGACCGCTCCCTGTCAGCGCAAGCGAGCCGTAGAGCGTCACGCGGTAGGAGTCCGCCTGCGGGAAAAGCTCCATAAAGCGCAGCGCAGCGCGCTCCGGCCCCATCGTGTGAGAGCTGGACGGCCCGCGTCCTATCCTGTATATTTCCGTTATCGAGCGCATATCCGCGGCGCACCTCTCTATAAATATAGTATGGGTCTCCGGTTTTCACTATTCAATTATAGCATTTCCCATCCGCATTTGCAATATCAATATCGTTCGCCACCTGCGGACACACGGAGACGGATTTTTCAATGCGAGAGTATAAAAATTTCGTCCGCAGGCCGATATTTTTGCCGTGCTCGGTTGACAACGGATAGTCTGTGTTTTATAATGAATTGACATGGAGCAATTAAAAACGGACGCCGCCGTCAAGGATAGCGTCCGCGGATTTTTATACAAATCGTCTTTACCGCAGGAGGTCTTGTTAAAATGACGATCGATAAACCGGAAACGCTCGATAAGCTCCCGATCGGACAGAGCGCGGTAATTACCGCCGTGGGCGGAGAGGGCGCGTTGCGCCGGAGGCTGCTCGACATGGGGCTGACCCCGAGAACGCTCGTCAGCGTGCGGCGAGCTGCGCCGATGGGCGACCCGATAGAGCTGACGCTGCGTGGCTACGAGCTGACGCTGCGCCTGCAGGACGCCGCCAAGATAAGCATCATCCCGGCCTCCGGCTGCGCCGGAGTCGAAGGCGGACAGGAATCCGGAAGCTGCGACTGCTCCGCCTGCCGTAGCTGCAACAAATGCGGCGTCCGCGCCGGGAACGACTGGGAGAAAGAAGGGCGGCAAAGATGATATTTGCGCTTGCAGGCAACCAGAACTGCGGCAAGACCACACTTTTCAACCAGCTCACCGGCAGCAATCAGCATGTCGGCAACTTTCCGGGCGTCACCGTCGAGAAGAAAGAGGGACGTATACGCCACAGCGGCAACAGCGTCGTCGATCTGCCCGGGATCTACTCCCTCTCGCCATACACCGCGGAGGAGGTAGTGACGCGCGACTTTCTCATCAAGTCCCATCCCGACGGCATCATAAACATCGTGGACGCGACGAACATCCAGCGCAATCTGTATCTGACGCTACAGCTCATCGAGCTTGGAATACCGATGGTGGTGGCGCTGAACATGATGGACGAGGTGGAGGAGTCCGGCGGGCGCATCGACGTCGCGGGGCTTGAGGATCATCTCGGCGTGCCGGTCGTCCCGATCTCCGCAAGCAAAAATCAGGGCGTATCCACCCTCATCAGCCGCGCGTTCAAGACAGCCGAAAGCAAAAAAGCGCCGCTGAAGGTGGATTTTTGCACCGGCCCCGTCCACCGCGCGATACATTCGACGGCACATCTCATCGAGGATCACGCCGCGGAGGCGGGCTACCCGGTACGCTACGCCGCCGTCAAGATGATAGAAAACGACCGGCCCACCATCGAGGAGCTTGCGCTGAACGAAAACGAGCTCGAGCTGCTCGGACACATCCGCCGGGAGCTTGAGGACTCGCTCGGGACCGACTGCGAGGCCGCGCTTGCCGACATGCGCTATTCGTTCATCGGGCACATCGCGCACGAATGCGTTTTCAAGCCCGGGGATACGCTGGCGCAGCGCCGTTCGCAGAAGCTGGACGCCGTTTTTGCGCACAAATATTTTGCGATACCGTTGTTCATCGCAATCATGGGCCTGATCTTCTGGCTCACCTTCGACGTTATCGGCGGCTGGCTCAGCGGGCTGTTAGAGGAGGGTATCGGCTGGCTGACGCAGGC
>CANNTZ010000093.1 GCA_947522735.1 uncultured Oscillospiraceae bacterium | reverse complement strand
GCAAGGGTGGCCGCAGCCATCGTCGGGTCGCGGAGAGCGGCGTTGCGCTGGAGCTCCTTTATCATCGCCTCGTCCTCGTCGGACGCCTTGACGGAGCTGACGCCGAAGGAGGCAATGGCGATTCCGCGGGTTTTGGCCCACTTCTCGGAGAGAACCTCGTTGAGCGCGTCGGCGATCTCGAAGGTGTGTCCGGGCAGCGCGGAATAGCGGATGCCCATATCGGATATCTTGGCGAAAGCCGGCTGGAGTGCGGTCATAAGCTCGCTTTTCAGTTGGCTGTCTATCTCGCTGCGCTTATACTGGTTCGCGACGTTGCCGCAGACGTTGGCGTAGAACAGCAGCGGATCGACGAGGCGGTAGGAATATTCGCCGTGGCAGCGGATGGCAATATCGACGTCGAGCCCGATGTTCTTATCAACGACGCGGAACGGCACCGGATTCGGCGTGCCGTATTTGTTGCCAAGGATTTCCTTTTTGTTGAAGTAGTAGACGCGCTGGTCCTTTGCGGTGTCGCCGCCGAAGGTGAAGCGCTTGCCGACGGTCTTGAAGGATTCAAGCAGGCCCTTGCCGAAGCCGCCGTAGAGCATGCTCGGCTCGGTGGAGGTGTCATAGACAAATTCGCCCGGCTCGTCGGAAAATTCGACGACCTTTCCCTGCTCGACGATCATCATGAACTGACCGTCCGCGACGGCCACGATGGAGCCGTTTGAGATGATGTTATCGCTGGCCTTAGTGTTCGAGGAGCGCGATGAGGTGCGCTTTGCGCCCTTGGTGACAAGCACGTCCACGGGAATGGCTTCACAATAGAAATACTCTCTCCACTGGTCGGCGAGAACTCCGCCGGCTGCGCCAAGAGCCGCTTTGATAAGACCCATATCATTACCACCTTTTTAAAATTTGCGAATCGCTTCGCGATATATACATAATATAATACTACAACATAATATAAAAACTGTCAAGAAAAACAGCGGCGGCAGGGAGGGTCTCGCGAAAAAGTTTACAATCCGGCGAAAAAGGCACCGCCGCGCGCAAGCTGCACGCGGCGGCGCGGGGCGGCTCACCGGCTGTGGATAGCGGCGTATTTAGCGCGGGTGGCGAGTCCGCCGCGGATGTGGCGCTCGTTTTTGTTCTGTTCGAGCACCGCCTTCACCTGCGCGTGGAGCTGCGGATTTATCTTCTTCAGCCTTTCGGTGACGTCCTTGTGCACGCTGCTTTTGGATATTCCGAACCATGCGGCAGCCCTTCTCACAGTCGCGTTATTTTCAATTATGTACAGCGCGAGCGTTACCGCGCGCTCCTCCGGCAGACCGTTCAATTCGCGACCCTCCTCGCATATTGGCTTGTGAGCTTGCGCCCGCGTCAGTCTGCTCCGCTGCGCGGGCCTTAGTCAACTATATGCGCGGACAGCGCGGAACATGACCGGAATCAAGCGGAAATGATTGCCCGGAATGCACGGAATATTGCATTGGCTATTGACATTTTGCGGCAGACATTATAAAATGTAATTGTTATAAATTATATATTTTACGAGCGGAACGAGGGGAGGACAGGCAGTCGTATGCATGAGCTGACGTCGGAGCGGGGAGAGCTTGCGGAAATCGATATCTGGAGCGGGCTGAAAAACCTCGGCGATTTTCTGGACGAGCTGATAAAGCCGGTTGCGAAAAAACACGGGCTGACGGTGACGCAGCTACGGCTGCTGTGCGCGGTCAAGCGAACCGCAGGGGTCAACATTGCGTCGGCTGCGAATTATGCGGGCATCGCGGCGGCAAACGCGTCGGCGATGTGTAAGCGGCTGGTCGAGCTGGGCTTTCTGAAAAGGCGACGCGGAGGCTCCGACGACCGCGTAGTGCGGCTGGAGCTGACCGGCGACGGCGACGTCGCGACATGCGAAGCGGGGAAGCGTATCAGCGAAACCTGCCACAGCGGCGAGGCGTTCTCGTTCTGGAAAAGATTTTCGGCGTTGATTAGACAGACGTCCGGAGAGGTAGTGTGAAATGGCGGGGCGTCCGCCTGAAATTTTGAGAAACAACGCAGCTATTGGAGGAGTTTTTTGATGGCGAGGAAAAAAAGCTTCAAGGACAGACGAGACGGCATCTATCTCGGCGACCTTGACCCGCTGCATACGTTTGCGCCGTATCTGCTGCCAAACCGCGCGGACAACGAGGCGTTCATCAGCGAGACGGTGGAGATGGACGTGATAAACGAGTTTTTGGCAAAGAAAAACGCGGAAAACCCCGCGTATAAATATACGATATTCCATGTGGTCGCTGCGGCGATAGCGAAGGTGCTGCTCCTGCGCCCGAAGATGAACCGCTTTATCACAGGCTACCGCATGTATCAGCGGCGGGATATCACACTCGTTTTCGTGGCGAAGAAGCTGTTTTCCGACGACGGCGAGGAGGCGCTGCTCTATATAAAATGTGGCGCCGACACCACCATCGATACGCTGCACGACGAGATCTGCCGCCGCGTCAGCGGAGTGCGCGAGCACGGCGAGACCGACAACAACACCGACGTCATGACACTGCTCGCAAAGCTGCCGCGCTTTGTGCTCAGACTGTTCATCGGCACGCTTAACTGGCTGGAATATCACGACCTGACGCCGGAGGCGCTCTACAAGGAGGATCCGTATCACGCGAGCGTGTTCATCTCCAACCTCGGAAGCATCAAGCTCAACGCGGCGTACCATCATCTGACGAACTGGGGCACGAACTCGCTGTTCCTCGTCATTGGCGCAAAGCACATGGCGCCCTTGATGGCAGAGGACGGCTCGCTTTCGGTGCGTGAGGTGCTTGATCTGGGCATCACCATCGACGAGCGCATCGCCGACGGATATTACTACGCTAAAACGATAAAGCTGTTCCGGTATCTGCTGGCGCATCCGGAGCTGCTTGAGCTTCCGGCGGAGACGCCGGTGAAGCTGGATTGAGCCACGACACAAGCGTCAAAAATATGATCGTGACAGGAGGTCATATAATATGGTAAGGGTCATTAACGAGGAGATTTCCGGCGGCGTAAGGCTGCGGGAGCTGACAAGGCGCTCGGCGTCAGGCGAGAAGGGGCTGTTCTCGCGCTGCTGGCTGCCTTTGGACGAGCCGCGCGCGGTGATACAGATAGCGCACGGCATGAACGAGCACAGCCTGCGATACGATCATTTTGCGCGGCTGCTGGTGCAAAACGGCTTCGCGGTGTTTGCGAACGACCATATCGGCCACGGACGCAGTGAGATGGGGCATCCGCGCACCTTTTCGCTGAAGAAGGGCGGCTTCGAATTCCTGCTTGCGGACATGCACTCGCTGTATGATTATGCGCTCCGGCTTTATCCAGGGCTTCCGGTGGCGCTGTTCGGTCACAGCATGGGCAGCATTGCGGCAGGGCTTTATCCGGCGCGCTACAATGAGCCGGAGGTGCTGGTGCTGTGCGGAACGCCCGCGCACAATCCCGCCGCGCCGCTCGGTATATGCGCGGCGCGACTGACGGAGCTGCTGCACGGACGCACGGCAAAGAGCGCATTTCTGCTCAAGCAATCGGAGAAGGGGATGGGCGACGGCGAAAAAGACCCGTACAAGGCGGCGGCGTGGCTGTCTCGTGACGAGAAATCCAACCGGCGCTACGTAGACGACCCGATGTGCGGCGGTGAGTTTTCGGCGAGCGCCTTCGGTGATTTGCTTGGCGCACTCAACGAGTTCGGTTCGCCGAGATGGGCCCGGAGGCTCAAGGACATCCCGACGCTGGTTACGGCCGGTGCGGCGGACACCTGCGGCGGCTGCGGGCGCGCGCCTCGGTTCTATTATCACAGCCTTATCGAGCACAACCACACCGATGTGACGCTCAAGCTGTGGGACGACTGCCGCCACGAGCTGCTCAATGAGCTGAACCGCGACGAGATCGAGCAATACATATTGGCATTTTTAAACGAAAAGATCCCCTCCGGCGAGCAGCTCACGGCGGACGATGCGCGCTGATATATCCCCGCGGGTGCGATCAGCAGGAGGATAGGGTGCGAGAGCGGACGGGATTCGTCCTAAGCCGCGCTGCTTTTGCTTACGCCAATTTGATATTGGAGCATGCCTTTGATAAATGCGACATCCCGCACGAGGACAACGCCGCATCGCTCGGGCTTCTTTTGCAAAGAGTCAGCCGCAAGCTAATGGCACTCCGGCGGTGAAAAGCGTCCATGCTTCGCCGAGGGCAACGAATAAGGCCAATTACAAAAAGACAGGGCCAAAAATCAATACGGAACGCCACTGTGTCTCGCGGTGGCGTTCCGTATCGGTTTATGCTATTATTTTGCTGAGGAACAGCTTGAGGCGGTCGCTCTGCGGATTTGTGAAGAATTCGTTCGGAGTGTTTTCTTCGATGATCTTGCCCTCGTCGATGAATATCACGCGAGAGCCGACCTCCTTCGCAAAGCCCATCTCATGCGTCACGCACACCATCGTCATGCCGTCGTGCGCGAGCGACTTCATGACCTCGAGCACCTCTCCGACCATCTCGGGGTCAAGCGCCGAGGTCGGCTCGTCGAACAGCATGACATCGGGGTTCATGCACAGCGCGCGCACTATGGCGATACGCTGCTTCTGCCCGCCGGAGAGCTGGCTGGGATACGCGTCCGCGCGGTCGGCAAGTCCGACCTTGGCGAGAAGCGCCATCGCCTGCTCCTTCGCTTCGGTCACGCTGCGCTTTTGCAGCTTGACCGGCCCGAGAATCAGATTCTTCATGACGGTCATGTGCGGAAAAAGATTGAAGTTCTGGAACACCATGCCCATCTTCTGGCGGTGCAGGTCGAGATTGCAGCGCGGCGCCGTTATATCGACGTCCTCGAAGAATATCCTGCCGCCGGTCGGCTTGTCGAGCAGGTTTAGCGAGCGCAGGAAGGTGCTCTTGCCGGAGCCGGAGGGCCCGACGACGACAACAACCTCTCCTCTGCGTATCTCGGTGGAAATGTCGTCAAGAGCGACCACGCCGGGATATTTCTTCGTCAGGTTTTCCACGCGGATCAGAGGCTCGTCAGCCGGGTCAAATGCCGGCGTTGCAATGCTTTCAGTGGTCACTGCTGCGCAGCCTCCTTTCCAGCTTGCCTACAAAGTAGGATAAGATCATTACCATCGCCAGATATATCACGGCGACCGCGAGCAGCGGAAGCAGCGAATCATATGTCTGGCTGCGGATAATGTCGCCGCCCTTGGTGAGATCCTGCATCGCGATATAGCCGCTGACGGAGGTCTCCTTGAGCAGCGTGATGAACTCGTTGCCAAGCGCGGGCAGCACGTTTTTGAATGCCTGCGGCATGATTATGTACCACATCGTCTTCGGGTAGTTGAAGCCGAGGCTGCGTCCGGCCTCAAACTGGCCGTTATCGACCGACATGATGCCGCTGCGGAAAATCTCCGCAACATATGCGCCGGAGTTTATTCCGAAAGCGATTATCGCCGCGATGCGCTTATCCACCTTCACCGCCGCGAAGATGACAAAGTAGATTATCAAAAGCTGCACCACCACGGGAGTGCCGCGAATGACGGTCAGATAGACCTTGCAGATGAAGTTGAGGAAACGCTGCTTGCCGGTTTTGTCGTGCGTTGTGCGCACGATGGCGACGAGCATACCGAGAACAACGCCGAGGATGACCGCAAAGAAGGATATCTCCAGCGTTGCGGCAAGGCCGTCGGCAAGATATTTCCAGCGTGCTCCCTTGATAAAGTCAAGGTAGAACCTGCGCGTGAAGTCGTTCCAGACCAACAAGAACCACTGCATGAAGTCGTTACAGATCATCGTAAACCACGCGCCTGTTTTTTGCAGAATATTCAGCATCTGGGGCATCCCTTTCGGAGTGATATGCAGGACGGAGCCGACGCCGGCGCCCCGGAGTCAGTCCGTCCTGTATTATTAAGTGAGGTCTGTATGATTATTCGGCGGAGATGTACTTGTCGATGATTTTCTGAAGCTCGCCGGATTCCTTGAGCTCCTTGAGGATCTCGTTGACCTGCTTGAGCAGCTCGTCGTTGCCCTTGGCGATGGCGATGGCGTACTCTTCAAGGGCGAAGTCCTCGTCGAGGATCTTGAGGCCCTCGTTCTCGGAAACGAACACCTTCG
>CANNTZ010000092.1 GCA_947522735.1 uncultured Oscillospiraceae bacterium | reverse complement strand
AGGAGCGCACAATAAAATCCTTGCATTTTCTTGCAGGACAAAAAGAAAAACCGCTTGAAATCAAGCGGTTTTTGCTGCTTGGTGGAGACAGCGGGGCTCGAACCTGCGACCTCCTGCGTGTGAAGCAGGCACTCTAACCAGCTGAGCTATGCCTCCATCTTCAAGTGACTATAATATTATACATCATCACTCGAAAATAATCAAGAGGTTAGAGCAATTTTTTGAGAAAAATTTTGCGCCGAAACATTAACGAGATAATACAGTGATTCGTTAATGCAAATCATTGAAGAATTCTGCCGCCATGGGGCTATAGATCGGCGGCGAAGGCAAACGGGAACGGCTTGCCGCGGACAAGCTTGCCGGAGAGTATCAGCCCGGCAAGCGGCTCCTCGACCTCGCGGCGCAGCGTCTGACGGAGACGGCGCGCGCCGAAATGCCCGGTATCGGAACGGCGCGCAATTTCACTTGCCAGCGACTCCGGAAAAACGACGTCGTAGCCGCTTTTGCGCAGCCGCGCGTCAAGCTCGCCAAGCAGCTTTTCGGCGATGAGAATAAGCTGCGCGCCGCCGAGCGGCGAAAATACTACCGCCTCGTCGAAGCGCCCTATGAGCTCCTGAGGCATTATCGCACCGAGCTCGCGTAGCGCCGATTCGCAGCGGGATTCCGCATCGCGTTCAGCAAAGCCGAGTGTGACCGCGCCGGACGCCGCACGTGCGCCGAGGTTGGTGGTGACGGCTATGATCGCGTTGCGAAACGAGACGGTGCGCCCCTGTGAATCGGTCAGCTCACCCTCGTCGAGAATTTGCAGCAGTATCGACGCAACATCCGGGTGCGCCTTTTCGATCTCGTCGAACAGCACCACCGATGCCGGACGCCGCCGTACCGCCTCGGTCAGTCTGCCGCCGTCGTCGAAGCCGACGTATCCGGGCGGCGCTCCGAGCAGACGCGAGACCGAGTGCCTCTCCATAAATTCCGACATGTCCAGCCGGATCAGCGCCTTTTCGCTGCCAAAAACAGTCTGCGCCAGCGCCTTGGCAAGCTCTGTTTTGCCGACGCCGGTCGGCCCGAGAAAGAGAAACGCCGCCGCCGGGCGGTTCGCGTCGCCAAGCCCGGCGCGGCTGCGGCGAATGGCTCCCGCGACTGTGCGAACAGCCTCATCCTGCCCGATAACACGCTGGGCAAGCCGCTGCTCGAGTTGAAGCAGCGAGCCTGCACCGTCGTTTCCGGCGGCGTCAACGCTGCCATTTTCAAGTCCCGCGGCGCTCTCGATCAGCCGCGCGATATGCTCGTCAGTCAGCGTTTTGGCCGACGCCGACAGCTCCGATTCTATCGACCGCTCCTTGTCGCGCAGGCTCGCCGCAAGCTCGAAATCCTGAGAGCGTATGGCGGAGGATTTTTGCTCAAGCAGTTTTCTTTTGCGCTCAATCAGCGGGTTTTTGCCGCATTTTCCGTACTGCTCCAGCCGCACGCCGGCGCAAGCCTCGTCAATGAGGTCCAGCGCCTTGTCCGGCAGGCGGCGCTCCGGAAGATACTTCACCGACAGCCTGACCGCCGCCGCTATTGCCTCGTCGCTTATCCGCAGCCCGTGGTGTTTTTCGTATTTTCCGCGCAGGCCGCGCAGCATCTCGATGCAGCTGTCCTCGTCCGGCTCCTCCACAGTGACGCTTTGGAAACGCCGGTCCAGCGCCGAATCGCGCAGGATATACCGGCGGTATTCCTCGAGAGTGGTGGCGCCGATGACCCTCAGCTCGCCGCGTGCAAGCATCGGCTTGAGGATGTTTGCAGCGTCAACCGCGCCCTCCGCGGCTCCCGCGCCGACGATGCTGTGCACCTCGTCGATGAACAGTATTACGCTGTCCGAGCGCGAGGCCTCCTCGATGCAGCCGCGTATGCGCTCCTCGAAGTCGCCGCGGTATTTTGCGCCCGCCACCATTCCGGCGATATCCGCCGAAATTATCCGTTTTCCGCGCAGCGGTTCCGGCGCTTCCGGGCTCAGCAGCCGCTGTGCCAGACCCTCGACGATGGCTGTTTTGCCGACGCCTGCCTCGCCGACGAGGCAGGGATTGTTCTTGGTGCGGCGCGAGAGGATCTGCATCACGCGCCGGATCTCGCGTTCCCGCCCAATCACCGGGTCGAGCCGGCCTGCCCGCGCCAGCAGCGTTATGTCCCGTCCGTAGTGCTCGAGCATCGGAGTGCGCTGTGAGCCGCGATATGCCGCAGCGGAGCCGTAGCCGCCGTCGTGCCGTCCGCCGTTCTCCACACCGGCCGACATCGTCAGCCGCCGCAGCGTGTTCTCGGAATTATAGCCGAGCAGCCGCAATATCCGCACTGCGTAGCAATCGACGCACTTGAGAAGCGAGAGAAACAGATGCTCCGGCTGCGCCTCGGTCTCGCCGAGGATATGCGCCTCGATCAGCGCGATTTCAAGTATTCGCCGGCAGTGGCGCGTCATGTCGCCAGGCGCGAGCGGCTCCGGAATCCCGGCTCCGATCCGTTCGCAGAGCTGCTCCTTGATGCGCTTTTCGCTGACGCCCTGTTCAAGCAGCAGCATGTGCGTGACGCCGCCGCCGCGCTTGAGCAGACCAAGCAGCAGATGCTCGCTGCCGACATATGAATGTCCCAGCCCTGACGCCTGCGACACCGCGCAATTGAGCGCCGCGTTAGCGCGGCCGCTGAAACCGTTGAATCTGTATATCCCGAACATGGCCCGCCCCCTGTAGCGTTGAGTTGTGCTATGATATTTTTAACATTTTCTCCGGATATATACAATTTTGGCCGCTTGTATAAATCGCGTTTTTCTGCTATAATATCACTAAACAGGGCGACGGCGGGCATGCAACGCTCACCTGAATGATCGCGGGCTGAACCGGCGCGAGCGGAGGGTTCGCCCGCGATCATGCATTGTCCTGCACTCGCCGGTAGAGGTAGGCGCGGCCGTCTTTGCCGCACAGCTCAATTGCGCCGACGTGACGCAGTACGTTCACGCCGCGCTGCGCAACGGCCTCGCTGAGCCGTGACGCCCTTGCAAACTGCCTTGCAGTGAACTTTTCCGGCAGCTCGTCGGGGATGAACGACATGTAGTCGTCGAGGCAGGCGAGGAGGTAGCTCTCGCCGATGCCGACCGGCACTCGCTCCACACGGTGTGCGCCGCGTTTTCGGTCGCGGCTCCAGCCGTCCAGCGCACGGTACTCCTCCACGTCGACCATTATCACCATAAACCGCAGATTGGGATGAGTCAGATACTCCCGAAGCGAGTATAGCTCGCGGAATATCTCATATTTCCGCCCGGTCTTTGGTGAGCGCCGCCTCCCGCCGGTCTCACCGGTGTCAGGGTCGAGCCAGCTTATCCACTTGCAGCGAGATACGGGATAGACCACCGTCACCGCGTGCTCCGGCAGAAACGCCGCCAGCTTTTTCTTCATTCTGAAGAATTGCCGCGTCTGTATCTCCGTCACACCGGTTTCATCGAGTATGTCTGCAACATACCGGCCGAGCCGCACCTCGTGACAGTTCTCGTCCGGCTGTAAAAAACGCTTGAGCACCGCGTGGAGACTGCGCTCCCCAAGCGTCCCGATAAGCTCCGGCATACGCCGCGCCCCCCTTTCGCGAATATCCTGTACATACAATATAGTATAATGGTGAGACGGGATTTTTTCAACTGCTTTTTTGACGGGAGAGCTATACGGGAGGTATAATTTTTGTGATATGATACATATGGTATGAGGGCTTGCGGGCAACCGGTGCAGTATTCTGAATTTTGACCGGCACAATGTATTTGAAGGGATAGATAGCATGTTAAACCTGTTGTTGAAGCTGTTCGTGAGGGACTATAAAAATACCGGAGACCAGAGGGTTCGGCGGCGTTACGGCTTCTTCGGCGGAGTGGCGGGGATTATTCTTAACCTGCTGCTGTTTGCGCTCAAGCTCGCCGCGGGAACGCTCAGCGGCGCGCTCTCGATAACTGCCGACGCTTTCAATAACCTCTCTGACGCAGGCTCGTCCACGGTGTCACTGCTCGGCTTCAAGATGGCGGGAAAGCCCGCCGACGACGACCACCCGTTCGGCCACGGACGGTTTGAATACGTCTCCGGACTTATAATCTCGGCGATAATTCTCGTGATCGGCCTTGATCTCGCAAAAAATTCGGTGCTGCGCATCGCGTCGCCGGAGCCGACGGAGTTCAGCCTGCTAAGCGTTGTGATCCTCGCCGTGTCGATACTCGTCAAGCTCTGGATGTTCTATATGAACCGCACGCTCGGCAACCGCATCGACTCCGCGTCCATGCGAGCCACCGCCACGGACAGCCTCAACGACGTCGTCGCGACCGCGGCGGTTCTTGCGGGCGTCCTTGCCGGTCGTTTTTTCGATGTCAACGTGGACGCGTGGATAGGGCTGCTTGTCGCGCTCTTCATAATATACAGCGGCGTCGCCACGGCGCGGGACAGTCTCAGCCCGCTGCTCGGGCAGGCGCCGGATCCGGAGTTTGTGCGGGAGATAGAGGAGCTGGTTCTGTCGCACGAGCACATTATCGGCGTCCATGACCTCATAATTCACAACTACGGCCCCGGTCGCAGCATTATCTCGATGCATGCCGAGGTTCCCGCCGACGCCGATCTCATATCGACGCACGATATCATTGACCACATTGAAATGGACGTGCGCCGCCGCTTCGGCTGCGACGTCACGATACATATGGATCCGATCAACACCAGCGACGAGCTGACAAATTCCATCCGCCAGCGCATCAACGAGCTGCTGCGCGGCATAGATCCGTCGCTGACCGAGCACGACCTGCGCGTCGTGACCGGCCCGACGCATACGAATATCATCTTTGAGGTGGGTATGCCGCACCATTTGAAGATGACGCCGGAGCAGCTTGCGCGGAGGATACGACAGGATGTGCGCGCGCTGGACGAGCACTATTTCGCCGTCGTGAGCGTCGAACCGATATATACGAAGGAGGCATGAGGATGGGCAACGCGGAAGGTATAAACGCTTTACAGGAGATGATCGACAGGAGTGTGAGCATTGTGTTCTTTGGCGGCGCCGGAGTCTCGACAGAGAGCGGCGTCCCGGACTTTCGCAGCGTGGACGGGCTGTACAGCCAGAGGTACGATTACCCGCCGGAGACGATGCTGAGCCACGACTTTTTTCTCAACCACACGGGGGAGTTTTTCCGGTTTTACCGCGACAAGCTGCTGTTAAGCGGTGTGAAGCCCAATCCGGCGCACCTGAAGCTTGCAGAGCTGGAGCGGGCGGGACGGCTGCGCGCGGTGGTGACCCAGAATATCGACGGGCTGCACGGCGACGCCGGGAGCCGTGAGGTGCTGGAGCTGCATGGCTCGGTGCGGCGCAACTACTGCATGGAATGCGGCAAATTTTTTGACGAGGATTATATCCGCGAAAGTGCGGGAGTGCCGAGGTGCGGCTGTGGCGGCGTCGTCAAGCCGGACGTGGTGCTGTACGGCGAGGCGCTCGACGGCGGGACGGTGGAGCGCGCGGTGCGGCACATACGCGCTGCGGACATGCTTATCATCGGCGGCACCTCGCTTGTCGTCTATCCGGCGGCGGCACTGCTGCATTATTTTCACGGGAGCCGCCTTGCAGTCATCAACCGCTCGCCGACGCCGATGGATTCCGAGGCGGGACTGCTGATAAAGGGCAGCATCGGCGAGGTGCTTTCGCAGATATCGGTGAAAAAGCGCGGTTGACAGTGCAGAGCCGCGATCTATTCGCGGCAAACCTTGCCGAAGATATGAATTTTTTTATAACAAAAGATAAAATTAAGGGGAAAAATCCGCTTTTCTCTTGATAAAAAAGCAAAAACGGTATAAAATCATAATATACTGGGTGAGTGTCAGTTTTTGCATTGACGCAATAAACCCCATTGACGGAGGATGAAGGATGCGCCGTGTGATACATATCTGCATAAGCTGCATTTTGGCGCTGGCGATGACGGTTGCCGCCGGGTGCGCCGCAGCACCTGAGCTTATCGGCAACGACGAGTCGATCGGCTTGCCGGAGCGCTCCGCCCCGGACGGCAGGAGCGACGCCGGGGAGTATCCTCCGGCTGACGGCAGCATCCCGGAGCTTTCACAATCGTCGCAGTCGTCACAATCGTCGCAGTCGTCGCAGCCGTCGCAGCCGTCACAATCGTCGCAGCCGTCGCAGCCGTCGCAGCCGTCGCAGCCGTCGCAGCCGTCGCAGTCGTCGCAGTCGTCGCAGTCGTCGCAGTCGTCGCAGCCGTCGCAGCCGTCACAATCGTCGCAGCCGTCGCAGCCGTCGCAGCCGTCGCAGCCGTC
>CANNTZ010000091.1 GCA_947522735.1 uncultured Oscillospiraceae bacterium | reverse complement strand
GAGTAGGGAGACTCGAACTCCCGGCCTCTTGGTCCCGAACCAAGCGCGCTACCAAGCTGCGCTATACCCCGAAAATGCTTTCTGAATGAAAGCACTTAAAATTATATAACAATCCCAAAGAAAAGTCAATAGCAAAACGCAAAAAATTCAAAATTGTTTTGCGGCGCTATAATACATATTGGACAGCGGAACACCGCAAGGTCATCACAAACAGTCAACGAACACAAAAACGTAAGCCTTCCGCACCGCAATGTGTTAGGGCGGCCGAGGCACGGACATATCAGCAGTCAGATTATTTCTGTCATGCCTTCTATTTCCTTGAAGACTTTCAAGCGCAGCCCACCGTCCGTCTTCGCCGTTCTAACAACTCGCCCATGAGGGCGCTTCTTTTGCAAGCGCTGCAAATTTTTGATACTGTTTCTTATTTCCGCGAAAAAAAACGCGGATGGACAGCAGAACGAAGGCAGCGATGGCAAGATAGTAAACCGGCAGCGCAATCGCCCATATGCTCTGCGGAAGCAGGTGCCGAACAACGGCGGCATCCAGCAGAATATAAATCAGAAGCCGATTGCTGCCTATGACAAGCGGTCGAAGAACGACAGCACGGATGGCCACCCATGCAACACCCAACGCCAGCCCTGGCGCATCTGCTGCGCTGCACACCTCTGTGCCTACGGTAACAAAGCCGCAGAAGTAGCTTGTACCGTGGCAGAACATCGAAATGTAAATGTTCAGCGGCGGGTCGGCACTGTACATCGCTCCGCCTGCCACGATCATCGCCATATAGTAGAAGAAGCCCGCCATCAGCCCGGAGTAGGCCGCCCAGCTACGCAGCCGCTTTTTCGACGTCAGCAGAATCGCCGGAACGGCGAAATACGCAACCGTGGAGAACTCCACCGGCAGTCGCATAACGCCCTGCATCAGCGGATACACAACGCCGTAACGAAACAGGTTTCCTGCCAGCAGCACAGCGCACAGCGCAAGTATGATTTTTCGGCGCGGCTTCGCCGGGCACTTGCAGAGCTGATAGGCCAGCACACTGATGCACCCGAAGAACACCGGCGCCACGGCGTTCAGACCGTACACTGCATAGTCACCTCATTTCAAGAACCAGCCCCAGGCGTGCCAAAATTCAAGGCTGCCGGCAGAAAGGGCTCATACCACACAGGTCAACACAAAGCAGGCGGCGAACAGCGCCAGTGAAACCAGCGCCACGGTGCGCAGACGTCGCGCGATTTTTCCGGAAAACCGAGGATTGATCGACAAGGAGGGCAGCACAGCCCCACCGGAAGCGGAGACCAGCGCATTGTGATGGAACCGCCCGTAGGAGCGAACAATCTGACGCAGAAACGCGCTGTAGTAGATGCAACCGACGACCAGCAGAACAGTCAGTGCCAGAAAAGTCAGCCCCAGAACGGCGCCGCACCAGTAGGGCATGGCGGGGACGAGCTGATAGATGTTCAGCCCCCCAAGCAGGCAAACGGCAAGCCCTGCGGAGGCGATCCCGGCGGCAATCATCACAAGCTCCCATGCGGCCAACAAAAGAAAGAACATTCCGGCAAGGAGGTTGGCAAAGCACAGCCCGGCCACCACAAACGGCTTGCTTCCGCCGTTATGCTTCGGCCTGCCGCTTTCACAAAACTGCGCCGCCAGCGCCACGGGATCACCCAGCCGCGCGGCAATTTCCTCTTCGGAATAGCCGTCCGCCAGCTTAAAGGCAAAATGCTGTTCATACTCCTCCAAATAAAGCTTTTATTTCAAAAACCGTTCCACCGTCTGTAAGACCTTGCGTTTTGAATATTTGTCCCTATCCGGTTTTCTTATGCTTGCTGCCCCTGCAAATGGTGCAAATGGAGAAAAACGGGCGTAACCAAAACAAAACCCGTCATAGAGGGAGGCCGCGGAACACCGCAAGGTCATCGGCGCGTGCAACAGAGCTCTGATGGCGCCGGCGAGCATGGATCAGCGCTCCGGGGACGCAAGGCCGCTCCACGCGGACGGCAAAAGGGAATAATTGCGTTCCCCTGCGCACATGGGAACGGCCCGGGAGCTTTCCTGCGAGCGCTCCGGGCCGTTCCCGTTGTTTCTGCTTCGGTTTTCTGCCTTATCCTTTACCCTTGACCCTTGCGAAAAATTTCAAAATTTCACTGTCAGCCAAGCATTCCGCCGGAAACGACGTCGGTAAACAGCTTCAACTGTTTGACGCAGCTCCTTTCGTAATCGCTGAACACCCGGTCGCCTGTGCAGCGCGCGGTGACGCAGGTGGGGATGCCCTCAAGACACATGTGGTACTTGGCGCTCAGGGGGTATGTCACGCCGCCCTCGGCGAAGCCCGCAACGCAGATGATGGACTGAATGAACGCCGCCTGCTGCGGCTGACGCTCGTAGTTCTCGCACAGCCACGCATAGATCTGCGGATGGTAATTCGCCATGACGCCGCAATAGCCGTCTGCTCCCGCTATGAGCGAGTCAAGCAGCGTCTGGCAGTTCGCGTTTAGCAGCGCAATGCCGCTTGACTCAAGCAGCGCAGCGCGCCGGGCAATGGTGTCGAAATTACAGCAGGTGTCCTTTATATATCTGAACCGGCCCGTCGAGACGCTCCAGCGCAATATTTCCGGCGTAAGCAGCCGCTTATAGGGGCTTGGGCACTCGTAGAGGCCGAGAGCCATGTCCGACGGCAGACGCGCTATCAGCTTTTCGGCGTTCGCTATCCAGACACCGTCGCCCTCGTTCTCGGGGTCAAGGCGGTTTGTGATGAGCACCAACGCGTCGGCTCCCTCGGCTGCGACGGCGTTCAGCTCCTCCGCCGCGGCTCCGATATCGTTGGAGACGTGCCCTGAGGCTATGACGGCCGGACGCCTGCCGTTGCTCCGCTCTATCTCGTTTGCCTTTCCCCAGACGGTGCGCTGGAGCGCGACGCGTTCTTCAAGTGAGAGAAAGGCGATCTCGCTGGATTGGCACAGCGAAAAAATGCCGGTGCAGCCCTTTCTCGCGTACCACTCAACGTACTGCGCCGCCGTTTCAAGCGCGACGGAGCCATCCTGCTCGTACGGGGTTATCATCGTTACAACGTTCTGTTTCAAGGTGTTCTCTCCTCCTCCGCTTTTGGGTGTTTTATGCTTATTTCATGCTTGCAAAATCAAATGCGTCGAGATTGTCAGGCGTCAGCTCCTTCTCTGTCTCCTCAAAGCGGTCGTAGTTGTCGCGTATCATCTCATAGTATGCCGGCGAATTCATGCGCTCCATGCCCATGAAATTGATATTCTCAAGTCCGCATTTGCGTTCGAGAAGGATTTTTAGGCGGAGGTTTTCCGGTGTCAGCGCGCCGTGCGGGAATACTGTCGTCTCGCTGAATATGCGCGCCGGGTCGCCCATCAGCGCCATGTGGCGCAGCACGCCCTCGACGAGCGCGCGCTTGTTCTGCGGCGGATCAAAGGACGCGTCGTCAAACATCAGCTCGCCCACGCGGAAAAGGCAGTCCGGCAGCTCTCTTCTTATCTCCGCGATATCGACGCCGTGGCGGCGGTCGCCGTTGTGCATGACCATTATGCCGTTCTGCATCCCTTCGACCGAGGTCTCGCGCAGATAGCGCGTCACACGCTCGCAGGTGAACTGCATCCACGCCTCACGCAGCGCAAGCTGCTCCTCCGAAAGCCCCTCCGGGCTTCTCCTTATCACCGGCCTGAGCGATTCACGGCTGAAGCCTTCCGGAATGACGGACGGATATTTTCCGGCAAACTCGACGAGGCAAGCGTCGCAGAAGCAGCCCTGTACGCCGCCCTCGTAGTTTCCCTGGCGCAGGTCGTCGTCCCACAGCATCCTCGTTATGCCCAGCTCGCGCAGCTCAAGCATGTGTCCGCGCATGTCCTGTATCAGGCGCGGCGTTATCGCGTTGCACCAGCGCACCTCGTTGTTGTCGATATCGCGCCGGATGTGCCAGCCCTCGTGGAAGGTATAGCGCGGCGTATCTATGCCCTCCGGGTGCCCAATGGCGACACTGCACGCCGCCGTGACATAGCCCTCCCCGTCAAGGATACGCTTTGCCTTCGCAACCTCCTCCAGGTCGATATGGTTTGTCACGTCAAAGGTTTCGAGCAGAAAGCCCTTGAAGCGGCAAGCCCTCATCATTTTGCGCCAATCGGCGTGCTTTGCCCGCTCGAGCACCGTGCTTGCGGAAGCACATATCCAAAGCTCCATAAATATTCTTCCTTTCCGTCATGACGGTGATATAATAATACCACAAAACGCGCCATTTTTCAAGCACAGGAAAAAAGGCGGACATATTCGTTACAAAAAGGACAATATACGCATAAAAAACCGCCGAGGGACAGCTCCCGGCGAAAAAAGGCTATTCCACGGCCCGGACCGTCTGCGCGAGCACCGTTATGGCGTCGAGCAGCGCGGACTTCTGGCTATCGTCGTAATAGGTTCCGACGAAAAGATAGAGCCAGCCGTCCTTCGCGGTATAGAGGTATAGCTGCTCTGTGGGCGGTATAGCACAGAGTGCGTCTCTCCCGCCGTTCTGGTCTATCCACTCCTGAGTCCAGCCTCCCGCGCTCAGCATATAGTCGATGACCTCGTCGGTGATCTGCATCACAGCCTCCATGTATATGACGTTTTCGCCGTCAAGCCGCCGCAGCTCCGCCCTTTGCACCCTGAGATAGTTTCCGGTGCTCTCAAAGCCCCCGGAAAGGGTCTTGAGCTCCTCCTTGCCCAGCGCTGCGCACTCGAAGAGCCGCTGAGCGTTGACATTCACGGCTTTTTCGGTGCCGTAGGTCGGCAGATAGTAGAGAACGAGCGGAGACGAGCCCTGATCGGCAATCCATGCGTCGTCCGGATAGCTCAGCCGCAGCGCGTCGTTCGCCGCCTCGGCAAGCTTGAGCGCGCTTATATCGGCGGCTTCCAGAGCCTCCGCCTCCCCCGATACTGCCTCGGATTTCTCCGGCAGCGCCTCGGACGCCGACGTGGGCGGCTCCGGCGGGAAGGACTGCGCGTCCGGTGCCGCGGCGCAGCCTGAGGCCAGCAGAAGCAGCCAGGCGAGCACCGGAGCGACAAGCTTTCTTATATTCATTGCGACAGCTCCTTAAATCTCGGCTCAGAGCGCCGTCAGGTCATACGGCGTCATCTGGTAGACAAAATAGTTCAGCCAGTTGGAGAACAGCAGGTTCGCGTGGGCGCGCCATGTTTGAAGCGGCTTGCGCGAGGGGTCGTCGTTCGGAAAATAGCGATATGGGATCTGTATCGGCAGTCCCTTGCCGAGGTCACGGAAATATTCGCCCGCAAGGGTTTCCGCGTCATATTCGACATGTCCCGTCAGGAAAAATTCGCGTCCGTTGCGGTTCGCGATTATAGCCGGTCCGGCGACATCCGAGCAGGTCAGCAGCTCCAGCTCCGGGAGTGCCTCGATATCGGCGCGCCTTATTCCGGTGTGGCGGGAATGCGGGCAGGGGTAGACGTCGTTATAGCCTCGCACGAGCGGATGCTTGGGCGCGAGCACCTCGTGGTCGAACACTCCGAACATTTTCTGTGGCAGCGGATACTTTTTGACGCCGAAGTGATGATACAGCCCCGCCTGCGCACCCCAGCAGATATACAGCGTCGAATAGACGTTGCTGCGCGCCCAATCCATGATCTCGCATAGCTCGTCCCAGTAATCCACCTCTTCAAATTCGAGATTCTCCACCGGCGCGCCGGTGATGATAAGCCCGTCGAAGCGCTGGTCTCGGACGTCAGCAAAGATGTTGTAATATTTGAGCAGGTGCTTTTGCGGGGTGTTCTTCGAGACGTGGCTCGCCGCCTGAAGCAGCTCGACGTCCACCTGAAGCGGAGTGTTTCCCAGCAGCCGCAGCAGCTGCGTCTCGGTCTCGATCTTCTTGGGCATCAGGTTGAGTATCGCTATCCTGAGCGGACGGATATCCTGGTGCATCGCGCGGTGCGCGGTCATGACAAATATATTTTCGGACTCCAGTATCTTCACTGCGGGCAGCGACGAATCCTGTATGTTTATGGGCAATGGACACACCTCCGGTTTTGTGTTTACGGCAACAACATTATTGTACTCTTTTTTCCCTTCGATTGCAATACCTCGCGGCGCTCAGCGGCGTGGTGTCGATAAATTTCTTTGTTTTCTCCGCCTGAAAAAACGGGAGGACATGCCGTATCCCATATGGGATCCGGTCTGCCCTCCCGCAAAACAATACCTATGGTATTATCACCACTTTATATTACACATAGTAGCTGTGCCTTGCTGCTCACATCTTGCGCGGCGCGAGCATTGATTTTATCTTTCTCCGCGCGAGCCAGTCAGCGCACTTGATAACGTAAGCGCCTTTGGCGCGGGCACGGATTTATACCTTTCTCCGCGCGAATAAGTCAATGCGCTTTATAACGTAAGCCACCGGGCAAAGCCCGGAGGCGCTCCGCGTTCAGCGGAAGAGGTGAGTGTTTCCAAAGAGAGAGGG
>CANNTZ010000090.1 GCA_947522735.1 uncultured Oscillospiraceae bacterium | reverse complement strand
CCCCTCTCTCTTTGGTGCGCCTTTGCTTACTTTCGTCGCAAAACGAAAGTAAGTGCCCGCCCGGCATGAGGGCAAGTCAGCGCCAAAGCACAGTCAATCCTCGCCGATAGGCGAAAAACAAAGCCAACTATAAGAAAAGATAGAACAACCCAACGCCGCGCGAACCAGTCAGCGCACCCGATAGCGTAAGCGCCCTTGGCGCGAACCGCGGATATGCCAGCGGGCGCTGCCCACCGCGACTATATCACCGGGCATTGCCCGGCGGCACGAGGGCAAGTCAGCGCCAAAGCGCAGTTTATCCTCGCCGATAGGCGAACGAAAAAGTCAACTATAAGAAAAGATAGAACACCCCAACTCCGCGCGAACCAGTCAGCGCACTCGATAACGTAAGCCACCGCGCAAAGCGCGGAGGCGAACCGCGGATATGCCAGCGGGCGCTGCCCGCCGCGGTTATTCCTCCGGGAGTTGCCCGGCGTCGGGCAGAAGCCGTTGCAGCTCGCTCTGGAGCGACGCGGCGTAGTCGGTCGGGGAGCTGCCGGTTTTAAGGCGAAAGCGGCGTGAGAAATAGTGGACGCTTGAAAAGCCGAGCTGCGCGGCGATGCCGGTTATGCTCAGCTCGTTTTCGGCGAGCATGCGTTTAGCGTGCCGGATGCGCTCCTCCTCAACGTATTCCATCACACTCATCCCAAGACAGCTCGCGAACACCTCGGAGAAATAGGCGCGGCTGTAGTTCACCTGCGCCGCAATCAGCGGGACAGACAGCTTTTCGCCGAGGTGCGACTGAATATATGCCACGGCGCGGCTGACAGTGCTGTTTTCCACACCGGAGCGCGCGCCGCGCAGGGATTGGCCGGAACGCTCCGAGCCGCGCAGCAGAGCTATCAGTAGCTGCTCCATATAGTTGCAGATCATCTGCTCGGCGCCGAGAGGGGTGTCGTTGCACTGCGCGGTGAGGTCGCGCAGCAGCACCTGCGACGGGTCGTCCAGCCCAAACATGTTCTGTATCTCGCCGATGAGCAGCGGAATCAGCTTCCGCGCGTCCGCTCCGGCTCTCAGCGGACGGCTGCCTATCCGATAGAGACAGGCAGCCTCTCCGGAAAAGGAGATGATGAAAACGGCGGTTGGAGCGCCGCCGGCACGGAAAGCGTGCAGTTGGCCGGGCACGTGCAGAAAAAGCTCGCCCGGGCCGAGCGAGAAGGAATTTCCGTCGGCGATAAGCTCGATGCCGCCGTAATCCACGTAGACCAGCTCCCAGAAATCGTGGCGCTCCGGCGGCGTACCGGCGTTGCGGATGCTGCTCAGATAGTGTATCGTCACAAGCTGCTCCACCGAGACGACCCGATGCATCTGCCTCCTCTTATATACGCTGTATTCTCCGATATCCACCCCGCTCACCCTTTCCGGACAATAATGCAACAAACCGTTATTACAGTCCAAAGACATACTCTATAAAAGAGTATATTATTATATTGAAAATATGTCAATAGCGTGATATATATTATATCAGGGAGGTGCGAAAAATGTCCGGCAAAAAAGAGTGGTTCTTCCCGGATGCGGAGCTGCCGCCGAGGGGAGATGACAGCGAGCTGTTCGGGCACGAGTCTTTCATCGTGCTCAATCCAAGCAGGGAAGCGGCGGAGGTGAAGCTGACGCTGTTTTTCACAGACAGGCCGCCTGTAGAGCTGGAGCCGTTCACCGTCGAGGGCGAGCGTGTGCGCTGCGTCCGCGCGGTTGAGGGCGAGGGGATACTCGGCCGTCCGCTGGCTCAGGGGGAACAGTACGCGGTGAGGCTGAGCGCTTCCGTCCCGGTCGTGGCGCAGTACGGCAGACTGGATATGCGCTCCGGAAGCATGGCGTTCTATACGACCCCGGGCTACGCGGAGTAAGACGCCTGAAAATACAATAATACAAAAAAGGAGAGAAGAACATGAGCAGAATATGTATTCCCGATCACGAATATGTCGAGCGCCTGGAAAAATGCGCGGCCATCGTGGCGAAGAAGGGCTACGATATCTTTCTCGTCAACTCGAACGAGGCGGATTACGCGAACGTCAGATACTTCACAAACTATTGGCCGCTGTTCGAGCGCGCCGGAGTCGCGATAGCGCCGTCCGGAAAGGCCGCGCTGCTGGTCGGCCCGGAGAGCACAGTCTATGCGGGCGACCGCAGCCATATCCAGACCATCTTCACGATGCTGGAGTACCGCGAGTCCGCAAACCCGTCCTATCCCGAAGCGACCGTCTATACCTACGAGCAGGTGTTCCGTGCGCTCGGCGTGACGGGAAAGCACCTCAGGATAGGCATAGGCAGCATGCTTGACACCACCGGAGTCATGCTTGAGGGACTGCGCGCCTGCTATCCCGAGGCGGAAATCGTCGAGGACTTCTCGATCATGACCTCGCTGCGCCAAATCAAATCGGAAAACGAGCTCGCCTGCATCCGCGAGGGCTTCCGTATCACGAAGCTCGCGACCGAGGAGGTCATCCGCAATCTGCGCCCCGGCGTGACCGAGCTTGCGATGGTCGGCATCGCGCAGCGCGTGATCTACGAGAACGGAGCGGAGTACGAGGGACTTCCCATGTATGTATTCTCGGAGCCGTCCACCCGCCACGCCATCTCCCGTCCGGGCTACCGCACCATCGGCAAGGGCGATATCGTTCAGCTCAACCTCTCCGCGAAGATCGACGGCTACTCGCCGTCCATCGGTATGCCGGTTTGTGTAGGCAAGCTCTCGGAGGAAAAACGCCGCTATGTCGAGTTCTGCCTTGAGATGCACAACTGGACGACGGCACAGCTTCGCGCCGGAGCTATCGCCGGGGACATCGCGAAGGGCTTCTATAAGACATACTGCGACAGAGGCTATAAGGACGCCTATGTCTACGGCCCCTGCCACGGCACAGGGATGATCGAGGTCGAGGCTCCCTGGATGGAGACCTCCTCGGATTATCCGCTTGAAGCGAACATGACCTTCCAGGTGGATACCTTTATCTCCGGCCCGAGCTTCGGCATCCGCTGGGAAAAGGGCGTCGTTGTCACCGAGAACGGCTGCTGTTCCATGTGCGGCGAGCTCGGCAAAATATACGAGCTGGAATAACTCAGAAAAGCAATACTATTTGTAAAAGAGGCTAAAAAATGATACCGGCAATTCTTGCGGCACTGTTTTTTGTGCTGCAAAATCTGGGCAGCCGTGCCTTTTCAAAATATTTTGAGAGGGGCTTTTATCAGTTGATGGCGGTCAATTCCGCCGCGCTCGCGATAGCGTCGGTGCTGCTTGCGTTTTTGCGGCCAAGGCCGTTGCCGTGGCCTGCGGCGCTGCTTGCGGTGGCGTTCGGCGCGCTGTTCGTGGCCGCGATATCGGTGATAATGCTGACCTTCTCGCGCGGGCCGCTCGGGATGTGCACTCTCATCATCGACATGTACATCATGCCTGCGGTGCTTGCGGGCATGCTGCTGTGGCGGGAGAGGCCGACCCCGATCACGGGCGTCGCGATGGTGCTGACGGTTGTGTCGCTTGCGCTGATTGCTTTTCCGGACGGACGTGAGGACACAAAGGCCAAAAAGGGCTGGCTCCTCCTTGCAATAACGGCGATGCTGCTTAACAGCGGCTTGAGCCTTGTGCAGAAAAGCGCGCTCACGCTCTATCCGGAGATGGGCACGGGGGACTTCACCTTTTGGTCGCTTGCGGCCGGGGCGGCCATGAGTATGCTGCTCTTCCTTGGGATGCGGGTTTTCGGAAAAAAGCGCTTCTCTCCGGGACAGCCGCTGAAAAAGCTGCCACTGGTCGCCGCCGCCGAGGGGATCGGCACTGCGGCGGCCTATTGGCTGGAAAACCGCGCGCTGACTGTCGCGCCAAGCATCCTCGTGTTCCCTGTCGTTATCAGCGTCAACGTCGGGGTGCTGATGCTGATATCGGTGATATTTTTCGGCGAAAAGCTCAGTCTGCGCCGTGGGATAGCTTTTGCCGCGGGACTTGCCGGAATAATAATGATGAACCTTTGAAAGGCAATATGGCAATATAAGGAGGGAAACCGGAATGGAAAACACCAAAGCCAGACCCGGCTGCGTTATTTTTGAAAACGCGCTGTGCAGGCTCGAGGTCGACGGGGACTGCATGGTGCGCAGCCTCAGACTAAAGGCGACTGGCGAGGAATGCGCTGTGGCCGACGAGGATATCGCGCTTTTCTCGGTCACGCAGGAGCGCCCGTACAACAACGAGATCAAGCTTGAGCACCCGAACCGCCGCACTACGCACCAGGCCAACCGCATTTGCCGCGAGGGCGACAGGGTGGTGATAGGCTTTGAGACGGCGCCCTATGAGGCGGTGCTCTCCGTGCGCGAGGCTGAGCGCTACATTGCTTTCACGCTCGAGGACTTCATCGTTCCTCCTGAGAGCTACGACGGGCTGAGCATGACGGTGCCGCCTGTTTCGGAGCTGCGGCTGCTGCAAATTCCGGTCAGACACCGCGAAAACTTTGGCGAATGGCTCAACGTCTGTTGGGATGAGAGGGCGGCCGTCGGAGTTATCGCGACGTCTCAGTATGCGCGTATCGGCGCGGAGAAGCGCAGGAGCTGCCGTATCATGACGGCGGACGCCGTGCGTGGGATAAAGCTGCGAGGCTGCGGAGCCGCCCTGATTGCCGCGCCGGCGGATGAGCTGCTGGATGCCGTGGCCGGAGTGGAGGAGGATTACGATCTGCCGCGCGGAGTGGAGAGTCGCCGCGACGTCGAAAACACCAACGCCTCCATCTATTGGGTCTCCAACATCACGCCGGAGAATGTAGAAGGACACATAGAGCTTGCCCGGCGCGGCGGCTTCAGGATGATGTCCATCTATTACGCGGCGTTCTTCCATGAGGAGCCCAACTATCTTTACAACGGAGACTACGACTGGCGTCCGGAATATCCTAAGGGGCGTGAGAGCCTTGTGGAGCTGCTTGACCGGATAAAGGCGGCGGGCATCACGCCGGGAATCCACTTCCTTCACACGCATATCGGCCTTAAAAGCCGCTATGTCGTGCCGCACGCCGATCACCGGCTGAATCTGACGCGACACTTTACCCTTGCGAGGCCGCTGGACAAGTCCGGGAAGACGGTCTGGGTGGAGGAGTGTCCGGAGGACGCGCCGATGAATGAGAAAATCAGGGTGCTGCGCTTTGGCGGAGAGCTGATTACGTATGAATCCTTCACCATGGAGCGTCCTTACCGCTTCGAGGGCTGCGTGCGCGGCGCCTTCGGGACGCATGTCGCGGAGCACCCGCTCGGCGAAATCGGCGGCGTGCTCGACATCAGCGAATTTGGCGGCAACAGCGTATATATCGACCAGAATACCGATTTGCAGGACGAGATTGCGGAAAAGCTGGCGGACATCTATAACGCTGGATTCAGATTTGTCTATTTCGACGGCTCGGAGGGGACGAACGTTCCGCACGATTTCCATGTGCCGAACGCGCAATATAGGGTGATCAAGCACTTTGACAAGCCGACGCTGTTTACAGAGGGTGCAGCAAAAGCACATTTCAGTTGGCATTTTCTCAGCGGCGGCAACGCCTTCGACGTATTCCCGCCGGAGAGCTTCAAGGAGGAGCTCGACCGCCATCCGGCGCGCGAGGCGGCGCAGATGCGATGCGATTTCACGCGGCTCAATTTTGGCTGGTGGGACATTCAGAACCGCGGCATACAGTCGGATCACTTTGAATACGGCGAGAGCCGTGCGGCTGCGTGGGATTGTCCTGTAACAATACAGGTCCGGAAATCGCCGGAGGAAATCCTCTCTCACCCGCGCATTGACGATCTTTTGGAGACTCTGCGGCGCTGGGAGGACGTCCGTCGCAGCGGATGGCTGACAGAGGAGCAGAAGCTCCTGCTCCGCCGCCCTGGCGAGGAGCACGTGCTGCTGATAAACGGCGGCGGCGAATACGAGCTTGTGCGCTGGGATCAGACGGAATGCGGAGACGGCAGGATAAGGGCGTTCATATTTGAAAGGGACGGCGCGTTTTGGGCTGCGTACTGGCACATGACCGGCGAGGGCAGGCTTGAGCTGCCGCTGAACGCCGGAGAAGTGCGGATATCCGACGAGCCCGACGGTGAGGCGCTTGCGACGGAGGAGGCCGGCAGCGGAGTAATAGTGCCCGCAGGCGGCAGGCGTTATCTGCGCAGCGCCGTTTCGAGAGAGGAGCTTGCGGTGGCATTCGCTGCGGCGCGGCTCGTATGATCGGATAAAATTGCAGGACAAAAACGGAGGAAACCGACAATGCAGCTTATCGACATGCTTTTTGACGAGATCGAGGACGCGAAAAAACGCCGCGTACCGTTTGTCATCCCGATTGGCACGATAGAGTATCACGCGCGCCATGCCTCCTGCGGCACCGACACGATGGTGATAACCGGATGCCTGCGGGAGCTGGAAAAGGAGCGCGAGATAGTCGTCTGCCCGCCTGTTTGGTACGGCGTTGCGTCCTACGCCGTCGGCGGGCCGGAGACGGGCACGATACAGGTTGACGAGGACGCCTACGCCGGTTATATC
>CANNTZ010000089.1 GCA_947522735.1 uncultured Oscillospiraceae bacterium | reverse complement strand
GATGACGAAAAGCAGCGGCGAGAGCGTCGAACCGATAGCCAGCGTTACGCTTCCGAGATAACATGCACGTATCGTGCCGCGGTATTTGTTTTTCATGATACCATTACGCTCCAATATAAATCTCAAAGTCAGTTTTATATTTTATCACATCTGCATACGCTTGGGAAGCCCGAAATATTACACAAATATTCACAGCTTTTATTGTCTATAAAATCAACAAATAAAAAGACTCCTCCGTTCGCCGAAGGAGCCTCTGTTTTTTTTTGACTCAGAATGCGTGTGCCACAGATTCAACGCCGGTGAAAACGCTTTCGGAGAGCGGCTCCGGTTTTGCACCGGGTACTTTTGCTATATGCAGCAGCAGCGCCGTTTTGGGCGAGACGCGGCAGCGCAGCTCACCGCCATAGCCTACGAAACGCGGCGCGGCGCACTCCGTCGCTTTGCCGTCGCTGCGGACAGACGCCACCGTCTCGACGGAATACACCGCCTCCTCTTCCTCGTCAAGACCGATAAGACGGTCGAGAGTGACGCGCGCGTCGGCAAAGCCGCCGGTCGGCGAGAAGATGAAGATATAACCTTTGCTGCCGATGATATGTGCGCTGCCGTCGGCAGATTGATCGCCGGGATAGCTGAAGATGCAGCGGCGACGTTTGAGATATTCATGATTATCGCTTCCCCAGTTTACCCATCGCCGGAATAATTCGGCCGCCTCGGGATAATCCCGCAGCGCGTTGTATCCCATTGCCACCTGCGCGTATGCGGAGGTGCTCAGCGACGAGAGCATACTGTACTCAAGCTCCGCAGGCGTCTCGCCGAACAGTGCGGTGTAGTTCAGATACACCGGACGGAAGCGGCTGTTTTCGTTGTGCCACGTCTGGAAACGATTGTTGTCCGGGCCGCTCGCCTCATAGATGTTTTCGTCGGAATTGACGTATTCAAGTCCCCATGCGCCACCGCGCTTCATGCCGTAAAACTGTTCCAGACAGATATTGGGATAACGCGCGCGCAGCTTCGCTTTGAATTTTTCAATATTTTTCCATTCCTTGTAGCGGTTGTCGCCCGGCAGATGCCCGTGACCGCCGGAGAAGCAGGGATCCTGTCGTATCTCGCCGTTGCCGTAGCCCGCAAACTCCAGATAGGACAGCCAGCGTCCGTCGAAACTCCAGAGCCGCGCCGGATATTTATCGAGGATGGCGCATATCATCTCATAGCGAAAATCCATATAGTCATCACAGGCAGGGCAGGATATACGGCTACCGAAATACCTGTGGTTCTCGCCATTTTCGTTTAGAGAGCCCCATTCCGGGCGCTCGCGGTAAAAGTTATTCGGTGTCTCAAAGCTGGCGACATAAAAGCCGCGCTCCAACGCCTGCTTTATGAATCGATCGTAATCGTCCGGAGAGCAAAAATCGCCGGTATATCCCACTATTTCGCGTTTTTCAGTCTGTTCTTTTGTATGCTCGTGGAACGCGCCGCTCTCGTGTCCTGACGCGCTCGCGGCCTTATCCGCATATACCGGGAAGCCCAGCGGCTCGATCCTGACGTCTGCGATATAGTTCGGTTCGGTGCTTGGATGGTTGTCATGACCGTAGTACATCGCCGCAGTCATTATATCATGTATTCCCGCCCGCCTGAGCGGCTCGAGCAGCTCTATGTCGGGGCGGTTGAGCCGCGCCCACCAGCCATTCTGCCACACCCAGTAGCCCTCCTCGGGCAGCGGCTGCATCGGCAGATGTATGCGGAAGAACTCCTGCATCGCCCACACCTCTCCCCAGTCAAGCTCTTCCGGCTCGATACCGGCGTCCTCAGGCAGGTGCTCAGGGTCGGCGACATGTTGCGGAAAACCTGAGTTGGGAAGATTGACAACCTCCGGATAGTTGAACCTTTTCGCGCCCATATACGGACCGTGGGAATAGCGCCGAACGCCCTCGACACGCCATATCCCCCAAAAGGACTTTTCTACCGCGAACGTCTCCCCCGCGTCAAGCGTATAGTTTGGCTCGAAACCAAGCGTGAACCCACTGTTCCCATCAATTTCAAGCTCCCAGTAGGGATATTCCAGACCGCAGTAGATCCCGCCGCCGTCATATCGGACGAACAGATTGGTCGGGACGTGCCAAAGCGTTTGGTCGTCGTGAAAATGTATCTCGCGGGGCTTTCTTGCAAAGACCGCCTTTTCGCAGACAATATGCTTCACCATGCAGCTTTTGCCGTTTTTGCGCCGGAAAGATATCTGCTTTTCAAAAAAATTGCCCTCCTCCGGCAATGAGTAGCGCACAAGAACGTCAAATTCTCCGTCCTCAAACGCGAATACCGCTTCGCGCCCGCCCGTCGAAACCATCCTGCACTCCGCTTTTTCCGAGGCGAATGCAGCGTCCTCGCACTCTATCGAAAAGCCGTCTGAAAACGACGTAGCCGTTCCCCTTGAAATATCGGTCAGATCAATGCTCCCGGCAGCTATGTCCACCCTGATCCGTCCGTTCGTTATCGAGCTCTTATCCATCTCTGTCCTCCGTTGTATGTTGACCCCGTCAGCCCTTGCGGTTCTGGCAGGTCATTCTGTATTCCGACGGCGTCATGCCCGTTACGCTCTTGAATATCTTGTAAAAATACTTCAGTGAGCTGTAGCCTACCATCGTGCATACGTCGTATATCTTGCGGTTGCTGCCGCGCAGAAGCTGTTTGGCGCGCTTGATGCGGCATTCGTTGAGGTATGCGTTGAGATTTTGTCCCATCCTCCTCGTGAAGAGCTTGCCGAGGTACGCCGGGCTGACGAAAAACATGCCCGCCAACGTCTTTATGTTGATATCCTGCTCGCAGTTTTTGTCGATATAGCGTATAACGGCGTCGATGTTGAAGCTGCCGTCGCTGCGCTCGGTCGTCTCTATCCGGCAGACGCAAAGCTCGCAGAAGCCGGTAAGACAGCGCTTGAGCTCGTCGAGCGTTACCGCGTGGAAGATGGATTCAAACCAGTTTTCCCCGTCAGTCAGCGCCGATACGTCGCCGCCGTGCTCGGAGAGGTACTCGGTCAGGCGCAGCACCGGCTGCACCGCCGCGATATGCGCCGTCGAGAGCGACGCTCCCATCCCCGCGCACTGTCCCAAAAAATCGTCGATGCTGCGCTCGATATCAGTGGTTCGCAGCTCGCAGACGCAGTTGACAAGCATACTGCAATCCGGTATCACTCCGCCGGAGCGATCGGCAGAGGCAAGCAGCTCCTGCTCATCCGCTATGACCGAGTTTTCCTTTTGAAGCAGGTGTCCGCTGGCGATTATGCGCTGAGCGGAGCGGTAGGACGCGAAGATGCCCGCGGGAGCGCCTGCGATGTTTCCGACTGCCGCCCCCGCTCTTAACGGCATGAAGCCGCTGAGATACGCGAACAGCTCGGCAAGTATCAGCTTCACCCGGCTTATGTCGCCGTCGTCCAGACAAAACAGCACGACAAGCCGGTTTTCCTGCGCCTGTGCGATATAGCTGACGACGTAGCGGTTTAGGAAGCGCTCGGTCAGCTCCTTGAGCGATTCGCCGTCCTCGCCGTCACCGAACATCACGTTGAAGCTGTTTTCATATTCCGTCAGACAGATAACCGATATGTTATAAAAGCTGTGCTCCAGCGAGATTCCGGCGCTGCGAAGCTGTCTTATCTGCCACGCGTCGTTTTGCGGCATGCTCAGCATGTTCAGCAGCACACGTTCAAATTCCCGGCTGCGGCGCTTTGCCGCGGCCTCAAGATCGGCGCGCAATATCAGCAGCGCCTCCGTCAGCTTTTCGGCCGAGAGCGGCTTGAGCAGATAAACCCTGACGCCGTATTCTATCGCTGCCTGCGCATATTCAAACTCGCGATAGCCACTGATTATGAACACCTCCGGACGGTGCTTCAGCTCCCTCCCGCGCCTCGCAAGCTCTATCCCGTCCATCTCCGGCATACGAATGTCGGTTATCAGCAAATCGTAGTCGCCGTTCCGCAGCATCTCGAGCGCCTGAATGCCGTTGGAGGCAAAGCCGCACACCTCATAGCCAAAAGCGCGCCAGTCGATCATGTTCGCCATTCCCTCGCGGATGATCCGCTGGTCGTCGGCGATGAGCACCTTATAGTAATCTGTCACAGCTCAATCCCCTCGCTCTCTTCCGCTGTTACATACGGCACGGAGATCCGCACCGTAGTTCCTACTCCCTTTGCGCTGCCGACAGACATGCTGCAATCCTCTCCGTAGAGCAGCTTTAGCCGCCGCAGCACATTTTTAAGCGCTATCTTCTCATTCGCAAGCGGTATAGCATCGTCGGAGACGTATCGGTTTAGCAGCGAGAGCGTCTCATCGTCCATGCCCGCGCCGTCGTCGGCCACCGATATCGCCAGCCGCCCGCCTGTCCGCTCGACGGTTATCTCTATTCTGCCCCGGCCCTTGGGCATGATGCCGTGATAGACCGCATTTTCGACCAGCGGTTGCAGTATCAGCCGCGGTATCATCGCGTCGAGCGCGTCGCCGGACACCTTTACGTCAACGTCAAGGTCTTTGTCGAAGATGTACTGCTGTATCACGATATAGCTTGTGAGGAACTCCATCTCCTCGCGCAGCGTAATCTTGTCCAGCCGTGCGTCCACAAACACCCGGAAGCTTTCGCCAAACGCCGTCAGCACCTCGGAGAGCGTCTCCTTGTCGCGTCCAAGCAGCAGGCCCATCTTGATAGCCTCGATGGTGTTGAACAGATAGTGCGGGTTTATCTGCTGCTGGAGCGCCTTTATTTCCGCCTCGCGCCGCGCGAGCGCCAGCTCCTTCACCTTCAGCTCCGAGAGATAGACCTCGTTTATCAGCGTATTTATTTTCTTTATCAGCGCGTCAAAATTTTCCTCGAGCACGCCGATCTCGTCGTTGCCGGTTCTGGGGATACTCGTGTCGAAGCCCTTTTCCCAAACCTCCGATATGGAGCCGGAGAGCACGTATATCCTGCGCGATACGCGCCGCGACATCCAGAACGCAATCATGAGTGACAGCAGCAGAAACAACGCCGAGAGCGCGACATTGCCGATAAGCAGCCGGTAGGTCTCGGTGGATACCATTTCGAGCGGCATCAGGTATAGCACGTCGATATCGCGCGTCAGGTTCAGCCCCGCTATGCTCTCGCGTATTGCTATATAGTTGACGCCGCCGATGCGCACCGTCTGCTTTTCCTCTATTCCGCCGAGCGACCGCCCTCTGTCGCCGGTGATGTCCGCGATGTTTTGCTGGACGTTTTTTCGCTCGGTGGAGGTTATCACATTTCCGCCTGGGTCACATACATATATTATTTTCCCGTTCGCCGCCTCCTGTGAAATCAGCGAATAAAGCCTTCTCTCCGGAAGCATCAGCAGCATCAGCATCGATATGTTTCCGTGACTCCCGGCTGTCTTTTCAACAAGAGTGGCGGCGCGATAGTAGCCGTAATAATAGGTGTAGCTCTCGCTTCCGTGCAGCCGGTATGGCTCCCTCATGCTGGTCCAGACCGCGCCGGAGCTCTCCGGCATTCCGAGATACCACCGTGCGCTCAGCGCGTCCTTGATGCTGTTGTTGGTTATTCTGGAAAAGTTCAGCGTATTGTTGTCGGAATATATCGTCAACCTGACGTCGTGATAATTCGCGGTTGTGTTGAGTATCGGCTGCACCTTGCTTATGTAGTCGTAATACGAGCTGTAGTCGTCGGTATATACCGTTGAGACGTATTCGCGCAGCGTCCTGTCTGCAAGCAGAATATCCGATACATTATATAGCTGCGTCAGCTCTGCGCGTATGTTTCCGGCCAACTGCAAAACGGCGCCGCGCGAAACGTTTATCGCGTCGTCGATTGACCGCCTGTAGCTCTGGAGCATGAACATCATCGACACCGCGAACATCGGTATGATCGCGGCGATACAGCAGAGCAGCAGCTTGTATTTGAGGCTCATGCCGTTGAATAGCTCAGTAATTTTTCCGGTCGTCCTCTTTATCATATCCTTCAGTTTATGCTTATGCTTATGCAAGACGATCTTCCCCAATCACAAAATTGAATGTTTCAGTCCAAAACAACAGCGAAACGTTCAAGAGCAAAAATTAAATAACATTTATAAAATATCATACCGAGTTCAATATGTCAAGAGCATCCTCAACCACAACGACATAATATGTCGCACTTTGTCCCGTTTTTTTCAAAATCATTATACAATATCGTCTCAAATATTAAATGCAACTAATTTGAGCAATAAAAATGACAATTTGAAGGATTGAGCAAAACAATCAAATCTGTTAGAATATTTTCGAAGAGAGGTGGCAAGTAACAATGAGAACAAAATCAAGCAATCCGACGGCGCCTGTCAAAAAGCTGTCCTGGTTCGGACGCTTCTGGCAGCAGAGATATTTGACACTGATGCTTCTGCCGTCTATAATTCTCGTGATAATCTTCTGCTATGTTCCGCTGTTCGGGATATACATCGGCTTCATCGATTACAAGCTCGGCCTTCCGATATTCAGCGCCAAGTTTGTCGGATTTAAATGGATCATTCAGTTTCTCACCGACGCAACCGGAACAACGGCAAGGGT
>CANNTZ010000088.1 GCA_947522735.1 uncultured Oscillospiraceae bacterium | reverse complement strand
CCGACCATCTTGCGGTGGTGGTCGATGACGACGATGCTCTCGCAGGCGCCGAGCAGCTCCGGCGCTTCGGTCAGCATCGCGACGTGGGTATCGACGACGACAAGCAGCGTTTTGGGCTTGACGAGCTTCACCGCCTGCGCGGGGGTCACAAAGACGTCGCGGTAGCCGTGCTCATATACGCTTTTGAGCAGCGAAACGGCAAGGTTCTTCATCGGGTCAAGCACTATGTAGGCGGGCTTGCCGGCGCAGAGCGCCAGCTTGGCCATGCCGACCGCCGAGCCGAGGCTGTCTATGTCGGCGTAGCGATGGCCCATCACCAGCACGTTGTCTGCTGCGGCGATAAGCTCGCCAAGAGCCGCAGCAACGATGCGGGATTTGACGCGGGTGCGTTTCTCCACGCCCTTGTGTATGCCGCCGAAGAACTCGAAGCCGCCGTTTTCGTTTTTGACTGCGGCCTGGTCGCCGCCGCGTCCAAGCGCCATTTCAAGCGCCTGTTCGGCAAGCTTTTCCGCCTCCGGCAGGCTCTCCGCGCCGCGTCCGACGCCGATGGACACCGACGGGCGCGCTTTCATTTCGGGGATCTCCAGCTCGCGGATATCGTCCAGCAGCCGGAAGCGCTCCTCGATTATCTTTTTAAGGCTGCGCTCCTCAATGATCGCGATGTATTTGTCGCGCCGCGCGGTTCGCATCAGATAGCAGCCGTGGTCGTTTGCGAACTTTTCGAGCGTTTCCTCCATGGCGCCGATTATGCGGGTCTTTTCGCTCTCCTTCGCATCCTGCAAAAGCTCGTCATAGCTGTCGAGCATGATGACCGCAACGGACATTCGCGTCTCGAAATATTCGTTTGTGTAGTGGCGCAGCTCGGTCTCGTCAAGGAAGTAGAACAGCCGGAGAGAATCGTCCTGCTCGCCGACGGCCTCCACCATATAGACGCGGTAGCTGCGCTCCTCGTAGCGCAGGCGGATGCCACGCGTACGGATGTCGCCGTCGAGATCCACGTCCGGGACGAGGATGCCTATGGACGAGCCCACCAGTTGCTTGCCGTGCAGCACGCCCGCCTCAAACGGGCGGTTGTACCATACTATCTCGCCGGCCTCGTTGGCGACCACCAGCGGTATCGGAAAATCCGGCAGCAGTCCGTGCATCTGAGATTCCAGCGTTTTCGCCATATAGCTCAGATAGTCGGCTATCGCCTTGTTTGCGCGCGAGAGCGACACGAACAGATAGACATAGAGCAGCACCAGCGCCGCCGCCTCAATCCAGAAGGCGACGGTGTTGATGAACAGTGTTGCGATCACTATCAGTGTGCAGAACACCACCATCACGCAGACGATGGGTCTGAAAAGCCAGAGCTTTCGGTTCATAATAAATTGTAATGCACTGTGTCCGGCCTCCCGGACCAAGCAGTGATCGTTCCTCCTTCCGTACCGTATCGGAAGCTTTTATATGATGACGTATTGAGCCGGTTACTGCAAATTCCTGACGTCCTCGATTACGGGGAGAATCATCGGGCTGCGGCCGGTCTTGCCGTAGAGAAAGCTGTCCAGCGAATCGCGAACCTTGGATTTCAGGCTGCTCCAATCGGTCATGCCGGGCTTCAGGTTCTCCGAGACGGCGTTTTTGACTATCCTGCGAGCCTCGTTGAGCATCGGCTCCGATTCGCGAACGTATACGAAGCCGCGCGATACGATATCCGGCCCGGCGAGTATCTGCCCGGTCTTGGAGTTTATCGCGACCACCGCAATGATAAGCCCGTCCTGCGCCAGTCGCTTGCGGTCGCGTATGACGGTGCTGCCGACGTCGCCGACGCCGAGGCCGTCCACCAGCACCTGTCCCGACGGCACAGAGCCGGTGATCTTGAGCGTGTCGCCGTTTGTCTCGATGACGTCGCCGATGTTGGCGATGAGGATGTGCGAGGGGTCTATGCCCATCTTCAGCGCAAGCCCGGCGTGCTTTTTCAGGTGCTTGTATTCGCCGTGGACGGGGATAAAGTACTTCGGGCGGGTCAGTGAGAGCATGGTTTTCAGCTCGTCCTGGCAGGCGTGGCCGGAGACGTGAACCTCGTACATCTTTTCATATATGACCTCCGCGCCGAGCTTCATCAGCTCGTTCACGACGCGGTTGACCATCTTTTCGTTGCCGGGTATCGGCGTTGCGGAGATGATTATGAAATCGTTCGGGGTAACGGTGATCTTGCGGTGCTCGCCCATAGCCATGCGGGTCAGCGCGGACATCGTCTCGCCCTGAGAGCCGGTGGTTATTATGACTATCTCGGAATCGGGATAGCGTCCCACAGCGTCCACATCGATGAGCATACCCTTGGGTATCCTGAGATAGCCCAGCTCCACGGCGATGGTCACGACGTTTATCATGCTGCGTCCGGACACGGCTATCTTGCGCCCGAAGCGCCACGCGGTATCGACGATCTGCTGTATGCGGTGGATGTTGGAGGAGAACGACGCAATGATGATGCGCCGGGTGCTCGCGCTGTTGAAAAGGTTGATGAAGGATTCGCCGACATTGCGCTCGCTCGGAGTGCTTCCGGGGCGTTCGGCGTTGGTGGATTCCGACAGCAGAGCGAGCACGCCCTTACGTCCCAGCTCGCCGAAGCGGGCGAGATTGATGACGTTGCCCTCTATGGGAGTGAAGTCTATCTTGAAGTCGCCGGTCTGGACGATTACCCCGGCGGGTGTGTGTATCGCCATTGCGCAGGCGTCCGGGATGGAGTGGTTGACGTTGATGAACTCGACCGACATGCAGCCGAGCTTGACGACGTCTCCCGCCTTTACGACGTTGAGGCGGCGCTTGCCGTAGAGCCCGGCCTCCTTGAGCTTGCCCTCCACAAGCCCGAGCGTCAGGCGCGTGCCGTAGACGGGAACGTCGAGATCCTTGAGCAGATATGGCAGTCCGCCGATGTGATCCTCGTGCCCGTGGGTCAGGACTATGCCGCGGAAGCGGTCGCGGTTGTGTTCGAGGTAGCTGAAATCGGGAATCACGATGTCGATGCCGAGCATGTCGTCGTCCGGGAAAGCAAGTCCGCAGTCCACGATGAACAGGTCGTTGCCGCACTCGTAGACGGTGACGTTTTTGCCTATCTCGCCAAGCCCGCCGAGCGGGATTATACTGACTACAGGTTTTTTAGAGGGGCGTCCGCGTTTTTTGCGCGGCGCTTTTTCGGCGCCGTCCTGCATTTCAAGGTCGAGAGCGGCCTGCATTGCCTGAAGAGTCTGCTCCGTCACCTTTTCAAGCGCCTGTCCCCTCGAACGCGAGGGAGCCTTGGGCTGTCTTGCCTTGGCGTTTTTTGTGGGCCTTGCGTTCGTCTCGGCGTTCGCCGGGCTTTTCGCGCGCGTTTTGGGCTTTTCCGCAGCCGCAGCCGTGGGCCGGGCCGTCCTGGGCTTGACCTGCTTTTTTTGCGGTTGCCTTGCGGACTCCGCAGCTTTTGCGGGCCTTGCGGTTTTGGCGGCCTGTTCCTTTTTCCTTGCGCCGTCCGGCTTTGCGTTGCCGCTGACCGATTCGTTCACGGTGTCTCCCGCGAAATCCGCGGGGTCTATTCTGGCATAAAGCCTTGCTCCGGTGTCGCCGCTGCTTTTCGGCGAGGTGCTCTGTACGGCCGGCCTGTTCTTCTTCGGGCGGCCTCTTTTGGGCTTGGGCGCTGCCGCGGGCTCTTTTTTTCCCGCCGCGCCCTCTTTTTCCTCCGCCGCGAGGATGTTGTTATTTTCGGCGGAGTCGTTGATTTTTGTCACTGCATTACCTCCAAATTAACAAGTGTTGCCGCCGGAGGGACAAACCGTCGCCCGGCTGCGTCAAATTAAGTAATCCGGAGCGTTTCAGGGCGCAACAGCCAAAGGGCAACGCATACCGGCGCCGCCGAAAGCTCCATGTCGTGCTCCAATTGCAGACGGCGGAGTGAAATAGACGCCGTCCGTGCGGAGCGCTGATCTGTTTAATATTTATAGCCGCCGGAAAGCAGCGCCGGGAGCCCCGGACATCCGGCGGAAAAAATTCTCAAGGAATAAAAATCAAAACCGTAACGCAAATCCATACCTGTACATTATGAATTATACTATTTTTGTGCCGTCGTGTCAAGTCAACATTTATCGGTTGTCTCGTTCGGAGCTGCGGCCGGGACGCTGCGGCGTATCTTTTCCACATAAAAGCTGCACAGCTCCTCCGCCGTTTCGGAGCTGTCCGCCTCGGCGGTGATCAGGATCCCGTCGCCCTTTTTGAGCGGACGCAGTATGGCGCAGCCACTCTTGCTGCGCAGCAGCGCGCCCTCTCCTATCGGGCCGTCGCGCCGCGTGCGCTCGCCGCCGATGCGTCCGACGATACCGGCGGGGTTTCCGCTGACCGGCACCCTTCTGCTGACGACGGCGAAATCCGGCAGCAGCTCTGCAATGCGCCGGACGGTGAAGCTGTTTTGCGCCATAAAGCGCGCCACCTTGACCGCCTGCATAACGCTGTCGCGCGACCAGAGCTGGAGTGCCGCAACGTGCCGGGCCTCACTGTCGCTGTCGTCGGCGGGACAGGACATATAGCGCAGCAGCCGTGTGCCGTGACGCGCGGCAATTCCGTCGAGCATCCTTGGCGCGCCGTAGCCGACCGCGACCGCTCCCTTTTCCAGCTCCGCCATGCAGCACAGCCCGAACACCCGCTGCTCCGAAAGATATGCGCCGGAGCCGTCGGAGAGGGTCACGCCGCCGTCGCCAAGCCCGATTACAAGGCCGCCGCCGCTTTTTGCTCCCGCGCCCTTGAAAAGCCGCCTGAGCAGCGCGGCTTTTTCGGCGGCGCTCTCCGAGGCGGTCACGGACACCTCGAGTCTTTCAAGTGGCTGTCCCTCGCCGAGCATCCCGCGCAGCGACGCCTCATACAGCACCTCCGCGTCCCGGATGGGGATAAGCTTGCCGAAGCTGGAGCCGTCCCGGGAGGCAGGCTCCCCGGATGCAAGTGCGTTTTCAATCCCTCGCTCGACTGCGCGAACCGCCGGCAGCCCGCCCTCCTGCACCACGTGGACGCAGCCGCCGTCTATCCATATCCCCGCTTTCAGCCCGCCGAGCGTCATTCCAAAGTTGAACACCTCGCGCGTGCAGCCGCCGAGGTCAAACACATCCATACCCGCCGAGAGCGCGCCGCTTGCAGCCGCATGCCGAAACGCTGCGGCCGTCGCCGATTCCTCGCCGCCAAGCGCTACAGCGCCCGTGCTTTTGGAGAACACCGCACCCGCAGCCGCGCCGATGCGCGCGCACAGCCCGGCTGTCAGCTCCGTTCCGGCGCCGCCCTCTATTCCGTCCTCTCCGAAGCGGCAGACCGCCGGGCCGGAGAAGCGCAGATGCATATCGGCGACGGCTGCGTCCGGCAGGCCTTTGCGCGGCCATATCTTTATCCCCGGATTGACACGCGCGCCGTTGCCGATTATCGCGCGCGAGCCTATCACCGCGCCTTCGAACGCCATGCTGCGGCTTTTGCAGACCGCGCCCGCGCATACTATTGCGCGCGAGAGCGACGCCATAGCTCCGACGGTGCTGTTCTCAAGCAGCGCCGCGCCGTTTATATGCGCCTCCTCCCCCACGATTACTCCGTCGTCCAGCACGCTTCCGCTGTCGATGACGGCGCCGTCGCCGATGCGCACTTCTTTGCCGATATACACCGGTGGCAGGAGTGTGAAGCGTCCGGAAGGCATACCGTATTCGGCAATATTCCCCGCCGCGTCGCGAATGAACGGACGGGAGAGATCGACTTTTCCCGCAAGGATATCGCGCTGGCAGGCAAGGTAGCTTCCGATATCGCCGATATCGCACCAATAGCCGTTTTCCTCGTACACCGCAATTTCCTTGCCCTCGCGCAGCATCGCCGGAAAGAGATCCTTTGCAAAGTCGTACTTTTCGCCTCCCGGGATCATATCTATGCAGCCTCGCGAGAGGATATATACGCCCGTGTTTGCAAGGTCGCTGACGGCCTGAGAATAGGCGGGCTTTTCGATGAAAGCGGAGACGCGCTCTCCGTCGGTGCGGATAAGTCCGTATTCGCGCGGGTCGTCCACGCGCTTTGCGACGATGGTTGCCTGCGCGCCGGAGCGCCGATGAAAATCGTAAGCGCTGCGCAGGTCAAAGTCGCACAATGCGTCGCCGCTGACGATAATTATGTCGTCGAGTGCCGTGCGTCTGCCAGGCTCGCGTCCCAGCGCGGCAAGGCAGTTTTTGACGCTTCCCGCGGTGCCGAGAGGCCTGTCCTCGCACGCGAAGCGCAGCTTAATCCCGCCGTAGCGCTGCTCCGGATAGTGCGCGATTATAGCCTCCGCAAGATATCTCACCGACACCGCGGCAAGTCCGACGCCGTTTTCCTCGAGCAGTGCAAGGATATAGTCGATGACCGGTCGCCCACACAGCCGCACCATCGGCTTCGGGATATCGCAGGTCAGCGGCCGCAGCCTGCTTCCCTCTCCCCCCGCCATGATTATCGCTGCGAGCGGTTCCTGTTTTTGGGTTCCCTGTTTTTTCTGCGCGTCCATATTGCCGTCCCCTTTGCATCATGCTTATTGATACCGTTATTATTGCCAATATCATCTTCTTTACACAATGGGAGGCTACTGCGGACGCATCCTGTTTTTCTTATGATTGACTTTTTCTTTCGCCTTTCGGCGAGGCCGGGCAATGCCCGCCGGCATATCCGCGCCGGGCAATGCCCGGTGATATATCCGCGATTCGGTCGTCCTCACGCTTCGCGTTGCGGGACCTTACGTTATCGAGTGCGCTGACTGGTTCGCGCGGCGAAAGGTATAAATCCGTGCTCGCGCCGCGGGGATTAACGCTGCGCAACAGCAAACATGAGAAACCGTCGCTTGCGCCGGTTTTGTCCGCGGATATGCCAGCGGGCGCTGCCCGCCGCCGCCGGGCAATGCCCGGTGATATATCCGCGGTTCGGTCGTCCTCACGCTTCGCGTTGCGGGGACCTTACGTTATCGGTTTCGTTAACTTATTCCCGCGGAGTTGGGTGATTCTGTTTTTTTCTTATGATTAACTTTTTCTTTCGCCGTTGGCGAGGATAAACTGCGCTTTGGCGCTGACTTGCGCTCATGCCGCGCGGGCACCTACTTTTACACGCATTTATGCGTGTGTGTGCATGGCAA
>CANNTZ010000087.1 GCA_947522735.1 uncultured Oscillospiraceae bacterium | reverse complement strand
GCGCGAAGCTGCAGACCATACTCGGAGGTCTTTTTGCGTCCCTGGCCGTGCTGGCCGGGAGCATAAGCTCTGCGGGTCATGGCGCACTTGTCGCTGTAGCAGCGGTCGCCCTTCAAAAACAGCTTTTGTCCCTCACGGCGGCAAAGTCTGCACACAGGGCCGTTATATTTAGCCATTGAGTGGCACCCCCATTATTATTAATAATAGTGTTTGTTTTCGCTTTCGCGCAGATTATACGCGGCGTCTCTTCGGAGGACGGCAGCCGTTGTGAGGAACGGGAGTTACGTCCTTTATCATGCTGACTTCCAGTCCTGCGGCCTGAAGCGCTCTGATAGCAGCCTCTCTGCCGGAGCCCGGGCCTTTGACATACACTTCGACGCTCTTGAGTCCGTGCTCCATGGCGGCCTTGGCGGCAGTCTCGGCAGCGGTCTGAGCGGCAAACGGAGTGGATTTTCTTGAGCCTCTGAATCCAAGTCCGCCGGCGCTTGCCCAGGAAAGAGCGTTGCCCTGAACGTCGGTTATGGTGACGATAGTGTTGTTAAAGGTCGATTGGATATGAGCGGATCCGCGTTCAATATTCTTGCGCTCTCTGCGCCTGCGGGTAACGACGCCCTTTTTAGGCTGTGCTTTTGCCATATCGTTCAATCCCTCCTATGATTACTTCTTCTTATTGGCGATGGTCTTCTTGGGTCCCTTGCGTGTACGAGCGTTAGTCTTGGTGCGCTGTCCACGGACGGGAAGTCCCTTTCTGTGACGTACGCCTCTGTAGCAGCCGATCTCGACGAGTCTCTTGATGTTAAGAGCGGTCTCACGACGAAGATCGCCTTCAACATGCAGGTGATGGTCGATATATTCACGCAGCAGAGCTACATCGTCCTCGCTGAGGTCCTTAACTCTGGTGTCCGGATTCACTCCGGTCGCTGCGAGTATATCATCGGCAGTTTTGCGGCCTATACCGAAAATATAGGTGAGTCCGATCTCGACCCGCTTATCCTTCGGCAGGTCAACGCCAGCTATACGAGCCATGTTTTATATACACCTCCATCTGGTATGCTTGCAACGTCATCCCTGACGCTGCTTATGCTTCGGGTCGGAGCAGATGATCATGACGCGACCCTTGCGCTTAATCACCTTGCACTTATCACACATGGGTTTTACAGAAGGTCTTACCTTCATATTTTTTGCCTCCCTTTGAAACGGCGGTTATTTAGACCGCCATGTTATGCGGCCCTTGGAGAGGTCATAGGGCGACATCTCCACGGTCACCTTATCTCCCGGCAGGATGCGGATGAAATTCATGCGCAGCTTGCCTGATATATGCGCCAGTATTTTGTGTCCGTTCGGCAGCTCCACCTGAAACTGCGCGTTCGGAAGTGAATCTGTAACAACGCCTTCAATTTCGATTACGTCGTCCTTCGCCAAGCAGATGACTCCCCTTTCAAAGCGTTTCGTTGCCGTCGCCGCCGTTGAGCCCTGCAAGAGCGCGGCGCAGCTTTTTGTTTGTCTCAAGCTCGCCGGCGTCAAGCCGCCCGGCGGTCGCGGCAAGGTGTATCAGCTTTTTTTTCTTCGGCCTTTCGACGCGCCGTGTCTTGCCGTCCGCGATATACGCGTACGCGTCCTCGACGCTGAGCACTGCAAAAAATCGTCCACTGTCTCTTCCGGCCTTAGCCTTAACTATCGTTCCGGGCTGCATATCGCTCCTCCTCAGAGTCTTGTCATAATAACCGGCCCTGATTCAGTAATTGCGACCGTATGCTCGAAATGAGCCGAGAGACTTCCGCTCTTCGGAACAACCGTCCAGCCGTTCGAGAGCTGTCTTACCTCCGCGCCCGTCACGTTCACCATCGGCTCGATGGCGATGACCATGCCGGGCAGAAGCCTCGCTCCGCGCCGTCCCGTGTCATAGTTCGGCACCTCCGGATCCTCGTGAACCGAGGCCCCGACGCCGTGACCGACGAACTCGGTGACGACCGCGTAGCCGTTTTCCTCGACGTAGCTCTGTACCGCGCGCGAAATATCGGATATCCTGTTTCCCGGTACGGCCTGCGCTATCCCTCTGTTGAGCGATTCGCGCGTGACTTCGAGAAGCCTTGCCGTCTCTTCGGATATCCTGCCCACCGGAAACGTCATCGTCATATCGCTGTGGTAGCCCTTATAGCAGGCGCCCATATCCAGACTGACGATATCGCCCTCGTGGAGAACCCGTTTGCCGGGTATTCCGTGTATCAGCTCCTCATTGACTGAGATGCACGCACTTCCCGGGAACCCGTACAAGCCGAGAAACGACGGCACCGCATCCTGCGAGAAAATGTAATCGTGAACTATTTTGTCAAGCTTACCGGTAGTTATACCGGGGGCGACGGCCTGCCCTGCAAGCTGCATTGCCTGAGCGCAGATCCGGCCCGCCTGACGCATAACTTCCAGCTCGTGTGTTGTTTTAAGAGATATCATCGTAAGCCTCTTGCCGCTTTCCACGGCGTTAAAAAGGGATTCATGCTTCTATTGCCTGACGGGTGAGCTCGGTGGTGTCCTCAACCTTTTCCTGGCCGACGACGACCTTGAGTATTCCCTTTGCGGCGTAATAATCCTTGAGCGGTTCCGTCTGGTCGTGATATATCCTCAGACGTTCGGCAATAGTTTCAGGCGTATCATCCTTGCGGATAACGAGCTCGCCGCCGCAAGCCGTACAAACGCCCTCCTCAACCGGAGGCTTATAGATATTGTGGTAGGAGCTCCCGCAGGAGGAGCACACTCTGCGTCCGCTGAGCCGCTTCATGATCTCATCGTCCGCGACCTGGATCTCGACGACCTTGTCGATCTCAATTCCCATGCGGTCGAGCGCCTCTGCCTGCGGTACTGTACGGGGAAAACCGTCAAGTATAAACCCGTTGCGGCAGTCGTCCCTTGCAAGACGCTCCTTGATGATCTCGATAACCACCTCATCGGGAACGAGCCTGCCGGAATCGATATAGCTCTTCGCCTTGAGGCCGAGCTCGGTGCCGTTCTTGAGAGCCTCTCTGATTATGTTGCCGGTGCTGATGGTCGGGATTCCGCAGCGGGCGCTTATATACTCGCCCTGCGTGCCCTTTCCCGCTCCCGGCGCTCCGAGAAGTATCAATTTCATAGCCTTGTCAAATCCTTTCCCCGTAAGCGGCGTCTCATTGTCACTAAGACCGTCTTATTCAAGGAAGCCCTTATAGTGACGCATCATCATCTGAGATTCAAGCTCTCTGGTGGTATCAAGCGCAACGCCTACTACGATGATGATCGTGGTGCCGCTGAGCGATACGTTCATGCCGGAGATGGCGCCCAGTCCAATCGGGAGGATCGCCAGAACTGCAAGGAACAGCGCGCCGACAAGAGTGATCTTGGAAATGACCTTGGAGATGAAGGTCGAGGTCGGCTTTCCGGGACGGATGCCGGGAATGGCTCCGTTGTTCTTCTGAAGGTTGTTCGCCATTTCGACCGGGTTGTACTGAATCGCAACATAGAAATAGTTGAACGCTATGATGAGAATGAAGTACAGGATGGCATAGAGCCATGAGTCGTAGTTGAGAACCTTGAAGAAACTGTGCCAGAACGTTCCCTCCTTGAGCGTGAGGAAGCCGCCGATGGTGGACGGGATGGACACGATGGAGCTTGCAAAGATGATGGGGAGAACGCCGGACATCATGACCTTGATGGGGATGTTGGAGCTCTGTCCGCCATAGACCTTGCGTCCCACAACGCGCTTGGCATACTGCACCGGGATACGGCGCTCCGCCGCGTTCATGACGACGATGGATACGACCAGCGCGATATAGATGATGATGAGGACAGGAACAAAGATGACGTATTTGAGCGCGCCCTCGGTTCCCATGGCCAGACCTCTGATACCGTAGTCCGCAAAGTAGGTGTACAGCGTGATGACCGCGCTGGGACCTCTTGAGACGATGCCGGCGAAGAGGATCATCGAGATACCGTTGCCTATGCCCTTATCGTCGATGCGCTCGCCCAGCCACATGACGACCATGGAGCCTGCGGTGAATACCGTTACGATGGTGAGCAGCGCGAGAACTCCGGAGAAGCCGGAGGCATATTTGACGGCGCCATAGTTGCGAAGCACTATATAATAGGCTACCGCCTGGATGAGAGCAAGGGCTATCGTCGTATAGCGGGTGATCGTTTCGAGCTTCTTCCTGCCGTCCTCGCCCTCCTTGGAAAGACGCTCCAAGGCGGGGATTGCGACGGCAAGCAACTGGATGACGATCGAGGATGTGATGTATGGGGAGATCGAGAGCGCGAACACAGTCGCATTCGCGAACGCGCCGCCGGACATCACGTTGATGAATCCGAGAAGGCTTCCGTTATTGCCAACCATCTGACTGATGATTGAGGAATCAAGAAACGGCACAGGTACTGCAGCGCCAACGCGGAACAAAACCAGTATCAAAAGGGTATAGAGAATCTTCTTTTTGAGCTCTGTGATCTTCCATGCGTTTCTGAAAACCTCAAACATGTCAGATCACCTCAGCCTTTCCTCCGGCTGCTTCGATCTTCTGCTTCGCCGATTCGGAGAAAGCAGCGGCACGAACAGTCAGTTTCTTGGTCAGCTCGCCTCTGCCAAGGATTTTTATACCGTCGCGGGAGTTCTTCACGATACCCGCCTCGCGGATGGCCTGCGCGTCTATGACTGCGCCATCCTCAAATTTTTCAAGCACGTCCACGTTGATGCCAACATACTCTTTTCCGAAGATATTGACGAATCCTCTCTTCGGGACGCGACGTGCCAGCGGCATCTGACCGCCTTCAAAGCCCGGACGGACACTTCTGCCGGAGCGCGCCTTCTGGCCCTTGTGGCCGGCGCCTGCGGTTTTACCGTTGCCGGAACCGGCGCCTCTTCCGACTCGGAAAGACTTCTTCACGGAACCGGGAGCCGGTGAAAGCTCGTTTAATTTCATTGCCTGCACCTCCTTACGTTAAGCTTCGGTAACCTCTAACAGAAAGTAGATTTTTGCGATCTTGCCCTTGGTGGCGTCGTTATCCGGCTGGATAACCTCCTGACCTATCTTGCGAAGACCCAGCGAACGGGCGGTCGCAATCTGATCCTGACGCCTTCCGGCTAAACTTTTAACAAGCTTTATCTTAAGCTGTGCCATATTGCGTGACCTCCGTTAACCAATGATTTCTTCCGCTGTTTTACCTCTGATGGCGGCAACCTCTGTGATGTCTCTGAGCAGTGCGAGGCCCTCCATAGTAGCGTTTACAACGTTGCGGGGATTGTTGGAGCGCAGGCACTTGGTGCGAATATCGCTGATGCCGACGACTTCCATGACGGCGCGCACCGGTCCGCCGGCGATGACTCCGGTTCCCTTCGGAGCCGGCTTCATGAGCACGCGGCCTGCGCCGTATACGCCGATGATCTCATGAGGAATGGTGGTTCCCTTGAGCGAGATCTTTATGAGATTCTTTTTCGCGTCCTCGATTCCCTTTCTAATGGCGTCGGGAACCTCCGAAGCCTTGCCGAGTCCGCAGCCGACGATTCCGTTTCCGTCTCCAACTACTACCAGCGCCGCAAACTTAAAGATGCGTCCGCCTTTGACAGTTTTGGATACGCGGTTTATCGCGACAACTTTTTCCTGTAAATCCAGTGTGGTCGGATCTATCAAAGCCAATTGTATCCCTCCCTCATCAGAATTTGAGTCCACCCTCGCGGGCGCCCTCAGCGAGCTCTTTGACTCTGCCGTGATAGACATATCCGCTGCGGTCGAAAACGACCTCGGTGATATTCTTCTGCGCGGCTCTCTCTGCTATCGTTTTGCCGATCTTCTTTGCGGCTTCCTTGTTTCCGCCGTAACCGTCAAAATCTTTGTCCATGGTGGACGCCGATACAAGCGTTACACCGTTTATATCGTCGATAATCTGGGCATAGATGTGTTTGCCGGAGCGGAACACGTTAAGGCGGGGGCGCTCGGGAGTTCCGCTGATCTTGTTGCGGATCCTAACATGGCGCTTGATTCTCGCCTTGTTGCTGTCAGGCTTGTTAACCATCGATTTTCACTCCTTTACTTCTTGCCCTTACCGGCCTTGCCTTCCTTGTGCTTGACGTGCTCGCCGGCATAGCGGATGCCCTTGCCCTTATAGGGCTCCGGCGGACGCTTGCCGCGCACATCAGCCGCAAACTGGCCGACCTGCTGCTTGTCTTTTCCCTTGATGACGATCTTGTTCGGAGCCGGAACCTCAATCGTGATTCCGTCGATCTCCTTAACTATTACCTGATGGGAATAGCCGAGGTTCATGACGAGATCCTTGCCCTGCTTCGTCGCGCGGTATCCGACGCCGACGATTTCAAGCTCCTTCGCGTAGCCCTTGTCCATACCCTCTACCATGTTGTGGATCAGGGTGCGGGTAAGGCCGTGAAGGCTTCTGTGCTCCTTGTCGTCGGTGGGACGCTCGACTATGATGGCTCCTGCGTCGTTCTTAGAAATCTTCATCGAACTATCGAAGGTCTGAGTCATCGACTCATTACCCTTTTTAACGGTAACGGTGGAGCCGTCGATAGCGACTTCGACGCCGGCGGGTACCGGTATCTCTTTTCTGCCTATTCTTGACATTCTCTCCGCCTCCTTACCATATGAACGCGAGAACTTCGCCGCCGACGTTGGCCTTTCTGGCCGCCTTGTCGGTCATAACGCCCTTCGGGGTGGAGATGAGCGCAACTCCGAGACCCTTCATGACTTTCGGCATTTCCTCGCAGTTAGTATAGATGCGCAGACCGGGTTTGGAAACTCTGCGCAGTCCGGTGATCACCGGCGCCTTGTTGGGACCGTACTTCAACTGAATACGGATGATGCCCTGCTTTCCGTCCTCGATGACCTGGAAGGACTTGATATATCCCTCGTCCAGCAATATCTGTGCGATAGACTTTTTCATGTTGGACGCCGGAACGTCAACCGTATCATGCTTAGCCGAAATCGCGTTCCGGATACGTGTGAGCATGTCGGCTATCGTATCGGTGATATGCATGCCGTTTACCTCCTTTGTTACTCAGCCCTACGCCGGTTTTACCAGCTGGCTTTCTTAAGTCCGGGAATCTGTCCCTTGTAAGCCAGCTCCCTGAAGCATATTCTGCAAACGCCGAACTTGCGAAGATAGGCGTGCGGACGTCCGCAGATCTTACACCTTGTATACGCGCGGGTGGAAAACTTCGGCTCGCGCTGCTGCTTTATTTTCATAGAAGTTTTTGCCACTGTTTGCCGCCTCCTTATTTCGCAAACGGAGCACCCATAAGAGTCAGTAACTCGCGGGCCTCTTCGTCGGTAGTTGCCGTGGTAACAAAGCAGATGTCCATTCCGCGGACCTTGTCGATCTT
>CANNTZ010000086.1 GCA_947522735.1 uncultured Oscillospiraceae bacterium | reverse complement strand
GCAGCTACTGACCGTTACAAACGACAGCCTCAAATCCGCCCAGTTGTTTATCGGCATGCTGCCGATCCTGTGCGTCTATCCGTTCATTCAGAAGTATTTCACAAAAGGACTTATCATTGGTAGTGTGAAAGGATAAAAAGCGAAGCAATGTTGAATTATTACTGTACATGGAACGCACAGAACTGCGTCCGCCCGGATGCGGTCTTGGAGCCGTCGGCTGAGGCTTTTCTCGGTGCGGACGGCGCGAAAAAAGCACGTGATTATCTGGATGAGACCAGCATTTTCGCCACCGGCGGCCTTGCCGACCAGTTTGCGCCGGTTCGCCGCCACCTCTATTTTCTGCTGGACGACGGTTGGGATGTTCCGCGCGGAACGCATCCGATTCATGATGCCGCAATCGAGTCCTTCGGCTCTCTGGAACTGGCGCAAGATCGATTCCCGTCTTTTCCGGGCGCTCCCGCACAGCGGCTGCGCGGCGTCAACGAGGCACTACAGGCCCGCGGCTGGCGCGGCGCCGGACTTTGGGTCAGTGCGCAGGCGCGCGGCGAAGGGTTTGTAAGCGGCTTTTTCAGCCGGGATCAGACCGAAGCTTATTGGCGCACACGACTGCGATGGAGCAGGGAGGCTGGGATAGGCTACTGGAAGATCGACTGGGGCTGCAGGCAGTTTGATCCGCAATGGAGGCAATTGCTGGAGGAACTGAAGCAGCAGGAATATCCGCAGCTTCATATGGAGCAGTGCCATCCGGCGGCAGCTCCGGTCAACAACGTCGTGCTCACGGATGGCAGGCAGACCAGCGACGGCCGCTTTGCCGACTGGGCGCCATGGCCGGACAGATGGCTCCTTATTTTACAGCATGCGGAGATTTTCCGCTCCTATGACGTGCTCTGGCAGTTTTCACAGGTATCCACGCTCGACAGGATCGCATATCTGATGCAGGCCGCCCCTGCTGCGCGCGCCGTCATCAACTGCGAGGACGAGGCCTATATCGGCGCGGTTCTCGGCTGCTCGATCGGCGTCATGCGCAGCGGCCTGTACCGCCCGATCCCCGTCTTTGATTTTGACCCGCAACATAACGCGCGGAAGCTAAGGGAAATCACCCGTGCCGTAAGGTGGCAGGAGCAATATCCCGAGCTGCCGGTCTACCGGAGCGCGTTACGCTGCGGTGAGGAGCTTGTACGGGAGAGCTTCTGCTTTCAACCCGGCCAGACGTGGATGAAGGAATATGAACATCATACAATTATCCAAGCCTGCCCGGCCCTCATCACCCGCGGCATGGAGCGTCTGCCTGCGGTCGCCTGCTCCGATACGCTACAGCCTCTGATCCTTGCTTCACAGCGCGGGGATACCGTTGCGGCAGCCTCGCTTCCGCGGCGCGACGGCGCGACATGGAGAATCCCGCGCGCACAGCTCCGCCTGCCGACGGCGCGACACGCCGGTCTGTTCGGCAAGTGGGACAGCGTCCGGATCGGCATTCCGCCGGAGGGTGGTTCACGCGTCCTTGCTCGCGACTTGGCAGACGACTCTTGGACAGACATCACAAAACAAACCCGCCGGGAGAGCTCGCAGCTCGTCATCCCCGGCGAGCTGATCGACCGGCTCTGCGTCTGCGACGATGAATCTGCGCCGGGATTGGAGCTGCGGCTGGAGGGAACGATAAATGAGCATTGACAAAGAGAAATTTCTACACCCGCCTGCAAAGTACCGTATGAATCCCATGATCCACGTCTGGCCGGCGGCCGACAGAGGTCTGTTCATGAAAGCGCTCAAGGATTACGGCTTCGGCGGCGTCGTGACAAATGTCTATCAAGAAAACGGCTTTACTTCCAATCCGGCAAATCTGCGGCAGTTTGCGTCGTTGGTGAACGAGCTGAACGAAAATGACCTGAGCTACTGGATATACGACGAAAGCGGTTATCCGAGCGGCTCCGGCGGCGGACTGGTGCTTCGCGATCACCCGGAGTTAGAGGCGAAGGGGCTGTATATGCACCGGATCATCACCTATACGTCCCGCAAAGCTGAATACCGCCTGGACTGTGAATCCGACCGGATCGTATGGGCTGCCAGATATCAGGTGGATGTATCCGTCCCGCAGGAAAGTGTTGTACAGTATGACACCATGCAGCCGGTCACTTTTTCAGACGATACGGTCTGTTGCGAGCTTCAGGCAAACGAGATCCTGTACATTTTCTGCCAGAAGCCCGCTTACGAAGGTTCGCACTGCACGCACAATATCTGTTCCTATAACCGCTATATCAATATTTTGAATCCGGACGCCGTGCGTCGATTTTTGGAGCTGTGCTACGAGCCGGTTGAATCTGCCGCACCCGGCGCTTACGCGCACGCCCGTGGCGTTTTCACGGATGAACCGGCGCTTCAGACCTTTTATGTGTGTCCGTATGAGCAGTGGTCGTATGCGCTTCTGCCGTGGGAAGAGCGCCTGCCGGAGATTTTTGAGAAAATGTACGGAGAAAAGCTCTATCCGCTGCTGCCGATGCTCTTTGAGGGCGCGGAAACCTGCTGGCCGGCCCGCGTCAGGTTTTACGAAATGATCGGCCATGTGATCGGGGAGAGCTATTCCGGACAGATCCAAAAATGGTGTCATGCGCATGGCAGCCGCTTCTCCGGCCATTATTTCGGCGAGGAAATGATAGTGGACCATGTGCGAAGCTACGGAAATATGCTGTCGGTGCAGCGACGCACAGATTATCCGGGAATGGATATCCTCGCCTGTTGGCCGGAGGGGTATTTCCCGCAGGACGCGAAATATGTGCAGATGGCTGCGCGGAAATGCGGCTCCAATGGCTTTATGGCTGAGGTCTGCCCCTTCGATAACCCGAAGGAATTTGCAAAAGCGCCGTTTGATAATCTGCTTGCAACCATGGGGCTCAACTACATCTCCGGCGTCCGTACAACGCAGAGCTACGCCGAAGCGGATTTCAGCGAGTTTGCAAACGGCAGATTCCGGGATTTTGTGCCGCGCAATCAGGATATGTTCGGCGAGGCCCGGAAATACTTCAACCGCGAGCAGATGCGACTGCTCAACGCCTATGTTGGCAGAATGGGTCTGCTGCTGGACGGACTGAGCAATCTGTGCACGACCGTTGTGTATTTTGGTATCGAGGACGTTCAGGCAAAATATACCCCGAAGCACGATTCCGAGGTTGGCGCCGGGGCGATCTCCTGCGATCAGGCAACGTTGCGTCTGCTGCACGCGATGCTCGAAAGAGGCCGTGATTTCCTGCTCGCGGACTCTGAGGATATGTTTGAAATCGCGAAAACCGGAAAGCTGGGCGGCGAAACGGTACGCAGAGTGCTTCTGCCCGGGATCGACGCCATCCGCCCTGAGACGCTTGAGGCACTCCGACAGCTCAAAGCGGCCGATGTCAGTGTTCTCTTCACGGAAAAACTTCCGCACATCGATGCTCTTAGCGGAAAACAGCTCGATCTGTCCGGGGAATTTCGATTCGTTTCCGCGCAGGAAGCAAGCGATATCCCGTCCTGGCAGGAGCCGCAGTTTCAAACGCTGTCCGGTCCATGCGTCCGACAGGCACGTTACCGCACCGCAGACGGAAAAACCATGTTTTTTCTGCTCAACGCCGGGCGCACGGACTCCATTGTTCGTCTGCCTGGCGCCGACGCACACCGATGCGCTGTGTTCGACCCGTTTACCGGGGCCATTACGGAGGGCCGTCTGAACGAGAAGCGAACCGTGCCGGCAGTACGCGGGATTTTTATTATCAATGAGGAATCGAAGCTATGAATATAACGGTGAATCAACACCAGTTTTCTCTCGACGAACATGGAACGCGGTTTTTCAAAAGCCGCGGCGGGCACTGCTGCACTGCAGCTCCAATCAACGAATTTTCCATGCAGATCCAATGCGCAGAGCAGCAATACGCGCTGATCCCGGAGCAGTTTCTGAAAACGCAGACGCCATCCGGCACGCTTTATGAGAACAGCTTTGCACAGGTTGCGCTGCGCTATGAGGCGTGCGGAAACGCCATTGCAAAAAAAATTACCGTGACCGCCAGACAGGCGATGACTCTTCTTTACATACAGACTGAATACAGCCGCTTTGACGAGGCGCTGTGCGGCGGCGGAGAGGGGCAGCCTGTGTTTGTCGGCGATAGCTGCTTTGTCGTCAGTACGCTGCCGGTTGCGATCTCACGCATTGTGAACGGATACTGCCTTTCCATTGAGCAAAGCCCGTGGAAAGCCCTGCAGCCCGGCGAGGTCTTTACGCTGTACGATGTTGTATTCGGCTTTTCGGAAAAAGCCGACATCCGGGACAGCTTTGTAGCCTGGCTCCGCAGCCGGAGGCGGAATGTTGCCGGACACCGGATTTTCTGCGACTGGGGCGCGCACGACGAAATGGCCGGAGACTCACAACTGGACGAGCAGATGGCCCTGCGTCTGGCTGACCGACTTGCATACGCCGCGTCGCACGGCGTACGCTTCGACAGCTATCTGATGGACGCCTACTGGTTTGAAGAGCATGTTCCCGCCCCAGACTTCAAAAAAAGCACTTGGCCGAAAGGGCCCGATCGTTTTCTCACGCGGCTGAAAGAACTGGGCATCGCGTTCGGCCTCTGGTTTGACGTCGGGCTTGCAGTCAACGGGCTTGGCAGCGCCTACCGTCGGCGCAATGACGACGGCGCGCCCCTCTGCCTGGGCTGCGAAGAAAATGTCCGTCTGCTGTTTTCCGGCATCCGCAAGCAGCTTGACGCCACGAACGCCCGGCTCATCAAGCTCGACTTTGCCGCGTTCGACTGCACCAGCAGCACGCATCCGCATGCACAGGGCGGCATCCGCTCCAAGGAGCCCGCCGTGCGAAACCTGCTTTCACAGCTTCAGCATCTCCGCGAGGCATATCCGCAGCTCCTGGTTCTGGCTTATAATACCTTTACAATCAACGAGTCCGTCATCGCACAGCTCGATGAAAACGAACCGCGTGCCGTGATCTCGGCCATATGGTGCCTGTATCTGGATTACATCTACTGCGGCGATCCCCGCCCCGCCGAGCAGCTCTCGGCAGACATGCCACATTCGCTGCTTGCGTACACGGATACGATGGAACAGCGCTTTTTACGCGCGATGATCCCGCCTGAGGCGATAGACGACCACGGAACCATGCTTGGCAACACGAACACCATCTATTATCTGGGCAAAGCCTCCTTTCGGGACAGTTGGATCATGAATCTGTCGCGCGGAAACCGCAAGCAGCACCTATACGGGGAGCTTTCGCTGCTGGACGACGCAGACTGGGCCTTCCTCGCGCAGAGTATCCCGCTGTTTGAACGGACGCTCAGCGAAGGCTGGACTGTCCGGCTCCATGGCGACCCGATGCACGGCGCCTACGCCTATTCGTGCTTTGATGAACGTGGCGGCTTTCTGACGCTGGTCAACCCGAGCTCGCAGGAGCAGACGCTCTGCGTCACGCCGGACTGCTGGAGAGCTCAGGAGCAGCTTGCGCTCTGTTTGCGCTACAGCGAGCAGGCGTTTACCGAAAAGAATCTCGGCAAAACAGCCCGCGCACTTGTCCGCACGCTACGGCCCGGCAGCGTCGAGCTCATCACTTGGCAGCGTTGCCAGCCTGCGTGCCGGGAAGGGTTTCTGGTGCTCGACAGCGCCGCAGCCCTGACATTCACCGTGCCGGAGAACGCCGGGCGCATCGGCTTTCGCCTGACAGAGGAAAACGGCGCGCCAATCCGTACCTTTGGAACGCCCACGGAAGCGCTGCACATTACAGGTAATCTGGCGCGACAGCTCCGCACGCCTATCTGGAGCGGCTGCTCATGGATCACATGTAACTGTCACGGCGGCGAAACCGTACTTCTCCGCAGTGATTTTGAGCGCAGAGTCCTGCTTTACTGGCAGGCAGACAATGAGGAGAAGCGGCATTAATCAACAGGGCCGGTCCCGAAAATCATCCGCCGCAAACGGAACGACCTTCATGTGAGAACGCCGACGGAAACGGAGAGTCGCACCTTGCGGCCGTTCGCCGATGATTTCCAAGGCCGTGTCACCCCATTTCCAGCTTCAAGCATCCCCTGAAGCAGAGAAGATGTCAATGACAGATTCACATAACACCGCGATTCTCCGACACGTCGCGGGCGAAGAACGCTCCGCAGGAGCGCAGCCGAGTTTGCAAAAATCGTTCAAGGGGATTTGGGGACAGGCTTCCCCAACAGGCAAAAGGTGCTTCCGAGCCGCCTTTCTTGCCAAGCGTAAGGCTTATAGGTTCACACGGCGACAAGCGGCAAGGAGGCCCCTTCCCCTGCTTGCCGCCCCCGTGTTCCGAATGTAAACGTCCACAAAGGTTGCAGCTGTGGGCCGCACAACTGCTTGAACGCCTTTTGCTTGGCTGGTATAATATAAGTGTATTGAAGCTCACCTCCTGTAAATCGCATCTTACCCGCCAAAATCGATCACTTGCCGATGAATCCAAGACAAAATCGGATATTTCCTTTATAATATGCTTGCAAGGACAAGAGAAACGAGGTGATACCCATGAAGGTCGAGATTAAGGTGCTGCCCGAAGCCAAAGAGCCATATGCCGTAATCTATGTAAGCGAGATAACCCCGGAAATCCGCCGCGCGGCGGCGCTTCTTGAAAAGAAAAGCTCCGGCGTGATCTCTGTGGTGGAAAACGAGCGTATCATCGTGCTTCGTCCCGATGAAATCTACATGGTGCGGGTGGAAAACGAAAAGACGGTCGTATACACCAAAACGAAGCGGTATGACGGCGGCAGGCGGCTTTATGAATTTGAAGAAAGCCTTGGAAAAGGATTTATGAGGATCTCCAAAGGGACGCTTGCAAACCTGCACTACCTTGACTATGTTGAGCCAACGCTGGGAGGTCTGATGCTTCTTGTTCTGAAAAACGGCTGTAAGGAGTGCATCTCGCGGAAGTATCTGCCCGCTTTCAAAAAATACCTTGGACTATAAGGAGGTGTCTATGGTGAAAAAATTACTGAAAAAGCTCTGTTACGGCGTCGGCACGGGCTGCTTTGTCTTCGTTGCAATGCTTTTCATCGCTCCAATTTTTGCGGGGGGCGCAAATGCTTTCTTCGCGGAGAAAACGGGCGCAGAATGGCAGCTGACCGCACTCTGCTGTATCCTCATATCCGTAGGCTTCTATGTTCCATCTCTGATTTATGAGAACGAGAAGCTCGCTCTGTGGCTCAGGACACTGATACACATGCTTATCGGCACGATTGCCTATCTCCTGACGGCGTATTTTGCCGGTTGGATGGAATCAGACCTTGGAGGGACAGCGGTGAGGCTTCTGATCGCCTTGGGTGCCGCCGCTATCATCTGGCTTTGCATTTTCCTCTACATCAAAGGACAGGCAAGGAGGATGAATCAGAAAATCAAGGAGAAGCAGCAAAACGAATAAGCGCTCCCTCAAAACAATATTCCTCAAAAGCGCAATCAATGAAACCACCACTTATGACACAATAAGCTTTAATGTGGCTGTCGGACACAGCTTGTGTCTGCCGAAAAGCGCGATAGACGTCATATGAAAGCGGCGTGAGGTGAACGGAAAGACGCTGCGAACAAAAAAGACCACGACAGCCAGACGGCATGATAAAATAAGGGGGTGCGCCGGACGCACTCCCTTTTCATATTCGGTTTTCGCAGGGCTTATACTCCGCCACGGCGTTAAGATACGCCTCAACACCTTTCCTTTCCTCGGCCCTCTGGGCTTGGATTCGGGACGCTTTACCACGCCGTTTCTGAAATGCGTATCCTCGAACTTCTCGAAGA
>CANNTZ010000085.1 GCA_947522735.1 uncultured Oscillospiraceae bacterium | reverse complement strand
TTCGTCATGCATACCCACGCATAAATGCGTGTAAAAGTAAGTGCCCGCCCGGCACGAGGGCAAGTTAGCGCCAAAGCACAGCCAATCCTCGCCAACGGCGAAAGACAAAACCAACCATAAGAAAAGATAGATCAACCCACCTCCGCGCGAGCCAGTCAACGCACTCGATAACGTAAGCCACCGGGCAAAGCCCGGAGGCGTTCCGCGTTCGGTCGAAAGATGAGAGGAGATCCAAGGGGAGAGAAGAAAACCGTCCGAACGGTTTTCTTCTCTTTCCTTGGCACGCCTTTGCCTACTTTCGTCGTGAAACGAAAGTAGGTGCCCGCGCGGCATGAGCGCAAGTCAGCGCCAAAGTGCAGCTACTTCTCGCCGATAGGCGAAAGAAAAGTCAATCATAAAAAAAGATAGAACACCCCAACTCCGCGGGAATAAGTTAACGAAACCGATAACGTAAGGTCCCCGCAACGCGAAGCGTGAGGACGACCGAACCGCGGCTATGCCAGCGGGCGCTGCCCGCCGCGGCTATATCACCGGGCATTGCCCGGCGGCGGGCAGCTCAGTCGGACTTGAGGACGGCAATGAAGGCTTCGGGCGGAATTTCGACAGAACCGAATTGACGCATCCTCTTTTTGCCCTCCTTCTGCTTTTCGAGCAGCTTCTTCTTGCGGGTTATGTCGCCTCCATAGCACTTGGCAAGAACGTCCTTGCGCATCGCCTTGACAGTCTCGCGGGCAATGATTTTGCCGCCGATTGCCGCCTGTATCGGTATCTCGAAAAGCTGCCTCGGAATGTGCTCCTTGAGCTTTTCGACCATGTTGCGCGCGCGCGGATACGCCTTGTCGGCGTGAACGATAAACGAGAGCGCGTCCACCAACTCGCCGTTTAGCAGGATGTCCAGCTTGATAAGCCTCGCCTCGCGGTAGTCGGACAGCTCGTAATCGAACGAGGCGTATCCCTTGGTGCGGGACTTGAGCTGGTCAAAGAAATCGTAGATTATCTCGTTGAGCGGCAGCTCGTAGTGCAGCTCGACGCGCTGGGCGTCAAGGTATTTGGTGTCCTTGAAGATGCCGCGGCGCTCCTGGCACAGCTCCATGATCGAGCCGATGTACTGCACCGGCGTAAAGATGTTTGCGTTGACGAACGGCTCCTCGGAGGACATGATCGTTCCGGGGTCGGGATAGTTCGTCGGGTTGTCTATCTCGACGGTCGTACCGTTCATTAAATGCAGCTTGTAAACAACGCTCGGCGCGGTCGTTATGATGTCGAGGTTGTATTCGCGCTCGAGACGCTCCTCGATTATCTCCATGTGCAGCAGCCCGAGAAAACCGCAGCGGAAGCCGAAGCCGAGCGCGGCGGACGTCTCCGGCTCGAAGGAGAGCGCGGCGTCGTTGAGCTTGAGCTTTTCGAGCGCGTCGCGCAGATCGGGATATTTCGCGCCGTCGAGCGGATAAATTCCGGAATAGACCATCGGCAGCACCGCGCGATAGCCCGGAAGCGGCTGCGCAGCGGGCTCTTGCGCGTTTGTGATCGTGTCTCCGACAGCGACGTCGCCAAGCGTCTTTATGCTCGCGGTGATATATCCGACCTCCCCCGCCGCCAGCTCGTCCGCCGGAACAAGGTTTGTCGCGCCCATGTATCCGACCTCGACTACCGAATACTCCGCGCCGGAGGCCATCATCCGAATGGTATCTCCGGGGCGCACTCTGCCCTCCATCACGCGGACATACGTTATGACGCCCTTGTAGCTGTCGTAGCAGGAGTCGAAGATGAGCGCCTTGAGCGGCGCGTCAGGGTCGCCCGACGGCGCTGGAACTCCGTGAACAACCAGCTCCAGTACCTCCTCAATGTTCAGCCCGGTCTTGGCGGAAACTCGCGGCGCATCCATCGCGGGAAGCCCGATTATGTCCTCGATCTCCTGCGCTACGCGCTCCGGCTCCGCTGCCGGAAGGTCGATCTTGTTGATGACCGGCAGTACCTCGAGGTCGTGCTCGATGGCGAGAAAGGTGTTGGCAAGCGTCTGCGCCTCAATGCCCTGCGACGCGTCCACCACCAGCAGCGCACCCTCGCACGCCGCCAGCGAGCGCGAGACCTCATAGTTGAAGTCCACGTGTCCCGGCGTGTCGATGAGATTGAATACGTAGGTCTCGCCGTCCTTCGCTGCATAGTGCAGCCGCACAGCGCGCGCCTTTATCGTGATGCCGCGCTCGCGCTCGATGTCCATATTGTCGAGCAACTGCTCCTCCATGTCGCGCAGCGCGACCGTCTCCGTCTTTTCAAGTATCCGGTCGGCGAGCGTCGATTTGCCGTGGTCAATGTGCGCAATTATGCAAAAATTCCTGATCTTGGAAAGGTCTGTCAAGGTCTGTTCCTCCGAAACGGTGGATTTGAATTACAATGGGTTTATGCCTATCAAATAATATACTGTGCGTATTATCCTCTTGCCGCTATATACGCGAGAACGTCCGGAATGTTTATCTTCTGCGGGCACATCCTCGCGCATCTGCCGCAGGCAATGCAGTCGGATGCCCGGTGTCCCTCCTCGACGGCATTATATGCCGCCTTGTACGCCTTGGAGTCGCCGCTGCTCTTGAACTCGTTGAACGCGGCGAACAATGCCGGGATGGCGATCTGCTTAGGACATACGTCGCAGTAGTTGCAGCCGGTGCAGGGCACGGCGCCCTGTTCGAGCAGTCGATCCGCTATCTCCTCCGTCACTCGCAGCTCGTCCGGCGAGAGGGGTGTTAGCTCGTCGAAGGTAGCAAGATTGTCCTCAACCTGCTCCATCGTGGACATGCCGCTGAGAATGCACATCACATTCGGGAGCTGCGCCACCCAGCGCAGCGCCACCGACGCGTTGCTGCCCTGCGCCACCGCTCGCAGCCTGTCCGAATAGAGCTTGGGCAGGTTGTGCAGCATCCCGCCGCGCACCGGCTCCATTATCACCGCCGGTATGCCGCGTTTTTCAAGGATATCGTACATCCTCTTGGCGTCTATGAGCTTCCAGTCAAAATAATTCAACTGTATCTGCACAAAATCCGGATCCCAGCGCTCGACAATCTGTTCGAGTACCTCCGGCGTGTCGTGGAACGAGAACCCGAGATGACGGAACCTGCCCTCGCGCTGCAATTCACGCAGCCGCCCGAACGCGCCAAGCCTTTCGAGCTTCTCAAAGTGATCCCTGTTCACCGCGTGAACGAGATAGAAATCAAAGTACTGTTGCCTGGTTTTTTCAAGCTGCTCGTTCAGCAGCCGATCCACGTCGGCAAGCTCCTTGACGTTCCACGACGGCAGCTTGTCCGCGATAAAATAGCTGTCGCGCGAATATCTCGTGAGCGTCTCGCCATAGAATATCTCAGAATCTCCGCCGTGATAGCCATAGGCGGTGTCGAAATAGTTGACGCCGCCCCTGTATGCGCGGTCAAGCATCGCCCTTGCCGCGCGGCGGGCAATCTTGCCGTCCTTTCTCACCGGGAACCTCATCCCTCCGAAGCCAAGCAGCGACAAGCTGTCGCCTATGCCTGAAAATCTCCGGTTTTCCATAAAGACACCTCACTTCTTTTTATAGCGGGCAATGCCCGCAGATATGTTCGCGGACGAAACCGGCGCAAGCGACGGTTTCTTACGTTTGCTGTTGCATAATGTCCATCCCCGCGGCGCGAGCATTATTCTACCTTTCTCCGCGCGAATAAGTCAATGCACTTGATAACGTAAGCCACCGTGCGAAGCCCGGCGGCATGAGCGCAAGTTAGCGCCAAAGCGCAGTTAACCCTCGCCAAAGGCGAAAGACAAAACCAACCATAAGAAAAGATAGATTACCCCGCCGCCGCGCGAGCCAGTCGGCGCACTCGATAACGTAAGCCACCGGGCAAAGCCCGGAGGCGTTCCGCGTCCGGTCGAAAGATGAGAGGAGATCCAAGGGGAGAGAAGAAAACCGCCCGAACGGTTTTCTTCTCTTTCCTTGGCACGCCTTTGCTTACTTTCGTCGTGAAACGAAAGTAAGTGCCCGCGCGGCACGAGCGCAAGCCAGCGCCAAAGGGCAACTCATCCTCGCCGACAGGCGAAAGAAAAAGTCAACTATCAAGAAAAGATAGATCAACCAAACTCCGCGGGAATAAGTTAACGAAACCGATAACGTAAGGTCCCCGCAACGCGAAGCGTGAGGACGACCGAACCGCGGATATATCACCGGGCATTGCCCGGCGCGCGGCATGAGCGCAAGCCAGCGCCAAAGCGCAGCTCATCCTCGCCGACAGGCGAACAAAAAGTCAATCACAAGAAAAGATAGAACAACTCAACTCCGCGGGAATAAGTTAACGAAATCGATAACGTAAGCGCCTTTGGCGCGATCCGCGGATATGCCTGCGGGCGCTTGCCCGCCGCGGCTATATCCCCGGGCATTGCCCGGCGCGGATATCTCCTACATGATAGAGGGCGCAGAGACTTTGATAAGCTTGAGCGCGTTTGCAATAACCTGCCTTGTTGCAATGCACAGGGCAATACGCGCCTGCATTATGCTTTCGTCCTCACCCTTGACGCGGCAGGTGTTGTAGAACTTGTGGAATAGCGTCGCAGTGTCCATAAGATAGCGCGTGATAAGTGCCGGATCATAGCTGTCCGCAGCCTCGATTATCACCGCCGGGAAGCGCGCAAGATCAAATATCAGCTCGCGCTCCTCGGGAGCGTTCAGCTTCAGCAGCTCCTCCGGGGCGCAGTCGCGCGTGGCAATCCCGGACACCGCCAGGTTTTTAAGTATCGAGCAGATGCGCGCGTGCGCATACTGAACGTAGTATACCGGATTCTGTGAGGACTGCTCAGCGGCAAGCTCGAGATCGAAATCGAGACTGCTGCCCGGCTCGCGCATGTCGAAGAAGAAGCGCGCCGCATCGACGGGTATCTCCTCGATCAGATTTGTCAGCGTTATCGCCTTGCCGGTGCGCTTGCTCATGCGTACAATCTCGCCGTTGCTCAGCGTGCGCACGAGCTGCACGAGCACAATGTCAAGCTTGCTGCCGTCAAGCCCGGCCGCGTTCATCGCGCCCTTGAGACGCGCCACGTGTCCGTGATGATCCGCGCCCCATATGTTTATCACCCGGTTGAAGCCGCGCGTCACGAACTTGTTGATGTGATAGGCAATGTCCACCGCAAAATAGGTCGGATAGCCGTTTTTGCGGACGAGAACCTCATCCTTTTCTCCGCCAAATTCAGTCGCCTTATACCAGAGCGCACCGTCCTTTTCGTAGGTCAGCCCGCGCTCCTTAAACATGCTGATAGTATCGTCAACGGCCCCGGAGCTGTGCAGCGTGCTCTCCGGAAACCAGACGTCGTAGGTAATGCGGTACTTTTCGAGATCGGCGCGCATCTTCTCGATGTTCAGCGGGAGAGCATATTCGACCAGCGCCTTTCTGCGCTCGTCCGGCTTTGCGCCGACATATCTGTCGCCGTATATCTCCGCGAAGCCCCTCGCACGCTCGATGATGTCCGCGCCCTGATAGCCGTCCTCCGGCACCTTGACCTCGTCCTCGCCGAGATATATCTGAAGATAACGAGCCTCCAGCGAGAGCGAGAAGCGCTCTATCTGGTTGCCGGCGTCGTTGATGTAAAACTCTCGCGTCACATCGTGACCGCTCGCGTCAAGACAGGCCGCAAGACAGTCGCCGAGAGTCCCGCCGCGCGCGTTGCCAAGATGCATCGGGCCGGTCGGGTTGGCGGAAACGAACTCCACCATCACCTTCTCCCCCCCGCCGTGGCCGGTGCGACCGTAGCTCTCGCCGCCCGCGAGCACAGCCGAAACGGTATCCGCAAACCATTTGTCCGAAAGGAAGAAGTTGAGAAATCCGGGACCGGCGGTCTCGCACCTGCAAAACGGGCTGCCGGAGAGCTCTGCGTGCGCGATAACCGCGGCCGCTATCTTGGCGGGAGCCATGCGGAATGTGCGCGCTGAGACCATCGCGGCGTTGGATGAAAAGTCGCCGTGCGACCTGTCTCCGGGAATCTCGATGTTAAACGCGGGAACCTCCGCCTTTGCAAGCTCACCCTTCTCCATCGCTGCTGCGAACGCACGGTTAATTATACTTTTGAGCGCCTCGGACGCGTAGGCCGAGGGGTTTGCGGTTGTTGTGTTAAGCATTGGGTATTCCCGCCTCTCTGATATTTATACGAATTTCGTTTTCGCTCGTCACTGCCGTGTTAAGGTCAAGCGTGTATTTAAAGCTGATATTGCCGCCGTTGTCGCTCAGCTCCGGCTCTATACTGTCGCCGACGACGCCGATGACCCACGAGTCGAAACCCATGTCGTAAAGGCACTGGTGGCGCATACCCTTCTCCACAATGAGCTGTGAGCGCAGGTTGCCGCTTCTGGTCATCGTCACGCGCCTGTCGCCCTCGATCTTGAGCAGCGTCGTGACGTTCTCCATGCCGGTCAGCTCCGATTCCCGGTATCTGATATAGTAGTTGCCGCGGGCCCTTGAAAATTCGCCGCGGGTGGTCAGCTCGACCTCGTCGCTCTCGCCGTCCACCTTTTGGATCCCCTTGATCTCAAGCATTACGTCCTTTTTCATTTCTACCTTTAACTTTCTGTTGTTTTCTTTGGTTTTCTCGTTCAGTTTTCCGCCACACTCACCACCGAGCAGCTCTTCAGCTCCTCGCCGAGCAACTTTGAGGCAATCCCGCGGAAGCTGTCGATGCTGTCGCTAACGTAGTATTCGCGCCGTCCCTTGCCACCGCTTGAGCAGAGCATGTCGTTGGCCGTCATATGGTTTCTCACGCTCTTGACTACCTCCTCACCCGGATCAATCAAAATGACGTCCGGGCCCATTATCCCGGCGATTATGTCGCGTATCAGCGGATAGTGCGTGCAGCCCATTATCAACGTGTCTATGTCGCTGTTTTTGAGCTGTTCAAGATACATCTCCGCTGTTAGCCGCGTTATCCTGCATTCTCTGTCTATCAGTCCGTTTTCCACCAGCGGCACGAATAGCGGACAGTCTCTGCCGATAACCCTCGCGTCCGGCTTGATTGCGCGTATCGCGCGGCCATAAGCTCCGCTGCGCACGGCCGACGAGGTGCCTATCACGCCGATGGCTCCCTGGCGGTTTGCCGCGCATGCCGCCTGCGCCGCCGGCTGCACCACGCCGAAATACGGTACCGGAAGCTCTTTCGCTATCTGCTCCGGCAAAACCGTGCTGACGGTGCCGCAGGCAGCTACAATCATTTTAACATCAAATCCAAGAAGAAACTCTATATCCTGCCTCGCATACCTGATGATGGTATCCTTTCCGCGCGTCCCGTAAGGAACCCTTCCGGTGTCTCCGAAATAAACCACATTTTCGCCGGGAATCAAGCTGTTTATCTGCCTGACTGCGGTCAATCCTCCGAGACCGGAATCAAACACGCCAATTGGGCGGTTATCCATATCCATCACCATTCCTTTCTCGCCGGTTTGCCTTTTTCCGGCAACATTATCTTTAGCCTTTGAAGCTTTATTATAGCATATTTATGTGTTCGTTTCAATAGAAATACTCATTTTCGCCGCGTATTTTGTGCCGTCTTTTTGTTTTTCATTGTTTCACGTGAAACATGGCAATATTCGGTGGGGCGATGTTGTTTTTTCTTTATACGATTGGCTTTGTCTTTCGCCTTTGGCGAGGGCAGGCAGCGCCCGCAGGCATATCCGCGGCGGGCAAGCACCCGCAGGCATATCCGCGGTTCGCGCCAAAGGCGCTTACGCTATCCAATGCGCTGACTGGTTCGCGCGGAGAAAGATAAAATCAATGCTCGCGCCGCGGGGATTAACGCTGCGCAATAGTAAACATAAGAAACCGTCGCTTGCGCCGGTTTCGCCCGCGGCTATATCTGCGGGCATTGCCCGCCGCGGATCGCGCCAAAGGCGCTTACGTTATCGAGTGCGCTGACTGGTTCGCGCGGAGTTGAGTTGTTCTATCTTTTCTTATGCTTGGCTTTGTCTTTCGCCGTTGGCGAGGATAAGCTGCGCTTTGGCGCTAACTTGCCCTCGTGCCGGGCGGGCACCTACTTTCGTTTCACGACGAAAGTAGGCAAAGGCGTGCCA
>CANNTZ010000084.1 GCA_947522735.1 uncultured Oscillospiraceae bacterium | reverse complement strand
GTTTGTCAAGGGGGTTTTCGGTAGTTTTTTGCATTTTTTTATGTTTTTCTCTGCGCCCCTACATGTGCCCATCCCCTCGGCCGATACACTACTATATATAGTATACCCTCTCCGGCATAATATGTATCATCTGTTGGCGAGCTGATAAAAGGCGACGGCGCTTGCGGCTGCGACGTTCAACGAATCCACGCCGTGCGCCATTGGTATCCTGACGGTATAGTCGCAGCAGGCTATCGTTTCGTTTTTCAGTCCGTCGCCCTCGGTGCCGAGGACGATGGCGAGCCGTGGCTCTGCGGCAAGGGCCGGATCGTCCAGCCGCAGCGAATCGTCACGCAGCGCCATTGCGGCTGTCCGAAAGCCGAGACGGCGCAAAAGAGCCGTCCAGTCCCCGGCGTCCGGCAAATAGGTCCACGGGACGAGAAAGACGTTGCCCATGCTGACGCGCGCCGCGCGGCGATAGAACGGATCGCTGCACGCACCGGTCAGCAGCACGGCGTCCATGCCGAGCGCCGCGGCGCTGCGAAATATCGCGCCGACGTTGGTCGGATTCATCACGTCCTCGAGCACGGCGATTCGCGTTGCTCCGGCGCACACCTCCTCCGTTTCCGGCAGCCGTTTGCGGCGCATCGCACACAGCAGCCCCCGCGTCAGATGAAAGCCGGTGAGCTGCGTCAGCACGGCGTCGCAGGCCGTATATACGGGGACGTCCTTGCAGCGTTCGAGCAGCTCCTGCGTGCGCGCGTCCATGCGCCCGCTCTGAACCAGCACCGACACCGGCTCGTATCCGGCGTCCAGCGCGCGCCCGATCACCAGCGGACTTTCCGCGATGAACATCGCGCGCGCCGGATCCTCCCGGCAAAGCAGTTGATTCTCGCTCAGGCGGGCGTATATGTCCAGCTCCGGCGCAAAAAAGTCACTGATTTCGATGCTCTCTCTCATTCCGGCACCTCCGGCCTTAAAAAATTTCTGATTTCGATTATAATTATAGGCCATGCGGCGGCGGGAATCAAGCCCAAACGCCCGGCGCGCAATAAAACAACAAAAAACATATTTACAAAATCCGCTTTGGATGGTATCATAGATATATAAAAGCAGCAGGCTCAAAATTATTACATACCGGGGTGATCGCTTGAAGAAAAACATATTCAGAGTATTGCTCGCGCTGACGCTTTGCGTCTGCCTTGTCTTTGCGATGACGCAGCTTGCGGTCGCAGACTTTGGAGGCTTTGCCGGAGATAACGACTACGGCGGCGGAGGAGGCGGCGGCGACGACTGGGGCGGAAACGATTACGATTACGACAGCGGAGGCGGAGGAGGAGACGGCGGCCCCTTAACCATGATAATCTTCGCCATTATTATCATTATCTACGTCGTCTCCAGCAGGAAAAACAAGAAGAAGGGCTCGGGAGGCACCGTTCATGTCAGCACCAAGCCGCTGCCCGCGCTCAAGCCCATCTCGGAATACAACCAGCTTGATCCGAACTTTGACTCGGCGAAGCTCTCCCAGAAGATATCCAACCTCTACGTCCAGATGCAGCAGGGCTGGCAGGACAAGGATATCGAGAGCCTGCGCCCCTATTTCACCGATACCCTTTATGCGCAGATGGATCGCCAGCTTGACGCGCTGCGCCGCAACCAGCAGACCAACTACATCGAGCGCATCGCCGTGCTTAACGTGACCCTCAACGGCTTCTGCCAGAGCGACGGCAACGATCATATCTACGCCACGCTCAACACCCGCATCGTCGATTACACCGTCTCCGACAAGGACGGAACGCTTATCTCCGGCAGCAAGACCGCAGAGAAGTTCATGACCTACCGCTGGCACATGGTTCGCCCGTCCGGACAGACCACGACCGTCGAGGGCGGCGTACAGACCGTCGAGTGCCCGAACTGTGCCGCACCGCTCTCCATCAACCAGAGCGCCAAGTGCCCCTACTGCGGCAGCGTGGTCACCGTCGAGGAGCACGACTTCGTCCTCACCGATATCCAGGGCATCTCGCAGCGCACCGCGTGATTTTCTTCCCACTGACCACTGACGCAAGCGACCTCCGCACAGCTTCATGTGCGGAGGCCGTTTTCATCTCACCAGCAGCATCGTCACCGCGCCCGCCAGCGCCGAGAGCGCGAAGCCGAGCAGTGTAAGCGCGGTGCGCCGGGCCCGCCGGTATGCGGTCATCCCGAACTCGCCGCGCAGACAGCCCTCGGCGCGCTTTTTCAGCGCCTGCACCGAATCCTCCGCGCACTCGCCCCTAACGAAGAATATCGCCCGCTCAAACCGGTCGCTGTCAAGGCGGCGCACCTCGATTACCCTTTGGTTTATCCCCTTTATCATCCTCCGCTTCCCCTCTGCTTTTTTATTCCACAGGTTTTCCCTCCTCCGGCAGAAAGCTCAAACATGTCAACACCGCCGCAAGGTCTGTGAAATAATTATTGACTTGTTGCGAACATATTAACCGCACGACGCAAAAAAGCCACACCCTATTCACGTCTATCGTGAATTGCCACAAGCTAAAGCGCCTGATTTAGAGCAATATTACTATTTGTAAAGCGGCGCCCTGCTTTGCGGTTGAAAAGTATGTGGAAAATGTGGAAAACATATCCTGTATCACGGCAACATGCGTAGCTATTCCGGACTGCGTCCTCGTTGTGGAAAACCAGTTGATTGTGTGGAAAAAACGGTTTATATAACAATTTGTATATCGATCTCACGTGCCCTAACGCCTATACCCGCCTTTATTCCTCACTATCCGAAAAAACGCGCCGCACACACGCTTTTGCATAACGTGTGTGCGGCGCGGGGCGTTTATCACCGTCAGTCGCCGGAGACTATCTCGAGCAGCCTGCCGCTGCGCTCGATGAAGGCGTTGAGCTCCTCCGCGCTCAGCTTTTTGTGCGCGAGCGCGGCGAGGTCGTATATATATCTGCAAACAAGCTCGCGGCGGTCGTCCGGGAGCGCCGGCAGCTTCTTCACCGCGGCGTTGGAGCTGTTGAGGAGCAGGGTGTATTCGTCGTCCGGCGGGTTGAAGCCGCTCATGCCGTAAAGCTTGACCATCTCCCTCAGGCGGCGGGACTGCTCGGAGAGCAGCAGCACTGCGGGGGTTGCGGCGTCGGGCAGCGCCTGCGCCCTGACGGTGAGCTTTTCATCGAGATATGGCTTCGCCGCGGAGACAATGGCCTCGGCGGCCGCCTCGTCCGTCCCGTCCTCCTGCGTCTCGATGTCGGAATCGACGCGCTGGAATTTGTAATCCTTGAGATTGTATTCAAGGAAGCTGATGAAGTGGGGATCGATAACGTGACCGAGCACCACAACCGTCTTGCCCGCCGCCGTCAGCAGCTTGATATACTGCGACTGCACGTCGGGATCGGTGGAGTAGTACACCTTTTTGTCCTCGCCCGCGGGATATTCGGAGAGGGTGTAATATTTGCCGTCGGTGCCCTTGAACAGCAGCGCATCTTTCATGCGCTCATAGAATTTCTCGTCGCGTATGCAGCCGAACTTGATAAACGGCGCGATATCGTCCCAATAGGACTCGTATTCCCCGCGGCTGTTGGCGAACATCGAGCAGAGCTTGTCTGCGACCTTTTTGGTGATGTGCCGGGATATCTTCGCGACGTCGCCGTCGTTCTGCAAAAAGCTGCGGGAGACGTTCAGCGGCAGCTCGGGGCAGTCGATGACGCCCTTGAGCAGCAGCAGAAACTCCGGCACGACCTCCTTGATGTTGTCTGCGATATAGACCTGATTGCAATAGAGCTTGACCTCGCCCGGCATCACGTCCATCGTATTCGTCTGCTTCGGAAAATACAGTATCCCCTTGAGGTTGAACGGATAGTCCACGTTGAGGTGGATCCAGAACAGCGGCGGATTGTAGTCGTTGAACACGTCGCGGTAGAATTTTTCGTATTCCTCTTTTGTGCAGTCCTTCGGCGATTTCTTCCAGAGCGGCTCGGTGTCGTTGACCGGCTTTTCCTCCGGCTTTTTCTCCTCCCCGGCGTTTTCGGCGTCCTCCGGCTTTATGTCTTTTGTCTTTTCGGGGTCTATGACGCTGAAGTATATCTCGTACGGCATGAAGCCGCAGTAACGGCGGATTATCTGGCGCAGCCGCCATTCCTCAAGAAACTCCTTTGCATCCTCGCCAAGGTGCAGCGTAACGGTGGTTCCCACCCGGTCCCGGCTGCCCTCGCCGATCTCGTAGGTCGCGTCGCCGTCGCTGCTCCAGTGCACCGCCTTTGCGCCCTCCTTATAGGAGAGGGTGTCGATATCGACTGTGCCGGCGACCATATAGGCCGAATAGAAGCCGAGGCCGAAGTGGCCGATTATACCCGCCTCGGCGTCGGTCTTGTCCTTGTACTGCTCGATGAAGTCCCTCGCTCCGGAGAAAGCGATCTGGGTTATATACCTCTCGACCTCCTCCTCGGTCATTCCGATTCCGTTATCGGAAAAGGCGAGCGTCCCGGCGCCCTTGTCCAGCACGATATCGATCCGCGGCTTTTCCTCAAGCTCCGGTATCTCGCCGATTGAGGCGAGACGGCAGCGCTTGGAGATGGCGTCGCAGCAGTTGGCGACGAGCTCCCTGAGAAAGATATCCTTATCGGAATAGAGCCATTTTTTGATTATCGGAAACAGGTTTTCCGAGTTTATTTTAAGTTGTCCTTCGCGTGACATGTCAGTCGTTCCTTTCAAGATAGCTTTATATAGTGCTTAAACCCCTTTTAATCGCTAAAAGGGGTTTGGCTTTGCCGTTAAAATCTGTTTTGCCTGATCAGTGGCAGCAGGCGCAGTCCCCGCTGCAGGTGGAGATGTCGCTGTTTATCGGGCACTCGATGCCTTTCTTTTTATAGTAGTCTGCAAGCGCCGCCTTGACCGCCTGCTCCGCCAGCACCGAGCAATGAATCTTGACGGGGGGAAGCCCGTCCAAGGCCTCGATCACCGCCTTGTTGGTGAGTTTAAGCGCCTCGTCCACGCTCTTGCCCTTTATCATTTCGGTCGCCATGGAGCTTGTCGCGATGGCTGCTCCGCATCCGAAGGTCTTGAACTTGACGTCGGTGATGATACCGTTATCAATCTTGAGATACATCTTCATAATGTCGCCGCACTTGGCGTTGCCGACCTCTCCAACGCCGTCCGCGTCGGGGATTTCGCCGACATTGCGCGGATTGGCGAAATGCTCCATTACCTTTTCAGAATACAGCATTTGATAGTCCTCCAGTTTATTTATCGGTGATTTGTTTTTCTTCCCTGATTATCCGTTCCCACAGCGGAGACATTGAGCGCAGGCGCTCGATAACCGGCGGCAGCTTTTCGAGAATATAATCCACGTCCGCCTCGTCGTTGTACTCGTTGATGGAAAGCCTCAGCGAGCCGTGCGCAACCTCGGCGGGAAGCCCAATCGCCAGCAGCACGTGACTCGGGTCGAGCGAGCCGGAGGTGCATGCGGAGCCGGACGACGCAGCGATGCCGTTCATGTCCAGCATCAGCAGCAGCGATTCGCCCTCGACGCCCTCAAACGAGATGTTGACGTTGCCCGGCAGCCTGTGCTCGCGGCCTCCGTTGAGGCGGCAGCGGGCTATCCTGCCGACAATTCCGTCGATGATGCGGTCGCGCAGCCTTGCGGTCGCCTCCATGCGCTCGTTCACCGTCGCCGCGGCGTATTCCACGGCCTCGCCCAGCCCGACGATGGACGCGACGTTCTCGGTTCCCGCGCGTCTGGAGCGCTCCTGTGCGCCGCCGTCGATGAGGTTGTCGATGAAAACGCCCTTGCGGATATACAGCGCGCCGACGCCCTTTGGCGCGTGCAGCTTGTGGCCGGAGAGTGAGAGCATGTCTACTCCAAGCTCCTTCACGTTCACCGGCACCGCGCCGACCGCCTGCACGGCGTCGGTGTGGAACAGCACGCCGCGCTCGCGGCATATCCTCGCTATTTCGGCAATTGGCTGAATCGAGCCTATCTCGTTATTGGCGAACATGATGCTGACGAGCGCCGTCTCCGGACGTATCGCATCGGCGATATCCTGCGGAGAAACGCGTCCGTCGCGGTCAACCCCGATATAGGTGGTCTCGACGCCAAGCTGCTTCTTCAGCGCCTCGGCGGTGTGCAGCACCGCGTGGTGCTCTATGGCTGAGGTGATGAGGTGGTTCCTTCCCTTTTTGGCAAGACGGACAAGCGTCCCCTTTATCGCCCAGTTGTCGGCCTCGGAGCCGCAGCCGGTGAAGTATATCTCGGCGGGATCCGCGCCAATGGCTGCGGCGACCTTCTCCCGTGCGCTCTCAATGGCAATTTTGGATCTTCTTCCTATCTCATATATGCTCGAGGGATTTCCGTAGTTTTCGGTTAGCCACGGCATCATCGCCTTGAGCACCCTGTCCGATATCCGCGTCGTCGCGGCGTTATCGGCATATACATAACGTTCGGGCACTATAAAAACTTCCTTTCTCTGCTGCGTCGGATCGGTATATTTCAAGCCGAAGCTCAGAACTGCCTCCGCTTCCTTTTTAACAATACCATTATAGTATATTTTTCAGAAAAATCAAGTGTTTCCGATTTAATTGACAAAAAATTAAACATTTCCCAGTAAGCAGTGGATAACCGCGCTTACGGCTGTTCACCTCTTGCTTTTTGTGCATTTATACTCCAAAATACGCCGTCCCGCTCTCTGCAAATGCGGTATCGGGCCGAACGACGGACGGCAAATGGCGCGCGTCGAGCCTCCGCTCAGTGCGCGTCTCGCTGCGCCACCGCAAGCCGGTCGCAGCGCTCGTTTTCCGGATGTCCGCTGTGCCCCCTGACCCATATGAACTCAACGTCGTGCTTGTCCAGCAGCGCGAGCAGCTTTTCCCAGAGGTCGCTGTTGAGCGCGGGATCGGTTTTGGTTCGCATCCAGCCGCGCGCGCGCCAGCGCTTCGCCCAGCCCTCGTTGACGGCGCGAACAAGATACTGCGAATCGGAATAGAGCTTGACGCGGCACGGCTCCCGGAGCGCTGACAGCCCTTCGATTGCCCCGGTTATCTCCATGCGATTGTTGGTGGTTGCGGCGGAGCCGCCGGACAGCTCCTTGCGGAACTCGCCGTATTTGAGTATCGCAGCCCAGCCTCCCGGTCCCGGATTTCCGGAGCACGCTCCGTCGGTATACAGCTCAACGCATTTCATCTCTCTGTTATCCTCCCGAAAAAACGGCGCCTGACTCCTTGTCCGCGCACATCCTCTACTGTTTGTATAATCATCTATATTTTATACATCGTTTGGCTTTCTCATCGCGTCTGCTGATTACTTTGGGTATTATCCTGCAAAAATATTGCCGTCTGTTCCCTTTGCGTGTGCCTCGTTATTCGGGGACACACCCCATCGTTTTATATTATAACGCGTCCGTGCTTTGCCGTCAATCTTCGCGCAGCAGATTCGCGTCGCCGCGCCACTTTAAGGGGGAAGGACATTTTCGGGCGCGGAGGCCCGGCGCAACGCCTGTCGTCTCCCGCCTCCGTTCTCCGCTTGAATATATTTGGATTTTTCCGCAAGGCCGACGCCTTTGGCCTTTCAGTCCGTTTTATTGGACTGTGTTTCCGTTATAATACAGACATAGAGAAAGCCCCGGACGAATAGAATACGACTACATGAAAGGACGGCAATCATATGAGAACTCTTTATTATCAGCTCAAGGCACGCAAAAGCTCCGGCGAAAAGCTCTCCTTTGAGGCTCTCACCGACGCGCAGCTATATCAGCTCTACATCCGCGAGAACACCATCGCCCCCATGATCGCCGATCTGTTTGACGTCTCGATGCCGCAATTCGCCGAGCGCCGCCGCCGTTGCATCGGCTCCACCCTCCGCGACCTTTCGCGGCGCCGGGCAGCACTCGCCGGCATGACAGCGGACGCAAGCGACGGGCTCCTGTGCAATTAACCTCTCCGGACGTTGCGCAGCACGGCGCCGCCCTCCTGTCCGTAACACGCGTAGCTGCTGTTCCGGACAGGAGGGCGGCTCATATTAAAAGCGGAAAGGGAAAACGGTGGCAAGAGGCCCGGGGCCATGCCCGAGCCGCGTGTTTCAGCCCGAAAAGCCGCTAACATCGGCTCCCCGCAGCAGACGCATGAAGCGCGTGCGCAAGGAGCCCTGCCGGCGGGCTTATATCTCGGCGTTGCCCGGCGGCGTTATTCCTCGCCGAAGGGCTTTATTCCCGCAACCTCGTTGACGGGAAGAGAGAATACGATGCTTCCCGCGGGACTGTCCGGGCCTGCGTTGACGAGGATGGACTTCATTATCTCCGCCTTCTGTCCGGCGTCCGCCACGATGAGCACGACCTCGCGCTCGCTGGCTATTGACACCTTGAAGAATTTGCCGGCTCCCTTCTCTCCGGTGCCCTTGCCGTGGATGACCGTGCCTCCGCGCGCTCCCGCCTTTCTGGCCGCGTCCATGACAATGTCGGTCGTGCCGCCGTTGGTAATGGCGACGATCAGCTCGTAATCCGGGTTAAAGGTTGGGGTGA
>CANNTZ010000083.1 GCA_947522735.1 uncultured Oscillospiraceae bacterium | reverse complement strand
GCTCTACTCCGCGATATATGATATTCTCATTGGAACATTATTATTATAGCACTGCCTTTCAGCTTTGTCAATATATAAGCCGAAAATAATTTTACATGGTTGCAGGTTTGTCAATGATGTGTTACACATCGGGAAAGGGAGAGCGGGCTCATGATAACAGCGGAAGCTGTTATATTGTCGCTTACGGACGGCGAGTTTGCTTTACACAGTCCTCAAGGGACGCATAGAGCTCCTCATTGCCTTTTCTTTGATTACGCTCTCCCCTCGGTCTGGTAATAATATTTGGGGCCGGGCCGGGTTTACCGGCTTGACGTCGATCCGGCAAAGCCGCCTGTACGCCCCGGAGACGGGGCGCGTGTAGCCGCGCAGCCGCAGCGTCAATTTTGTACATGCAATACTATTCGGGACAACGTGCGCATATAGATGAAATTGAAAACCACACATTTTCAAAAGAGAGGTGCGCCGTATGGAGTTGAAAACGATAAAGGAGCCGGTGGCCTGCGGCAGGCTGGCATACGACTCGTTCGCGGAGCAGGCGGTCGAAAGCGATATTCTGCTCCCGGATTACTTGCCGGACGTGATAAGGGTGCTCGGCTGTCGGGCAGAGCCGAGGATACTCTCCTGTCAGGGGGAGGGAAAGCGCATAACGCTCGACGGTGTGACGCTGCTGTCGTTCAGCTACGCCTCCGGCGACGGACGCATACGCACCGTCGAGCAAAAGCTGCCCTTCAGCAAGACCGCAGAGACCAGAACCGGCCTTGTTCATCCCGTATTTATCCTCGACACAAGGGTAGACTATCTCAACTGCCGCGCCGTGAGCAAGCGCAGGCTGGATGTCCGCGGCGCGTTCACCATAGGCATCCGTGCGCTGACATTTGCCGAGAGCGAGGCCGTCACCGATGCGTCCGGCGGCGGGATACAGCTCCGACGCGACGCTATAAGCTCGATATATCCTATAGGCGAGAGCATGCGCCAGACAACAGTGCGGGAGGAGCTGGAGCTTGACTACGGCAAGAGCGCCGCGATAAGCGTTGTACGCACCGCCGCGCGCTGCGCCCCGGCCGAGTGCAAGATAGTCGCGGGCAAGCTCGTTGCCAAGGGCGAGGTGTGGCTGCACGTCCTCTACGACACAGAGAGCGACGGGCTACAGACGCTGGACCACTCCGTCCCGGTCAGCCAGATAATCGATATGGAGGGGCTGACCGACGAGTGCCTCTGCGACGTGCGCTTTGAGGCGGCGGCGGTCGAGGTTCGCGCCTCGGGCGGAGACGGCGGGCAGAACGGACTGACGGCGGAGATAACGCTCATAACCGTAGCGAAAGCGATGGGAGTGTGTAACGTAACTGTCGCCTCCGACGCCTATTCCACCCTCTGCGCCTCCCAAGCAGACGTCGCACAGCTTGCGTTCATCTCCGGTGCGGAGAGCATCGACATGCACAGCTCCGTCCGCGAGGCGCAGACGCTGCCGGACGACGTCGCAGAGATAAAGGATCTCTGGTGCGAAGCACGCTCGTGGGAGATAAAAAACACCGAAAGCGGCGTCGAGGCGGAGTGCCGCATTATGATAAGGATGTTCGCCGCGGACGCGCAGGGCGCGCCGGTGTATTACGAGAAGGCCTCCTCCTTTGCATGGAGCCGTGCCGCCGGGGAGGGCGCGATATGCGACGCTGTCTTTTCAATAACCGGCTGCACCTATACGCGGGACGGAGCGAACGGGCTGGATATCCGCATTGAGGCGGATGTGACAGGAATGATATACAACGTGCGCTCCTCCGGTGTTCTGACGGGCGTGACACTTTCGGGCGAGCCGGACAAGGGCGCCGCCGGAGACACGGCGCTGATGATCTACTACGCGGGCGCGGGCGAGGAGGTCTGGGATATCTCCAAGCGCTACTCGGCGCCCATCAGTGCCGTTATGGAGGAAAATGCCCTTGAAAGCGGCAGCATCGCCGCGCGCACAATGCTGCTGATACCGATGACACGCGCCTGACGGGCACAGCTATACGGAAAGGAATGATACCGGCAATGGAAAACAGTCTTTACGCTGATATAGCCAGACGCACCGGCGGAGACATTTATATTGGAGTCGTGGGGCCGGTGAGGACGGGCAAGTCCACATTTATCAAGCGTTTCATGGAGACGCTGGTGCTCCCGCACATCGACAACGATTTCCGGCGCGAGCGCGCCACCGACGAGCTGCCGCAGTCCGCGGCGGGCAAGACGATCATGACCACAGAGCCTAAGTTCATCCCCGAGGAGGCTGCGAGGATAACGCTGGACGACGGCGCCGAAATGAACGTGCGGCTTATAGACTGCGTCGGCTACATCGTGCCAAGCTCGCTGGGCTACTACGAGAACGAGGCGCCGCGCATGGTCATGACGCCGTGGCTTGATCAGCCCATCCCCTTCAACATGGCCGCCGAGATGGGCACCCGCAAGGTGATAACCGAGCACTCGACGATAGGGCTGGTCGTGACGACCGACGGAAGCATAACCGACATCCCGCGGGAGGAATACGAGGAGGCGGAGCAGCGGGTCATAGGCGAGCTTAAAGAGATCGACAAGCCGTTTGTGATACTTCTCAACTGCGTATATCCGGCGTCCGAAGCGTCGAAGCTGCTGAGGGATTCGCTGGAGGAGAGATACGGCGTGCCGGTTGTCGCCGTCAACTGCATGGAGCTTGGCGAGGGCGACATCCGCGACATTTTGCAGCGGGTGCTGTTCGAGTTTCCCGTAAGGGAGATAGCGGTTCGGCTGCCGCGCTGGATAGTCGCGCTCGACAAGGAGCACTGGCTCAAGGCGGATATCTTTAAGGCAGTCAAGGAGGCTGCGGCGGATATCCGCAGGATAGGCGAGGTGAGCGCGGCGTTTTCGAGCCTTGCAAGCTGCGAGCACATCGTCTCGGCGGCGGTGAGCGGAATTGACCTCGGACGCGGCTGCGCGCAGGTGAGCATCGCGGTGCAGGGCGGGCTGTTCTACAGGGTTCTCGGCGAGGTGACGGGGCTTGAGATAAACGGCGAGGAGGAGCTTATGCCGCGGATGATCGAGCTTGCCGCCGTCAGTCGCGAATACGAAAAGGTTCGCGGCGCGCTGGAGCAGGTGTCCGCAACCGGCTACGGGATAGTTATGCCGACGCTGGAGGAGCTGACGCTCGAGGAGCCGGAGATGGTCAAGCAGGGCGGGCGCTACGGCGTCAAGCTGCGCGCGAGCGCCCCGTCAATACACCTCATGCGCGCCGATATCACGACCGAGGTAAGCCCGATAGTCGGCAGCGAGCGGCAGTCGGAGGAGCTGGTGATGTATCTGCTCAAGGAGTTTGAGGAGGATCCGCAGAAGATCTGGAGCTCCAACATCTTCGGCAAATCGCTGCACGAGCTTGTCAACGAGGGGCTTCACAACAAGCTCTACCGTATGCCGCAGGAGGCGCGGATGAAGCTTCAGGAGACCATCGAGAAGATCATAAACGAGGGCTGCTCCGGGTTGATCTGCATCATACTCTGAGAGCACGAGGCGTGCCGGACTTCACCGTCCGGCACGCGTTTTGTCATTTTGGCTGCGGATAGCGGCAGATATCGCCGCGGTAGTTCTCCATGACGACCTCATTTTCGTCGATAGACCGGACGTATTCATAGTTCACCGGCACCTTGCCGCCGCCGTGCGGCGAATCGATGACGTATCTCGGAACAGCAAAGCCGGAGATATAGCCGGTCAGTCCGTGCATCAGCTCGATGCCGCGGCGCACATCGGTGCGGAAATGGCCAATCCCGCGGCTGAGGTCGCACTGATATAGGTAGTACGGCCGCACGCGGATACGAACAAGCCCCGTCATCAGCTCACGCAGCGTTTGCACGTCGTCGTTGACGCCGCGCAGCAGCACGCTCTGGTTGCCAAGCGGTATCCCCGCATCCACGAGCAGCGCGCAGGCGCGCTCCGACTCCGGAGTTATCTCGCGCGGATGGTTGAAGTGGGTGTTTATCCAGAGCGGACGGTACTTTTTGAGCATTGCGGCGAGCTTTTCGTCAATGCGCATCGGATAGGTCACCGGCGCGCGGGTGCCGATGCGGATGATCTCGACGTGCTCGATTGCCCTGAGTGCTGACAGTATCTCCTCAAGCCGCTCATCCGGCAGCGTCAGCGGGTCTCCGCCGGAGACGAGCACATCTCGTATCTCTCGGTGCTCCCGTATATATTTTAGCGCCGGCGCGAGCGCATCCATGCCGATGGCTCTGTCCTCCTCGCCGACCAGCCTCCGGCGGGTGCAATGTCTGCAATAGGTAAAGCATTTGAAGGTGACGAGAAGCAGCACGCGGTCGGGATAGCGGTGGACAAGATATGGCGCGGGGCTTTCGCCGTTCTCGTCGAGCGGGTCGTCCATGTCATCCTCGCCGTCCGCAAGCTCACGTTTATCCGGCACGCACTGCGCGCGTATCGGGTCGTTGGGGTCGTTTGGGTCGATCAGCGACGCGTAATAGTCGGTTACCGCCATCCGGAACCGTCCAAGACATTCGTTTATCTCCTCCGTCTCCTTCTCCGTCAGCGGCAGCCGCTGTGCAAGCTGCTCCGTCGTTGTCATCCGTCTGCAATCGAACAGCGGCTTTCCTGCGCGCTTTTCGTTGTTTACGCTCTCGTTCTTAGCCGGCTTATACATAATCGCGCACCTCCCGCTCACTCTTTGTGGTCGGCTTTTCTCCTGCTTCATTATATTCGCAGCGGGATTTTTTGTGCGCAATTTGGTGTTGCGCAGTATGCGTTTAAATGTTCATAAAAAAACCATGTGGATTTTAAAACTGAATGTTACAATAAAACAAATAAGGTTTTGCCATAGTGTTGCTTTGCGGGTCTGTATTATTTTATATCCGCCGGGCACAGCCCGGAGACAGGGGCCTCGCGCACACGCATTTCATGCGTGCTGCGGGAGCCTTACGTCATTGATATCGTCAAGAGCACTCCTGTGCTCTCGGAGCAGCTCGTATAGCTTCGCGCCCGCCGGAAAAATCAAAAAAAAGAGAAAGGAGCGGCTATATGAGCGTTTACAGTGACATCACTCCAGATATCGCGCGCCTTGCCTGCTACTGCAAAAAACCCATCGAACCCGAGCTTTACACCAGATACAACGTCAAACGCGGACTGCGCGACCTTAACGGTCAGGGCGTGCTTGCCGGGCTGACCGAGATCTCTACGATAACGTCGAGCACGCTGGTGGACGGCAAAGCGGTGCCCTGCCGCGGTGTTCTGCGCTATCGCGGCATCGACATCATAGAGCTTACGCGCGGCTTTTTGAGCGACGGAAGATACGGCTTTGAGGAGACGGTCTATCTGCTCATATTCGGCGAGCTGCCTGATCGGGAGGAGCTTGCAAATTTCAAGGATATCCTTGCGGGCTACCGCACCCTGCCCACCAGCTTCGTGCGCGACATCATCCTCAAGGCGCCCAGCCCCGACATGATGAACACCCTCGCGCGCAGCGTGCTCACCCTGTATTCCTACGACGACAACGCCGACGATATCTCAATAGAGAATGTGCTGCGCCAGTCGCTGGAGCTTATCGCGCTGTTCCCGATGCTCTCGGTCTACGGCTATCAGGCGTACCGCCACTACCACTATGGCGAGAGCCTGTTCATCCACGCGCCCAGCGCCGAGCTTTCCACCGCAGAGAACATACTGCTCACGCTGCGTCCGGACAAGAGCTACACGGAGCTTGAGGCGCGCATCCTCGATCTCGCGCTGGTGCTGCATGCGGAGCACGGCGGCGGCAACAACTCCACCTTTACCACCCGCGTCGTCACCTCCTCCGGCACCGACACCTACAGCGCCGTCGCCGCTGCGCTTGGCTCGCTCAAGGGGCCGCGCCACGGCGGGGCAAACATCAAGGTTGTCAAAATGATTGCGGACATGAAAGAAAATCTCTCGGACTGGACCGACGACGAGGAGATTTCGGCGTATCTGCTGCGGCTGCTGCATCGCGACGCCTTCGACCGCTCCGGGCTTATCTACGGCATGGGCCACGCGGTCTATTCGCTGTCCGACCCGCGCGCGGAGGTTTTCAAGCACTTTGTTCAGCGGCTGAGCGTTGAGAAGCACCGTGAGGAGGAGTTTGACCTCTATGCCCGCGTCGAGCGCCTCGCGCCGCAGATTATCTCACGCGAGCGCCGCATATACAAGGGCGTACGCGCGAACGTGGATTTCTACAGCGGATTTGTTTACAGCTTGCTCGACCTGCCGCTCGAGCTGTACACACCGATATTCGCCGTCGCGAGGATTGCCGGCTGGTCGGCGCACAGGTTAGAGGAGCTTGCCGGCGGCGGAAAGATCATCCGTCCCGGCTATACCGGAATCTGCGACGACAGATCATATATTCCACTCGACGAGCGATAGAGGCGCATTTATAGCAAAAAGCCCTTGCTGCCGCAACGCCCGAACAAAAAACCTCCGTATGCTATCATACGGAGGTTTCAATGCTTTAAAGGGATGGTCCTGTGCCGCGCAGAGTTATTTTACCTCGCGGATCCAGCCGAAGGTGTCCGGCTCGCGTCCCCATTGGATGCCGGTGAGCTTGTCGTAAAGCATCTGGGAAACGGGCCCGATCTCATTGTTGTTGATCGTCATGACGAGGTCGTCATATTTGAGGGTGCCGACCGGGGAGATGACCGCCGCGGTTCCGGTGCCGAAGACCTCCTTGAGGTTGCCGGCGTTGTAGGCATCCACCAGCTCCTGCATCGGGATAAGGCGCTCGGTGGCGGTGTAGCCAAGGCTGCGGAGCAGCTCGAGGACAGACTTGCGGGTGATTCCGGGCAGGATGCTGCCGCTGAGCATGGGGGTGACGATCTCGTCGCCAAGCTTGAAGAAGATGTTCATCGCGCCAACCTCCTCGATGTACTTCTTCTGCGCGCCGTCCAGCCAGAGCACCTGTGAGTAGCCCTGATCGTGCGCCTCGACCTGCGCAATGAGAGAGGTGGCATAGTTTCCGGCGGCTTTCGCCATGCCGGTGCCGCCCTTGACTGCGCGCGCCCACTTGTGCTCAACATAGATTTTGACGGGCTTGAGTCCCTCGGCGTAGTAGGGGCCGGAGGGAGAGAGGATGACGGCGAAGGTGTATTCGTTGCCGGCGCGCACGCCAAGATGCGCATCGGTTGCGAACACGAACGGACGGATGTAGAGCGAGGTGTCCTTGATGTGCGGCACCCAGTCCTGTTCGAGCTTGACAAGCTCGCTGACCGCGTGGACACAGAATTCAACGTCCACCTGCGGGATGCACAGGCGCTCGTTGGAGGCGTTCATGCGCTTGAAGTTCTCCTCCGGGCGGAACAGCAGGATGCGACCGTCGTCGGCGCGGTACGCCTTCATGCCCTCGAAGATCTCCTGGCCGTAGTGCAGGCACATCGCCGCCGGATCAAGCGCGATGGGGCCGTAGGGTACGATGCGCGGGTTTATCCAGCCTTCTCCGGCTTTATAGTTCATAAGGAACATGTGGTCGGTAAATACGTTGCCGAAGCCGAGCTTGCTCTCGTCGAGCGGCTTTTGCTTGGGATGGGTGGTTCTCTGGATCGTGATTTCCTGCATTTTTTACACTTCCTTGAAAAAATTTGAAGCAGATCCGGTTTTGCTCCGGGTTGTTTGCGTTATCAGTTATCAGTAGAGCGGATGCCTTGCGCACAGGACGCCGACGCGCTCGCGTATGGCGTCTGCGCTGTTCTCGAAGTCGGTTGCGGCAAGATAAATACATTCGGCTATCTCGCGCATGTCGTCCGCGTCCATGCCGCGGCTGGTGACGGCGGGAGTGCCGATGCGGATGCCGCTGGTGACGGTGGGCTTCTGCGGATCGTTGGGGATGGCGTTCTTGTTGACGGTGATGTACACCTCGTCAAGGCGCGTCTCCAGCTCCTTGCCGGTGACGTTCATGCTGCGCAGATCGAGCAGCATCAAATGGTTGTCGGTGCCGCCGGAGACGAGATCGAAGCCCTTTTCAAGCAGCGCGGCGGCAAGCGCGTTCGCGTTGGCGGCGACGGCGCGCTGGTAGTCCCTGAAGCCGTCGGTCAGCGCCTCGCCAAGACAGACCGCCTTTGCGGCGATGACGTGCATCAGCGGGCCGCCCTGCGTTCCCGGGAAGATGGCCTTGTCGATGGCCTTTGCCAGCTCATTGCGGCAGAGTATCATGCCGCCACGCGGCCCGCGCAGCGTCTTGTGGGTGGTGGTGGTCACGACGTCGGCGTATGGCACCGGGGAGGGATGAAGTCCGGCGGCGACAAGGCCCGCGATGTGTGCCATATCCACCATGAAGTAGGCGCCGACCTCGTCGGCTGTCTCGCGTATTTTTGCAAAATCGATGCGGCGCGGATATGCGCTCGCGCCGGCGACGATAAGCTTCGGCCTGTTTTCGAGCGCAAGGCGGCGCAGCTCGTCATAGTCGAGCATGCCGCTGTCGTCAACGCCGTAGGAGACAAAGTGATAGTTTTTGCCGGACATGTTGACCGGAGAGCCGTGGGTCAGGTGTCCGCCCGCGGCAAGGCTCATGCCAAGCACGGTGTCGCCCGGCTGGAGCAGAGCAAAATAGACGGCGAGATTCGCCTGTGCGCCGGAATGGGGCTGAACGTTGGCATGTTCCGCCCCAAAGAGCCTGCATGCGCGTTCGCGCGCAATGTTTTCCACGATATCGACACATTCACAGCCGCCGTAATATCGCTTGCCGGGGTAGCCCTCGGCATATTTGTTGGTAAGCACGCTGCCCATCGCCGCGAGCACGGCGGGTGAAAC
>CANNTZ010000082.1 GCA_947522735.1 uncultured Oscillospiraceae bacterium | reverse complement strand
ATGTATCTCCAGTACACCGGAATGGATATGGACGGCTTCCGCGCCAACTTCCGCGAGCAGGCTGAGCGTCAGGTCAAGACCCGCCTCGCCCTTGAGGGCATAGTAAAGGCCGAAAACATTCAACTCACCGCCGAGGAGCTTGAGGAGGAATACAAAAAGTCCGCCGAGAGCTACAAGATAGAGGTCGAGGAGCTCAAGAAGTACGTCCCCGAGGCCGACATGAGGACAGACGCCGAGGTCAGCAAGGCAATCCAGTTCGTCCGCGACAACGCCGAGATCACCACCGTCGAGGCAAAGGCCGAGGAGCCCGCAAAGGAATAATCTGAACATTTGGAGGTAACATCAATGAGTCTTGTGCCAATGGTAATAGAGCAGACAAACAGGGGAGAGCGCTCCTATGATATCTACTCGCGTCTGTTGAACGACAGGATAGTCATGCTTTGTGAGGAGGTCAACGACGTGACGGCCAGTCTGGTTGTCGCACAGCTCCTCTACCTCGAGGGACAGGACCCCGAGAAGACCATCCATCTCTATATCAACAGCCCCGGCGGCTCCGTGTCCGCCGGAATGGCGATATATGACACGATGCAGTATATCAAGCCGGACGTCTCCACCATCTGCATGGGCATGGCGGCGTCGATGGGCGCGTTCCTGCTCTCCGCAGGCGCCAAAGGCAAGCGCTTCGCCCTGCCAAACGCCGAGATAATGATCCATCAGCCCCTCGGAGGCGCTCAGGGTCAGGCGTCCGACGTGAAGATCCATGCGGAGCACATTATCCGCACTCGCGATAAGCTCAACCGCATCCTCTCCGCCAACACCGGCAAGCCGCTCGACGTCATCGAAAGAGACACCGACCGCGACAACTTCATGACCGCCGAGGAGGCCTGCGCCTACGGCCTTATCGACAAGGTCATCACCAGCAGATAATTTTTCCCGGAGGTAGCTATGCCAAGAAACGACGATTCAAGGCCGCTCACCTGTTCTTTCTGCGGCAAAACGCAGGATCAGGTGTCACGCATGGTGGCGGGGCCCGGCGTCTGCATCTGCAACGAATGCGTTGAGCTGTGCAAGAGCATCATAGACGACGGCGATATCGCCTCTCATCGCCGCCACGCGCAAAAAGAATCAATCACCGATTTTATCATTCCAAAGCCGCATGAGATCAAGGAAAAGCTCGACGAGTACGTCATCGGCCAGAATGACGCGAAGATACGGCTCTCGGTGGCGGTATACAACCACTACAAGCGCGTCTGCTTCGGCGGAAACGACGGCGTGGAGCTGCAAAAGAGCAACGTGCTGCTGCTCGGTCCCACCGGTGTTGGCAAGACCTATCTTGCCCAGACACTCGCCGGGCTGCTCAACGTGCCCATTGCCATCACCGACGCCACCACCCTCACCGAGGCGGGCTACGTCGGCGAGGACGTCGAGAACATCCTGCTGCGTCTCATTCAGGCCGCCGATTTCGATATCGAGCGTGCCGAGCGTGGCATCATCTACATCGACGAGATCGACAAGATTGCACGCAAATCCGAAAACGTCTCCATCACGCGCGACGTCAGCGGCGAGGGAGTTCAGCAGGCGCTGCTGAAGATACTGGAGGGTACCGTTGCGAACGTCCCGCCCTCCGGAGGACGCAAGCATCCGCAGCAGGAGTTCATCCAGATCGACACCTCGAACATCCTGTTCATCTGCGGCGGCGCCTTCGATGGCATCGATAAAATCATAGAGAAGAGGATCGACAAATCCTCCATTGGCTTCGGCTCGGAGCTGCGGGATGTAAATTCCGCCGAGACCGGCCGCCTCATTAAGCAGGTCACCTCGCACGATCTTGTGAAATACGGACTTATCCCCGAGCTTGTCGGACGTATCCCCGTCATCACTACGCTTGAGCCGCTGGATGTCGAGACGCTCATTACCATCCTCTATAAGCCGAAAAACGCCATCCTAAAGCAGTACGCAAAGCTGTTCGAGCTGGACGGAATTAAGCTTGAGTTCACCGACGAGGCGCTCGACGCGGTGGCGCACAGAGCAATCGAGAGCAAGACCGGCGCACGCGGGCTGCGCTCGATCATGGAAGAAACGCTGACAAACGTCATGTACGACGCGCCGTCCGACCACACGATCGAGAAGATCATCATCGACAGGGACTGCGTGCTCAACGGCGAAAAGCCGCAATTTGTCATCAACGAGGACCGTAAGCCCACAAAGCTCTGCATCCCGGCGAAAAAGCCGCTCAGAGCACGACGCAGCTCGGTATCCTGACTCAATTAAAGGGACGTCGCAGGCGCGTTTCGTCAAATCGGAGCGCGCTTGACGGCGTTCTTTGTTTTTTATCATTTATTATACATATATGGATTTATTTTTTAATCTTTAAATCACGAAAACCGGTAGAAATTTTTTTGCAGATGTATTACAATAGGTATAGAGATAATACCCGTCCGTCTCTTTGCACGCTATTTACCGTCCGGCTGCGCCGGGCTGGTTGGAGGATTTTATATGGCAACAAAAAACGCAAACAAGACTACTAAGGTAGTTGACATAAAGATCAGGGAAAAAGCGCCTGCCAACAAGGAAAAGGCGTCCGCCGGACGCGAGATCCAGCAGGTCAGAATGCCCGCCATAGGGCTGCGCGGACTTGTCATGTTCCCGCGGATGGTGCTCAACTTCGACGTCGGCCGCAAAAAGTCGCTGCTCGCCCTCAACGAGGTGCTCAAGCGCGACCAGCAGGTGTTTTTGGTCGCGCAAAAGGACCTCATTACCGACGATCCCGGACCCGACATGCTCTTCAAGGTCGGCGTCGTCGCCGAGGTCAAGCAGATACTGCGCTCCGCGGGCGACACCGTGCGTGTCCTCGTCGAGGGCTCGTACCGTGCGAGGGCATCCGAATTTTACTGCGACGGCCCCTACTTTGAGGCGCTCGTCGAGCCGATGCCGCTCAAAAAGCTGCGCATCGAAAAAACCGTGCTGTGCAGCGCGCTCATGCGTACCGTCAAATCCCAGATACACGATTACAGCGCGCTGATGCCGAAAATGCCGCGCGAGCTGCTTATAAGCATCGTCTCCTGCGAGGATCCCGTCGCGCTCGCCGAGATGGTCGCCGGCAACCTCAACCTCGCCCTTGAGGACAAGCAGCGCATACTCGAGCAGTCCAACCCGACAAGGCGGCTGGAGATACTCAACGAGGTGCTTGAAAACGAGATATCCATCCTCTCGGTCGAGAACGAGATATTCGACCGCGTAAAGGATCGGATGGATCAAAACCAGCGCGAATACTATCTGCGCGAGCAGCTTAAAATAATCTCCGAGGAGCTTGGCGAAACCGATAACGTACAGGAGGAGGCCGACGGCTACCGCGAAAAGATCGAGAAGCTCGGCCTTGAGGGAGAGGCGCGCGACAAGCTGCTCAAGGAAGCCGACCGAATGAGCAAGATGCCGGGCAACTCGCAGGAGGCAGCCGTCATTCGCGGCTATCTCGACGCCTGCCTCGAGCTGCCGTGGAACACCCGCACCGTCGATAAGATCGACATCGCCAAATCGCAGAAGCAGCTCGACCGAGACCACTACGGGCTGAAAAAGGTAAAGCAACGCATACTCGAGCTGCTTGCGGTGCGCAAGCTTGCGCCCGATATAAAAGGGCAGATTATCTGCCTCGTCGGCCCTCCCGGAGTCGGCAAGACCTCCGTTGCCAAGTCCATCGCAGCCGCAATGGGCCGCAAATATGCGCGGATATCTCTTGGCGGCGTGCGCGATGAGGCCGACATCCGCGGCCACCGCAAGACCTACATAGGCGCAATGCCCGGACGCATCATCAACGCCGTCAAGCTTGCCGGAAGCAAAAATCCGCTTCTGCTGCTCGACGAGCTGGACAAGATGGGCAACGATTTTCGCGGCGACCCCTCCTCGGCTATGCTCGAAGTGCTCGATCCGGAGCAGAACGTCGCTTTCCGCGACCATTTCATCGAGCTGCCCTTCGACCTCTCCGAGGTGCTGTTCATTGCGACCGCCAACAATGCCGACGAAATTCCCGCGCCGCTGCGCGACCGCATGGAGCTGATCTACCTCTCCAGCTACACCCGCGAGGAAAAATTCCACATCGTCAAGGGCTTTCTTGTCCCAAAGCAGATCAAGCGCCACGGGCTGACCGCGCGCAGCTTCAAGCTTGCCGACGACGCGATATATTCCATCCTCGACTTCTACACCCGCGAGGCCGGCGTCCGCGAGGCGGAGCGCACCGTAGCGTCACTGTGCCGCAAGGCGGCGAAGGAGATTGTCTCCGGAGAGGACAAGTGCGTTAAGATAACCGCCGCGAACATCGGCGAGCTTCTCGGCGCAAAGAAATACCGGCCCGACGTCATCGAAAAGGAGGACTGCGTTGGCATGGTCAACGGGCTTGCATGGACGTCGGTCGGCGGCGAGATGCTGCGTATCGAGCTGGCGGTCATGCCCGGCACCGGCAAAATTGAGCTGACCGGCTCGCTTGGCGATGTGATGAAGGAATCCGCACGCATCTGCGTCAGCCTTGTGCGCACCCTCAGCGCCAAATACGGCATCGACAGCGACTTTTATAAGAACCGCGATATCCACATTCACGCGCCGGAGGGCGCTGTCCCGAAGGACGGTCCGTCGGCAGGCGTGACCATGTGCACCGCGCTCGTCTCTGCACTGACCGGCATCCCGGTCGACCGAACCGTCGCAATGACCGGTGAAATTTCGCTGCGCGGCCGTGTGCTCCCGATTGGCGGACTCAAGGAGAAAGCAATGGCCGCCTACCGCGCAGGCGTCTCCACCGTGATAATCCCGCGCGACAACGAGCCGGATCTTGAGGATGTGGACGACGAGGTGCGCGCCGGAATAGGGTTCATCCCGGTTGACAATATCGACGAGGTGCTGCGCATTGCGTTAAAATGTTACCCCTCCATCACGGTAAAACCCGATGTGCTGCCTAATTATCCCGTGACAAAGCCGGTCGAGACAGCCTCGACACAGCTTCGTCAGTGACATATACAGCGGAGATTACAATGGATTTCAACAAAGCTGTTTTTGAAGCCTCGTTCGGACTTGCCTCGCAGCTCCCGCCCTCCGATCTTCCGGAGATAGCGGTTTCGGGGCGCTCCAACGTCGGCAAATCATCCCTTATAAACCGCCTGTTTGCGCGCAAAAGCCTCGCGCGCGTCAGCGCCACCCCCGGCAAAACCGCCACGATCAACTTCTTCACCGACGGCTCCGCACGCATCGCCGACCTCCCCGGCTACGGCTACGCGAAGGTTGCGAAAACGGAAAAGGAGCGTTGGAAGGGGCTTATCGGCGGCTATCTTGGCGCAGAGCGAGACCTGCGGCTCGTCGTACAGCTCATAGACATCCGCCACGCACCCTCGAGGGACGACATAAATATGATAAACTACCTCATTGAGGACGAGCTTCCGATGATCCTCGTATTCACCAAGGCGGACAAGCTCTCCGCACGGCAGCGCGCCGAGCGCATGGAGGGCTTTGCTTTTGAGATCCCCCGCTTTGAGGATATGGTCAGCCTGACCGTCAGTGCCGAAACCGGCGAGGGCTTTGATGAGCTGCGCGAGATTATCAGCGAGGTGTTGGAGCCGGACGCCGAATAGACCGGCATTTTTCACAAGGATATATGAGGAGGCATGACATATGTTTGTATCAGATTGTCTGAACGTCAACGAAAACGACACTCTCACAATAGGCGGCGCGGACTGCGCAGAGCTTGCGAAGCGCTTTGGCACACCGCTCTACGTGATGGACGAGGGACTCATCCGCGACAACTGCCGGCGCTACAAAAACGCGCTCGACGAATACTGCGGCGGCAACGGGCTTGTGCTCTATGCGAGCAAGGCGTTCTGCTGCAAGGCGATGTGCCGCATCGCCGCAGATGAGGGGCTGGGGCTGGACGTCGTTTCCGAGGGCGAGCTTTACACCGCAGTTTCCTCCGGATTCCCCGCCGACAAAATTGTTTTTCACGGCAACAACAAGAAATATTCCGAGCTTCAGCTCGCCGTTGAGCACGACCTCGGCGCAGTGGTCGTCGATAACCTCACGGAGCTGGAAACGCTCGACGGAATATCGGAAAAATTTGGCAAGCGCACACGTATTATGCTGCGCATCAAGCCCGGCGTGGACGCGCACACCCACGATTTCATCCGCACCGGCCAGATCGACAGCAAGTTCGGCTTCGCGCTCGAAACAGGCGAGGCGTTTGCCGCGATAAAGACTGCCATTGCCTGCAAAAATCTCGAGCTTATCGCACTGCACTGCCACATCGGCTCGCAGATTTTCGAGGTGGAGCCTTACGAATACGCCTCCGGAATCATGCTGCGGCTTATGAAGAGGGTTCGCGACGAGCTTGGCTTCACCGTTGCGGGACTCAACCTCGGCGGCGGCTTCGGCATCAAATATACCCAGAGCAACACGCCCGTCGATTATGAAAAGCACATCGAGTGCGTCGCAAGGGCGGTCAGGAGCGAATGCGCGGCGCTCGGCCTGAACATCCCTAAGCTCTATTTTGAGCCGGGACGCTCCATCGTCGGCCCCGCCGGTATCACCCTGTACACCGTCGGCGCAGTCAAGGAGATACCGAGCATCCGCACCTACGTCTCCATCGACGGCGGCATGACCGACAATCCCCGCTATGCCCTTTACGGCGCACAATACGAGGCGACGGCGGTCAAAAACGCCTCGGCGCCGCGCGAATTTCCAGTCACCATCGCCGGAAAATGCTGCGAAAGCGGCGACCTCATCGGCAAGGACATGCTGCTGCAAGGGGTAGCCCCCGGGGATCTCATCGCCGTCTTTGCCACCGGCGCCTATAACTATTCCATGGCGTCCAATTATAACCGCATCCCCCGCCCGCCGGTCGTTATGGTTCGCGACGGCGAGCCGCGGCTGGTTGTTCGCGGCGAGACGCTCGAGGATCTCGTCAGAAACGACCTCGACTGACGTGCTTCAGAATATCAAACAGGCCCGCAAATATCCTGCGGGCCTGTTTTTTTGCGTCCGCAACGCTTTTGTATACATCCGCCCCCTTTCGGCAAACAGATTATGCGGGCTTTACTAACGATCCGCCCCTGTCTGCGGCATAGGGCTTGTTTCGTAATACGGGCTTCCTCCGCCATTTTTAAGTGCTTTACCAGCGGTTTGCACTCGCGGAGGGCCGGCTGTTGTGCTTTTTAACAAATCACTTTTTCTGCGGAGGATGGCTCAGGGGCATTATTAACGGCTGTTTTTTGGTGGAAAATACAAAAAAAAAAAAAACGCATTACTTTTTTGTTGTGATTGTCTCTAAATCTGTCTTTGGGTGGTTGACTTTTACAAAGCAAGGTAATATAATAATATCACAGTATAAATTGATGAAATTTGCGGGATTGTTTGAAAAGACGGCAAAAATTTTGTATCTCATTGTATTTGCCGTTTTTTCCATATTTTGCATGGCTTGTCCTGTTGGATAATAGCAGTTCACTTTGAAATAAATTTTTGCAGCTTTCGTCATTTCTTCACATTGCACGCCATAAAAAATCACGCACCCTTTTCCCGAAAAGCGCCGTGATTTTATATTTTACCTTTCTGTTTGGCATTTATCACTAATTGTTAACCAACCTCCGATATTGGTTGAAGGGCTGCAAATTCACTGTGGATTTTAGCTCTTAATGTATGCGGCCCCTCCGGTTTTGCCGCAAAACGTGCCGCAGCAGCCTATGCTGAGCCGTTTTAACGGCACACCGGGCGCGCTTTGAGGCCGCGAGACAAAAAACAGGTTTATTAAGGCAGACGCGCTAACGCATTGCCTGTGGAAAGTATCTTTAGTAAGGGGGACTTGATTTGGCAAAATCAAAGAGTGACATGGGTGTAATCCGTGATACAAACAAAAAGCTGGGCTTTTTCCGGCACTTTTGGCGCGATAAATGGCTGCTGCTGTTTTTGCTGCCGTCGATTGTTCTGCTGATAATGTTCAACTACATCCCGATGTACGGTCTGGCGATGGCGTTCCAGAACTACAAGGTCGGAGGAAAGATTCTTGCGTTTGACGGCTCCATCGATTGGGTCGGGCTGAAGCACTTCAAGGATTTCGTCACCTCCGTATTCTTCACCCGCATCTTCGGCAACACCCTGCGCCTGAGCTTTGAAAACATTCTCTTCGGCTTCTGGGTTCCAATCGTGTTTGCCCTGCTGCTCAACGAGATACAGGTCAAATGGTACAAGAAGGTCACTCAGACCTTCGTCTACCTGCCCTACTTCGTCTCCACCGTTATCGTCGTCTCCATCCTGCTGAACATGGTCTCCTCCGAGGGCGTCATCAACCGTCTCGTCGTGATGTTCGGCGGCCAGTCCATCCCCTTTATGCAGAAGGCTGAGTACTTCGATTTCATGTACATCTTTACCAATATCTGGCAGACGTTCGGTTACAGCTCCATTATCTACCTTGCAGCCATTGCCAGCGTCGATCCATCGCTTTACGAGGCGGCGACGGTTGACGGAGCGAACCGCCTGCACAAGATGTGGCACATAACCCTTCCTGCGATACTACCCACAGCCATTACGCTGCTCATTCTCGCGGTCGGCGGCGTGCTCGGATCCAACACCGAGAAGATACTGCTCATGTACTCCGCTCCGATCTACTCCAAGGCGGACGTCATCGGTACCTACGTCTACCGCGTCGGACTTATCAACGCCAAGTACAGCTACACCACCGCCGTTGGGCTTTTCTCCAACGTAGTCAGCTTTGTGCTTGTTTTTGGCACCAACCTGCTCTCGAGAAAGCTCACCGACTACAGCCTGTGGTAATAAAGGAGGATACATATAATGGCAAAAGCTGTGGATTTTACTCCTAAACA
>CANNTZ010000081.1 GCA_947522735.1 uncultured Oscillospiraceae bacterium | reverse complement strand
GGTGTGGCCATAGACCGTTATTATACGCGTGTTGCTGCGGCTTGGGTCAAAGCCGGTCTGTCCGGCGCCCGATTCGGACATGAACACCTGCAGGGTGAATTTGTAGTTGTCGTCGTCGGTGTCGATGCCGATTGCCTGAATGAGTATGCGCTCGTTCAGCTCGTGAGATTTCATGCAGCCGCAGCAGAGCGCCAGCGCCAGCGCCGCAAGCAGCGCCGCGAATATCCGGCGAAGCTCAACCGGAGGTCTTGCTTTTACCATGGTTTTTTTCCTTTATCAGCGATATCGTGAGCAGTGTGGACGGGAGCAACAGCCCTGTAAGCAGCGTTGGCAGCCCGGAATAGCTGAATTTGAAGATGGCCACCAGCAGGCTGTAGGTGTGGGAGAAGATATAGCCGCCCGCGAAAAAGAGCAGCACCGTGAACGGCGCGGCAAAGCGGTGAAGTACTGGCGGGAGCGCGCTTTTGAGGCACAGGCAGGCGCAGAGGATGATGACCGCCGTGCGGATGAACGAGAGCAGCACCCATATCCCGATGTGGATGCTGTCCACGCGGTGGAGTCGCGAGGTGTTGACCATCGTGACAAGGGTGTACATCGAAAAGAGATTGTTCGGGGTGTAATCGCCGAGGACGGCGGAGGAGGCAAACATCAGCGCCTCGGCTACGGCGAGATGGACACCGTTTGCGGCGGCAAAGCAGGCGGCGCACCGCCTTTTGTTGAGAAACGGCACAAGCAGGAGCATGGGGATGAAGATGTTGTTCTGCGAAACGATGACCGGAAGCTTTTTGATATACGGCTCGACGCCGTCATAGAGCGGAGAATAGAAATGGTTCAGGTCAAACTGAGGGGAGAGGAAGATCACCAGCAGCGCCGCCGCCGTCAGGAACAGCACGCTTATCACGACGGCAAGCCTGCCCAGCGGCTCTATGCCGCAAAAGGAGGCATAGAGCAGCAAAAGCGAAAACAGCAGCAGGATGAGCGGCTTGGAGTCGAAGTTATATACGGTGCTGGTGAGAAAAAACTCGACGCCAGTTATGGTGTTGACGCCCATCGACATGAAAAAGACGTAGTATATCACCGCAATAACACGCCCGAAGCCGCCGGTCAGGGAATAAGCGCACTCCAGCAGGCCCTGTCCCGGGTGCCGACGCAGCAGCAGATATGCCGGGAGCAGCAGCAAAAAGGATAGCAGCGCGCCCGTCGCCTTTAATATCATGCTGGCGCTGCCGTTGAACTCGGACGGGGTATCGGGAAACACCGAAAAGACGTTGAAGAAAGAGCACATCAATATCAGCGCGGTCAGCTCGAGCGGGCTGATGGCTTTGTCGTTGTAAATGACGATAACCTCCCCGTCACAGTTGTCTGTCGTTCAGCTCGGAGCCGGGGACGTCCTGCACGCGCAGGTTTTCCTGAGCAAGCGAGCGCCACGAGACGCGCAGGAATACGTCCCGCCACGCATAAAGCCCGGTCGGAGATACGGGCGCACCCGCCGGGACGCCGCCGACGTTTAAGCTGAATATATCCAGCAGCACCGCCGCAAACAGCAGCGTTACACCGTAGATGCCCCACAGCCCGCCAAAGATGATGAACGCAAATTTCAGGAGCGTCGCCGATTCGTAGAGCGAGGGCACCACCAGCGCGCTCAGCGCCGTCAGTGCGACGATCATAATCATCGGCGCGCTGATCAGTCCGGAGCTCACTGCCGCGTCGCCCACGACGAGCGCTCCGACAATGCCGACCGCGTGGCCGATCGGACGCGGCAGCCGCAGGCCCGCCTCCCGCATTATCTCATATATTATGTGTATCGCGAGCGTCTCCGCCATCAACGAGAACGGCGTCCCCTCCTCGACGGTGGAGATGTTGAACAACAGCGCCTCCGGCAGCAGCTCCGGATGAAACGTCACGACGGCAACGTAAAGTCCCGGCAGCAGCATCGAGAGAAAAAACGAAAAATATCGCAGCATACGCATGAAAAAGACGAAAAGCGGGCGCTGCGAGTAGTCGTCGAGCGTCTGGAAGTGCTCGGAAAAGAGAAACGGCACAATGAGCGCAAAGGGCGTGCCGTCCACCAGCACCGCTATCCTGCCCTCGCGCAGCTTGGCACAGACGATGTCCGGGCGCTCGGTGCAGCCCACGCCGTCAAACATGGACGGACGCTTTGGCTCCAAAAAAGGCTTGAGATAGCCGGAATCCAGCAGGACGTCCATGTTGACGCCTCTGAGCCTGCTTTTGACGCGGCGGAGCAGCTCCTCCGAGACGGTTCCCTGCATATAGGCGACACATACGTCGGTGCGGCTCCGGTTGCCGATCTGCATCAGCTCGAACACGAGATCCGGCGATTTTATCCTGCGGCGCAGCATCGACATGTTGACGCGGACGACCTCCACAAAGCCCTCGCGAGATCCCTTGATATTGACGCCGGAGGACGGCTCGCCGACAGAACGGAAGTCGAAGCCCTGCACGCCGAGCACAAGCCCAACCTCCGAGCCGTCGATGAGTATCGCCGCGAAGCCGGACATCATCGCCGGAAAAAGCTCCTCAAGCGTGCGTATTTCCCGCTGCTCCGAGCCGAGCAGCGCGCCGCGTGCCCAAGAGAGAAAGCTATCGGGCGTCCTGTCGTCAAGCGTCAGCTTCATCAGCGGAGCAAGGATGAATTTGTTCAGGTCGGAGGAGTTGCACATGCCCTCGACGGTCAGCAGCTCCAGCCTCAGCCCGGAGACGCACAGCTCCTTTGAGAGAAGATCGGCGGAATTGGCGAGCCTTCCGCGTATGGCTATCATATTTTCGGCAAGGCTCTTGCAGAGCCGGGTCACTCCGGCGTCCTGTTTTGGCGGCGAATAGCTCTTTCGAGCGCCGCGTTTCAGCCAGTCAAACAAACAAATACGCCTCCCAAAGATCGGTTCAGGCATATTTTCCGCAGATTTGAAGAAAATATTCCTATAATTCGAACCGACAGATTGGAGGCGCCGTAATGACAATAGTGATGATCCGGACGATACTGCTTTATTTTATAATAACCCTTGCGCTGCGAATAATGGGCAAGCGCCAGCTCGGCGAGCTTCAGCCCTCGGAGCTGGTGACGACGATACTTGTCTCCAACATCGCGACGCTGCCAATAGAGGACACGAGCATCCCTCTGCTTGCGGGTGTTATCCCGATCTTCACGCTGATGTGCTTCGAGGTGTTCACGTCGTATATCGTGCTCAAGAACAAGAGCATCCGGCGCGTCGTGACAGGCAACCCGGTCGTTGTGATAAAGGACGGGCAGATACGGCAGCCGGAGCTGAAACGGCTGCGGCTTAACATCGACGATATCATGACGCAGCTGCGCGCGCAGAGCATCTTCGACATACGAGAGGTGGCGTTCGCCGTGGTGGAGACGACCGGATCGCTGAGCGTCTATCAGAAGTTCCCGGCGCGCAGCGTCACGGCCAAAATGCTCTCGCTGCCGGAGGCGGGCGAGCCGGAGCTGCCGCCGCTCGTGATAATCAGCGACGGCGTGCTGATCGAGAGTGCGCTTTTAATGTGCAACCTGCGCCGCGAGTGGCTTGAATCGACGCTTGCCTCGCAGGGCCTGAGGCAGGATGAGGTGTTTTTGATGACCTGCGACCGCAGCGCCAACTATTATATAGTTAGGCGGGACGCGGGCACAAAGCCGGAAAGGAGACGGGACGAGATATGAAGCGTCTTTTGGTGGCGGTCGGGATATTTCTTATGATGGCGGGAATATGCGCGGCGTCTCTGATTATAATGCGACGCGAGAGGGACGAATATATCGGGCGGCTCGACGCGATATACGAGAGCGCGCAGGCCGGAAACGACGATGAAACGCTGAGGCTCATAGAGGACTTCAACGCCTGCTGGCAGGAGGAGGAGCACCGCATCTCACGTCTTGTCCGCGCGGGGCAGCTTGACGAGCTGACGGCGATATTCTCGCGTCTCGCGCCGCTCTATCAATATGGCGACGATGCGGACTTTTTCTCCGAGCTGCTGCGCGGGCGGACGGTGCTCGATCACATCTGGCTTTCGGAGCTGCCAAACACGATGAATATATTGTAAAAGATGCCATGCCGGGCGGTAAAGCCGCAGGCATGGCGCTTTTTATTGTGGGCGACGGGCCGTCTACAGCGTCCCGCCGGAGGCTGCGGAGCTCTGCTTCCGGATGATCCTGTCTATAAACGCGTCCAGCGTTAGTCCCGATATGGTCGAGCCCTCGCCGACGCCGTATACATATTGTGTACCGTTATCCTCTGCGACGAGAAAATATTGTCCGTCATACGCAAGCAGCCCCTGTGGAGTGCGGCCCTCCTCGCCGACCTGCTCCATCGAACCGTCGAATTTGAGCCAAGCATGCTCGCGGTATTCCTCCACGGAGCCGGTTTTTTCCCATGGATAGGCCGGAAATTCTACGTCGATATCCATAATGACGCTATCCTTGATTGCCGCGCGTCCGGCATTTTCGAATCTCGGCCTTTTTCCGGTGACGGAGATGCGGATTATTTCAAGCCAGCCGTCCTCACTGGAAAAATCGACGCGCACCGTATCTTTGCCGTCAGCAGCACATCCGGCAAAAAAGCCCGAGACGAGAACTACCGTCATCATAAACGCAAGATATGCAAGCGTTCTTTTGCCAAACCGTCTTTTATGCGTCATAAGCTTTTGCCTCCGTAAGAATGTTTTATATTTATTATACATGAAAAATTCAAATACGTCAAGTTAAAACAGTGGATAAACACAAGGCGGATATATTATTTCCTTTTGATAAACGTCATAGGCCTCAACGTGACAAAAAAAGAGGCTTTCCCTGAGCAATTTTCTTTTAGTTTGCTATTGTACTTTTTTGAAAAATATAGTATAATAAATTTGATTTCGGCTTGCAGAGGTTATTTCAAAGCTGATATTGGCGTATACCTAAATTGTTATATTATTGACAAGGTTGGAGGAGCGTTATGGATTGGGAATTTGCGGGCAGCCTGACAATTACGGGGCTTGTGGTGGTCTTTTCGGTGCTTGTCGTGCTGTGCGTTATTATCAAGCTGTTCGGGCTTGCGATAGACGGCGTCTCAAAAAAGGGACAGGGGACTTCCGGTAAAAAAAAAGTGAAGCCTGAGCCGGGCGCACAGGGGCAGACTCCGGACGGCGTCGTCGCGGCGATATCCGCGGCGGTTGCGTATATGATGGGGTGTGACGGACTTGGGCTGGACGATTACCGCATAACCGGCATCCGCCCTGCAAAGAGGCTCAGACGCTCGGAGCAGCGAGTCAGGCAGCGTTCCGAATGGGGTGCCGCGGGAATAAGCGAAGCGATGCGATAATTTTGGGAAAGGGATTGAAAAGCATTGATACAAACCTTTGTTGAGTCGATAAAAGGCTTGCTGGACACCTCCGGATTTTCAGCGTTCACCTGGCAGCACGGCGTGATGATCCTCATATCGCTGGTGTTGATCTATCTGGCAGTCAAAAAGCAGTACGAGCCGATGCTGCTGCTTCCGATAGCGTTCGGAATGTTGCTCACCAATCTCCCCTTGGCGGGAATGTACCACCCTGAAATATTCATCAACTCCACCGGACATATCGACTGGACGATGTTTAAAAACGGCGAGGCGGGACTCATCGACCTGCTGTACCTCGGCGTCAAGCTGGGGCTTTATCCGCCGATAATTTTCATGGGCGTCGGTGCGATGACCGACTTTGGTCCGCTTATCGCGAACCCGAAGAGCTTTCTGCTCGGCGCCGCGGCGCAGTTCGGAATATTCGTCGCCTTTGTCGGCGCTTTGCTGCTCGGCTTTACGCCGCAGGAGGCCGGCTCTATAGGCATAATCGGCGGAGCGGACGGCCCGACCGCGATCTATGTCACAACGGTGCTTGCACCGAACCAGCTTGGCACGATAGCGATTGCGGCGTATTCGTATATGGCGCTTGTCCCGATAATCCAGCCGCCGATCATGAAGGCGCTAACCACCAAAAAGGAACGCTGCATCGTCATGGAGCAGCTTCGCCCGGTGTCCAAGCTCGAAAAAGTCTGCTTCCCGATACTTGTAACCATCCTTGTGTCGCTGATCGTTCCCTCCGCGGCTCCGCTTGTCGGCTGCCTGATGCTTGGCAACCTGATGAAAGAGTCCGGCGTCGTTGAGCGCCTCAGCAAAACCGCTCAGAATGAGCTGCTCAACATCGTCACCATCTTCCTCGGCGTATCGGTCGGAGCGACCGCAACAGCGGAACGCTTCCTCAGCCCGAGCACGCTGAAGATTATCGCGCTTGGACTTGTCGCCTTTGCGTTCGGCACCGCGGGCGGCGTGCTGCTTGGCAAGCTGTTGTGCTGGATAACCAAGGGCAAGGTCAATCCGCTTATCGGCTCCGCGGGCGTTTCCGCAGTTCCGATGGCGGCGCGCGTTTCACAGAAGGTAGGTCAGGCGGAAAATCCCGGAAATTTCCTTCTCATGCACGCAATGGGACCGAATGTCGCGGGAGTTATCGGTTCCGCCGTCGTGGCGGGCGTTCTGCTGAGTATCCTCGGATAGACGATATTGAGGCAAAGAATATCAGAGAGCTGGCAGAGCGTATCTGCCGGCTCTTTTCGCAAAGCTTTGAAGAGAGGTCGAGTGTTCCGGATGGGAAGACAGTACAACAAATTCAAGCGGACGGATATTGATCTGGCGCCGCTGGGGCTGGATACAAACGGGAGAGGAGAGCCGTATTTCTGCACGCCGAGAGGAGCGCGCATTATCGGCTGGTCCGGCGTGGACGGAAGCCACTGCTGCCTTGCGCGCGGCTTTGGGGACGCGGTGTTTGCAGTCAGCCCGATGAATCTGCGCGGCGAATGGGTCAACCCAATAGCAGAGGATTTCGGAGATTTTCTGCGGCTGCTGGCGGCGTGCGGAGATTTTGCCGCGATAGAGCAGGCGCACGACTGGAGCAGGGAGCAGTTTGATGCGTTCCTGCGCGAAAACGTACCGGGCGAGCCGCAGCGAAGGGTCATTGCGGAGCTGCATGAAAAGCTTGGAATAGAGCCGATGAAGCAGCCCTACGAATACATACGCTCGGTGCAGAGCTCCTTTGATTACGGAAGAATACGATACATGGACAGCGGGGAACGCCACGTTCCGGAGGAGAAAAATCCGGAGCCGCGCGATTGGAGGGTCTATTACGGCGGCGGCTGGAGCGGCGGCGGAGGTCACCCGGGCCGGGAGCTGAGGATAGAGCGTCGTGTCCGCTGGATGGGCGAGGAGTGGTATATCCCGGCGCTCTATATCTGCGCGCGCGGCGTGGTTGCGGATATATGCGTCGGCATCGACCCGCGACGAGTGAGCGAGTTCACCGAAAAATGGAGCTTGGATCCGGAGAGCGACAGCTCTGCGCTCACTTTGGAGCAGCGGATGCAGCTTGAAGCGGAAAATCCGCTCGAGCTGCATGTGAACGTCGGGCTGACGGTCAATGGACGCGGCACAAACCACGAAAGCGGCTGTGGCTGCGTATATTCCGGCGGCGACCGTGACGGAGACGCGGAATATGTCCGTGAGCACTATGGCCTTGACGCAGGCGGGGTGTGGGTGCTCATGCGCTACAGCTTTCCGTGGGCGACCAAGCGGCGGCCCGAGATAAAGTCGATCTCGCTGACGCTCTCTGGCGAGGACATTCGCATACCTGCCGCGCACTTCGCTGTGAGCGAGCCGGGCGAGAGGGTGGAGCTGACGGAGCCGGGAAGCGGGAAAAGGCACATCCTCACGGTCAAGGAGCTGACGGAGGAGCTGCTGCCCGAGTTCGGACAACGTGATCCCAAGCTGGAATATCCGCGCAGGTATCGAGTGCTGGAGTATTCGCTGACGCCGTCGGCGAGGCTTGACGTGATCGACGCCGGAGAGGGCGACGCAGCGCGGCCAAAGGACGGCCTTGGCACCTCCGGCGCGGCGGTGGCCTGCGTCGGAATCATTGGCGGTGCGGAGGGCCCGACGGCGCTGATTCTCGGAGTGCCGGAGGGCACATGTGCGCGTGCGGCATGCTCGTCGCTCTATTTTGAGCTGCCGGAAAGAACGGAATGGCTCGCCGTATTCCGCAGAGAGGTGCGCGGCGATATCGTCCTGCCGCTGATTGAGGGCGAACGCGGATGAGGGGTGAAGCAGACAAGAAAAATAGCGCTTGCGGCGGTGTGGCGGAGCCTTTAGAGCAGATGCACCGGCAAGCTTTCGCTCATCAGCCTGCTGAAAACAGCGCTTCTCAAGGGGATATTATCCGGAGTTAGAGAAAAATATGTAAAAAGCCCCCGAAGCCAGCGCGGCTTCGGGGGCTGATATGTTTGAGAAAAGGTTATCTCTTGGAGAACTGGGGCGCGCGACGGGCGGCTTTGAGGCCGTACTTCTTGCGCTCCTTCATGCGCGGATCGCGTGTGAGGAATCCGGCTTTTTTAAGGTCGCTGCGGAGCTCGGCGTTGTACTTGAGCAGCGCGCGGGCAATGCCGTGACGGATAGCGCCGGCTTGGCCGGAGACGCCGCCGCCTGCAACCCTGCATATGACGTCAAAGCGTCCAAGGGTATCGGTGAGTGCAAGAGGCTGACGAACAACGAGCTTGAGGGTCTCAAGACCGAAATAATCGTCGATGTCTCTGTCATTGATAGTGATGCTGCCGGTGCCGCCCGGATAAATTCTTACTCTCGCGGCGGACTTCTTTCTTCTTCCGGTTCCGTAGAAATAGGGCTTAGAATCGTACATTTTCTGTCCTCCCTCTCATTAAAAATCAAGCTTTTCGGGCTTCTGAGCAGCCTGCTCGTGCTCGGCGCCACGATAGATGCGAACGCGGGTGAGAGCCTTTCTGCCGATGGTGGTGTCGGGAATCATTCCCTTGATAGCCAGCTTCATCGCAAGCTCCGGGTTGGTCTGCATCAGCTTGCCGTACTTTACTCGCTTCAGGCCGGAGACCCAGCCGCTGTGGCGGATGTACTCCTTCTGCTCGAGCTTTTTTCCGGTGAGGACCGCCTTTTCGGCGTTGATGATGATTACGTTGTCTCCGCAGTCAACGTGCGGCGCAAAGGTGACTTTGTTTTTACCGCGAAGGATGGTCGCGGCAAGAGCGGCTGTTTTACCAAGCGGCTTATCGCTTGCGTCGAGAATATACCACTTGCGGGTGATCTCTTCAGCCTTGGGCATGTAGGTCGACATTGTGCTTTCCTCCGTTATTATTTAAGACGATCTT
>CANNTZ010000080.1 GCA_947522735.1 uncultured Oscillospiraceae bacterium | reverse complement strand
ACCCCGGCGGTATTCACGAGCGCTGAAGAGCTTGAAAAGGATTTCGTATTCAACGATTTCTGCGGCGCGAACTTCTCCAAGTATCTCGTCGCCGAGACCCGCAAGCCCATCGAGGGCAAGGTGCTGGCGTTTCTCAAGCCCTGCGACACCTACAGCTTCAACCAGTTGCTCACCGAGCACCGGTTCGACCGCGAAAAGGTCTACGCAGTAGGTATCCCCTGCGAGGGCATGGCGGATATAAGCAAGGTCAAGGCCATTGCCGGAGACGGCATCGTCGGAGTTGACAGCGAGGGCGAAAAGCTCGTTGTCAGGAGCCTTTACGACGGAGACATCGCAATGGACGCCAAGGACGTGCTCGCGGAGCGCTGTCTTGTATGCAAGAGCAGGAAGCACGTCGCTTACGACGAGCTTATCGGCGAGGACGGCGAGACGCTTTCCTCCGCGCGCTTCAACGAGGTGGAAAGGCTGGAGCGCATGACCCCTGACGAGCGCTTCGCCTTCTGGCAGAACGAGCTCTCCCGCTGCATCCGCTGCAACGCCTGCCGCGACGTCTGCCCGGCCTGCACCTGCGAAAAATGCGTTTTCAACAATCCCGAATCCGGCGTGGAAAACAAGGCCATTGCGGACAGCTTCGAGGAGAAGATGTTCCACATCATCCGCGCGTTCCACGTCGCCGGACGCTGCACCGACTGCGGAGAATGCTCCCGCGTCTGCCCGCAGCATATCCCTCTGCACCTGCTCAACAGAAAATTCATTAAGGATATCAACAGCTTCTACGGCGATTATCAGGCGGGAGCCGAGGCTGGCAGCCGCGCTCCGCTGGTGAACTACACCAAGGAGGATATCGAGCCGGGAGAAGCGGTCGAGAGGGGAGGCAGCGACAATGCGTAAATGCTCAAGAGAGGCGCTCGACGCCGTATTCGCAAGGCTCGCGGGATCGAAAACGCTCTATATTCCCACCGACACCCAAAACGGAGCGGTATTCAAGGAATGGGAGAGCGGCATGAAGCTCTCCGGCGCGCTCAACACCCTGCGCAGCGCCAAGGATTTCTTCTTCCCGCAGACCGAAAACCTCATGGAGTTCAAAACCTCCGGCAAAACCGTCGAGGTGATCGACACCCGCAGGCCCGGAGAGGATTTCGTCGTGTTCGGCGTGCGCGCCTGCGACGCAAAGAGCTTTGAAGTGCTCGACCGCGTATTTTTAAGCGAGCCTGCCGACAGCTACTATTCCGAGCGCCGCGCGCACGGCGTCATCGTCACGATGGCCTGCACCCGTCCCGCCGAAACCTGCTTTTGCCAGACGTTTGGCATCGACGCCGCGGCTCCTGCGGGCGATGTGAGTTGCTGGATCGAGGACGGCGACGTCTACCTCGAGGCGAACACCGATAAAGGCCGCGCGCTGCTCTCCTCCATCGAGGACGTCACCGAGGAATGCGGCCGCGAAAAAGTTGAGGCTCAACAGGAAAAGACCCGCGAGCTGATGAAAAAGCTCCCGCTCGCCGGGCTCACCACCGAGGGCTTCGGCGGAGACAAAACCAAGGTGCTGTTCGACCGTCCAGAGTGGAAAGCCCTCTCAGAGTCCTGTCTCGGCTGCGGCACCTGCACCTTTGTCTGCCCCACCTGCCAGTGCTACGACATCAAGGATTTCAACACCGGCAAGGGCGTCATCCGCTTCCGCTGCTGGGATTCCTGCATGTATTCCGAGTTCACAAAAATGTCCGCCGGCCAGCCGAGGCTTTCTCAGGTAGAGCGCTTCCGTCAGCGCTTCATGCACAAGCTGGTCTACTTTCCGGCCAATAACGACGGCATGTTCAGTTGTGTGGGCTGCGGACGCTGCCTTGCAAAATGCCCCATTTCAATGAATATTGTCAAAGTGATGAAAACGATTGGAGGAAACGAATGATGGTAGAACGCTATGAGCCATTGATTCCGAAGATCGGAGTTATAACCGACGTCAGACGCGACACTCCGGACGTCAAGACCTTCCGTGTCGTAACTCCCGAGGGCAAAAAGGCGTTCGAGCACAAGCCCGGACAGTGCGCTATGCTCTCCATTCCGGGCGTCGGAGAGGCGATGTTCTCCATCACCTCCTCGCCCACAAACACCGACTTCATGGAGTTTTCGATCAAAAAGTGCGGCTGCGTCACCGATTGGCTGCACCAAGCGGAGCCGGGACAGCAGCTCACCATCCGCGGGCCCTACGGCAACGGCTTCCCGGTCGATACCGCGTTTCTGGGACAGGATCTGCTGTTCATCGCGGGTGGCATCGGACTTGCACCGCTGCGCTCGGTCATCAACTACTGCCGCCACTATCGCGACCGCTACGGCAGGCTCGACATAGTATACGGCTCCCGCAGCAAGGACGACCTTGTCGATTATCAGGAGATCATCGACGAGTGGTGCGGCGACGAGAACGTTTTCGTTCACCTGACCATTGACCGCGAGCAGGAGGGTTGGGACGGTCACGTCGGCTTTGTGCCGAACTACGTCAAGGAGCTCGGCTTCGACACCAACAAGACAGCCGTGCTCTGCGGGCCCCCGATCATGATCAAGTTTACGCTTGACGGACTCAGCTCCCTTGGCTTCGACAAGACCCAGATCTACACCACCATGGAGCTGCGCATGAAGTGCGGCATCGGCAAGTGCGGGCGCTGCAACATCGGCTCCAAGTACGTCTGCAAGGACGGCCCGGTGTTCAGGATGGATCAGCTTGACGAGCTGCCGAACGAGTATTGATAAAAGGAGAAGGATCGACATGGAAAAGATGGTAAACATATATCTGTTCGGAAAACGCTATGAGGTTCCGGACAACCTGACGATCATGTGCGCGATGGAATACGCCGGATACCAGCTTGTGCGCGGCTGCGGCTGCCGCAACGGCTTCTGCGGCGCCTGCGCGACAATCTACCGCATCAAGGGCGACCGCGAGCTGAAGGTATGTCTTGCCTGCCAGACCAAGGTGGAAAACGACATGTATATCGCCACTCTGCCGTTCTTCCCTCTTGTCAAGGCGGTTTATGACATTGAAAAAATCTCCCCCTCCGAGCAGATTATGATGCAGCTCTATCCCGAGATCTACTCCTGCATCGGCTGCAACGCCTGCACCAAGAGCTGCACTCAGGGGCTCAACGTCATGCAGTATATCGCCTATGCTCAGCGCGGCGAATACGCCAAATGCGCCGAGGAATCCTTCGACTGCGTCATGTGCGGCGTATGCTCCTCCCGCTGCCCGGCCGGCATCTCCCATCCGCAGGTCGCGATGCTCGCGCGCCGTCTCAACGGCAAATATATCGCGCCCGACTGCAAGCATCTCGAAAGCCGGGTCAAGGAGATAAAGGACGGCACCTTCAGAGAGCTGATGGAGGCTCTGATGCAAAAGCCGGTCGAGGAGCTCAAAGAGCTTTACAACCACCGTGAGATTGAGAAATAAGGAGGGCGCGAAGAATGTATTCCGAAGAAATATTAAATTCGATAAAGGCAGTCGAGGCTGCCCGCGACGCAAACATCGCCTATGAGCCGGTTCGCATGACCGCTCAGGAGAAGGACGAGCTGCTCGCCGCATATCATCCCGACTACAGACAGGATGAGTTCGACGTGCTCAGGATTGGCCCCAACGCCGGTGAAAAGGTGCCGAAGGAGCTTGCCGCAATGCTTCAGGCACATAGCCGCATCAAGGCGGACGACGTCGATCTGACCCGTCCAGACTACGACGTGGACGTGCTCATCATCGGCGGTGGCGGAGCCGGCTCCTCCGCGGCCATCGAGGCCAACGAGGCGGGCGCAAACGTCATGATCGTCACCAAGCTGCGCATCGGCGATGCGAACACCATGATGGCCGAGGGCGGCATACAGGCTGCCGACAAGCCTAACGACTCCCCCGCCATCCACTTTGTGGACGCCTACGGCGGCGGCCACTTTGCCGCAAAGCGCGAGCTGCTCGAAAAGCTCGTCTGCGATGCGCCCGAGGCCATACAGTGGCTCAGCGGGCTTGGCGTCGAATTTGACAAGGACGCCGAGGGCAACATGATAACCACCCACGGCGGCGGCACCTCCCGCAAGCGTATGCACGCGGCGCGCGACTACTCCGGCGCGGAGATCATGCGCACACTGCGCGACGAGGTTCTCAACCGCGATATCCCCGTCGTCGATTTCACCGCGGCAGTCGAGCTGATTCTCGATGAAAACGGCAACGCGGCCGGCGCCGTCCTGATGAACATGGAGACCCATGAGCTGCTCGTCGCACGCGCGAAGACCATCATAATCGCCACCGGCGGGGCGGGGCGTATGCACTATCAGGGCTTCCCGACCTCCAACCACTACGGCGCCACCGCCGACGGACTTGTCCTCGGCTACCGCGTGGGCGCAAGGCTGCTCTACGCCGACACCCTCCAATACCATCCGACCGGCGCGGCCTATCCGGAGCAGATCTTCGGCGCGCTCGTCACCGAAAAGGTGCGCTCCCTTGGCGCAAAGCTGGTCAACCGCGACGGCAAGGTGTTCATGCACCCGCTCGAAACCCGCGACGTCGCCGCAGCCTCCATCATCCGCGAGTGCGGCGCGAGAGGCAACGGCGTCCAGACCGGCAGCGGGCTCGGCGTATGGCTCGACACCCCGATGATCGAGAAAATCGGCGGCGAGGGCACCATTGAGCGCCGTATCCCCGCGATGATGAGGATGTTCGACAAATACGGCATCGATATCCGCAAGGAGCCGATCCTCGTATATCCGACGCTGCACTATCAGAACGGCGGGATCGACATCAACGTAGACGGCAGCTCCACCGTTGTGGGCAACCTGTTCGTCGCAGGCGAGGCAGTCGGAGGCATCCACGGCCGCAACCGCCTGATGGGCAACTCGCTGCTCGACGTCATCGTATTCGGACGCAACGCAGGCCAGCACGCCGCGGCGAGGTGCAGGGACGTCAACGTCGGCAGACTTACCCTTGACCACATCGAGAAATTTGAAAACATGCGCAAAGAGGCCGGAATCACCGGAACCGAGGTATCCCCGAAGCTCCTTCCGACTTACACCCACGGCAATCCCAGGCTCGAAAAGTAATTTGAAGGAGTAATTTGAGATGAGTATTTTTGACGGGGTAGTGTCGATACAGAGCATAACCTTTCTGATGTTCGCGGTCATGACCATCGCGACGCTCGGCTATCTGCTCGGACGCATTACCATAAAGGGAGTATCGCTTGGAACGGCAGGCGTGTTCATTGTGGCGCTTGTCTTTGGCGCCGTCTTTTCCGGCGATATCGCTCGCGCTCTGGTCGTTTCGGACGTATCCTATGAGACACAGGCGCTCAAAATAATCGAGAACATCGGCCTTATCTTCTTTGTCACCTCGGTCGGCTTCATTGCAGGCCCCAATTTCTTTAAGAATCTTAAAAAGAACTTCAAGTCCTATATACTGCTTGGCATCATTATCATCCTATCGGGCAGTCTCACATGTGTCGCCTGCTTCTTTATCGGCAGAAGCACGGAGCCGGATCAGACCACCTTCGTCGCGATGCTGGACGGCATCCTCTCCGGCGCGCTCACCAGCACACCGGCGTTCTCCGCGGCAAAATCCACCGTTGAGAACCTGTTCGGCTCCGATCCCGCGAAGTCCGCTTCCTATGAGGCGGCTGTGACCGTCGGCCACGGCATAGCATATCTGTTCGGCGTTGTCGGCGTGGTGCTGTTCGTTCAGCTTGTGCCGAAGCTCGCAAAGGCAAACATGGACGAGGAGCGCGCCAAGCTGATCTCCGTTGACATCGGCGAGCGCAAAAAGTATGAGGGCAAGCTCATCGACATCGATCCGGTCGGGCTTGCGGCGTTCACGTTTGCGGCGCTCATCGGCATCTTTGTCGGCTCCATCAAGGTTCCCCTGACCTCTCAGGGCCTTGCCGGAAACACCTTCTCGCTGACCACCACCGGCGGCGCACTCATCACGGCGCTCCTCTTCGGACATTTCGCACATTTTGGGCCAATCAACGTGACCCCCAACAAGAAGATGCTCGAAACTCTCCGCGAGCTGGGACTCATGCTGTTCCTCATCGGCGCGGGAGTTGCGGGCGGCGCAAAGTTCGTGCAGTACTTCAAGGCGGTCTACTTCCTCTACGGCATGGCGATGACTATCGTCCCGATGATTGTGGGCTATTTATTCGCGAAGTATGTGCTCAAGCTCAGCCTGCTCAACAATCTCGGCTCCATCACCGGCGGCATGACCTCCACCCCGGCGCTCGGCACGCTCATCGGCGTGTCCGGCACCGACGAGGTCGCCTCTGCCTATGCCGCGACCTACCCGATAGCGCTGCTTGCCGTCGTGCTCGTCTCGCAGTTTCTGCTGGTGCTTCTTGGCTGACACCAGACGGTTCTCAACGCTTATCCACTGTCACAAAAACCCCTCCGGCAGCTCATATCCGCCGGAGGGGTCATGCTTTTTCAGTCTGTGAAAAAGGCTGAGGCAGGAAGCCTTAACCCTGCCTCAGCCTCTGCTGCGCTTTCGTTTTTTTCGCCGGACTTATTTGAAATATTTGTCGATGACGGCCTGCGCGCTGTCCGGGTCGTCGATGACGGCGAGAACTACGGTGCGGCCACTGGAGGTCACGATGGCGCTGTTGATCTTATCCATCTCGGCAGGAACGTAGTTCTCGAAGCTGAAGGCGAGGTCGTCAACGCGCATCCGGAGCGCCTTTTTGACAGCCTCGGCGTCGGAGGAGGACTTGACGGTGATGACGGCTATCTCCTCCGCGGTGGCGCCGCTGGCGCTCTTGCAGACACGGGCCTTTTCGATCACGCCGGTATCGTCGAAGAAGTAATAATTCTCTATCGCAGCCATATCCATATCGACAAGCTCATCTGCAAATTCGAGAGTCCTCAAATCCGAATAGAGTGCATCGCCGTCGATATCCTTATCTGACGAGCCCGCGCAGCCCGCAAACAGGCAAAGTGAGAGAATGAGCGAAAGTGCGAGCGCAATGATCTTTTTTGTCATGATATAAGCTCCTTTTTGACACATGGATTTGTTTTATCTTGCAGCCGCTTCCTCATCAGGTGGTGGGTACGGCGTGCTTTTTAAGATAGTTGAACCACTTTTCGTAGTAGTCGGTGCCAATGTGCATACCGTCTGTGGTGGCGTCGCCGGAGAGCGCGCCGCTTGCATCTGCTATGACCTCGGAGACGTTGAGATAATAGACGCCCAGCTCCTTCGCAAGCCTTAGCAGTGCGTCGTTGTATTCGGCTATCTTCTCGTTGGTTATCTGCGAATCATAGTGCTTCGCAAACTTCTCCTCGTTTATCGGGAAGATGGACTGGATATATATAAGCGCGTCCGGGCACTTCTCTTTCAACGCCCTGACAAAATCGCCGTAAAGCTGTATGAAGCTGTCCTTTTCCATCCACGCGATGCCGTTTGCGCCAAGCAGAAGGTATATCTTTCCGGTATCCGGATACTGTCCCAGCGCGTCGAGCACCGTGACTCTGCCGTTCGCCGTCTTGACAACGGCGCTCGTGGCAATTGTCGAGAGGTTGATTCCGGTGGCGGCGATGACGGTCGAATTAGTCATCATCCCGTAGGTCTTGATGCCCTCGGTGATGGAATCGCCGATAAAGACCGCGTCGTCAAAGTATTCGCTCGTCACGCGGTCAAGCTCCGGCACAAGGGTGACGGAGCTGTAGTCGATAGAAGAGCTCCGGCTCTCCTCAGCACTTTCGGAGATCTCGGAAGCCTCTGTCTGCCCCGACGTCTGCGATGTGGCGGTGCTCTCCGGCACGGATGAGGTTGAGACGAGCGCGTTGTCCTCGCTGCGCTGCCATATGGTGGCGAGCACAAAAGACAACAAAAGGATGAACAGAAACGATACAAAATAGATTATCCCGAAGCCCGTATTTTTCTTTTTATTTGAGTAGATACTTTTGGACATCTTGCAGACCTCTGACCGGCTTTTTCTGATATTATACCAAAGAGCGCGCAAAAAGTAAAGACATTGCCTGTGGATTTTATGTTAACACACGTAATGCAAAAAATAGATAGCTCTGGGTATTGACTTTCCCCGAAAAAGTTGATATAATTCTATACAAGCTAAAAATCGCCCGGAGAAACACATCATGAACAGCATCCTTTGCGTCAATTATTACCGCTACTTCAGCTTTACTGTCGCCGACAGTAGGGGTAATTTGTGATGCACGTGAGCTGACAGGTTCAAATTTCCAGTGCGGCACAGGTTACACCGGTGCCGCACTTTTTGTTTTGGCCGGACAAGCCGCGTCAGTTATTCTGGCGGGCACACTACATGGCGGCAATGGAGGAACGGATATGATCGTCGTATTAAAGGCAAACGCAAACGAGGAAAAGCAGCAACAGATAATACGCTGGTTCGAGAATATGGGGCTTGGCGTCCACGTCTCAAAGGGCGAATACCAGACGGTGCTCGGCCTTATCGGCGACACGACTAAAGTGGACATGGAGCTGGTGGAGAGCCTTGATATAGTGGATTCGGTCAAGCGCGTCACCGAGACCTTCAAATGCTGCAACCGCAAATTCCACCCTGACGACACCGTCGTGCAGGTGAGCGGGGTGAAGATTGGCGGAGGAAATTTCTGCATGATCGCCGGCCCCTGCTCGGTCGAGAGCGAGGAGCAGATTGTCGGCGTTGCGAAAGCGGTCAAGGCCTCGGGCGCGAGCATGCTGCGCGGCGGCGCTTTCAAGCCGCGCACCTCGCCCTACGACTTCCAGGGGCTTCGCGGCAAGGGCATCGAGCTGCTCAAGACAGCGCGGCGCGAAACAGGGCTGCCAATCGTCACCGAAATCATGAGCGTCGCGGATCTTCCGCTGTTCGAGGACGTGGACGTATTGCAGGTCGGCGCTCGCAACATGCAAAATTTCGACCTGCTGCGCGAGCTTGGCAAAACCGGAAAGCCGGTGCTGCTCAAGCGCGGGCTTGCAAACACCCTCAAGGAGCTGCTGATGAGCGCCGAATACATCATGGCCAGCGGCAACGAGCAGGTCATTCTCTGCGAGCGCGGCATCCGCACCTTCGACGATTACACCCGCAATACCCTTGATCTCGCCGCCGTTCCGATGCTGCATGAGCTGACCCATCTGCCCGTCATCGTTGACCCCAGCCACGCGACCGGCATCGCACGCCTTGTCCCACCAATGGCGCTTGCGGCCGCCGCCTGCGGAGCCGACGGGCTTATCATAGAGGTACACAACGATCCGCTAC
>CANNTZ010000079.1 GCA_947522735.1 uncultured Oscillospiraceae bacterium | reverse complement strand
CCGGTGGAGAGCGTCATTACGAACTCCTTGCCGATAAAATCGGCAAGCTCCGCCTCAAGCTCGGTGTGCAGCCTGAGGGTGCCGTTGAGAAAGCGCGAGCCGGAGCAGCCGGTGCCGTAAACTCGCATCGCCTCTATGCCCGCCTCAATGACCTCCGGATGTACGGTAAGCCCGAGATAATTGTTGGAGCCGAGCATTATCCGGCGCTTGCCCTCCATGATGACCTCGACATCCTGACGGGATTCCAGCTCGTGGAAATAAGGATAGACCCCCTTGTCCCGCATTTCGTTGAGCAGGTCGATGTTGCACTTGTCAAAAAGCGTCATGTTTGTACCTCCTTGTTGTGAGCGGTCCGGTTCCGTCCGAATTTCGGATCAGTTGAGATAACCCCATTGGAACATGGACATGTATTCGTTTTCTGCAACGATCACGTGATCCAGCAGCTTAACGTCTATTGATTCCAGCAGCGCACAGGTTAGCTTCGTCGCCTCGATATCCTCCGGCGAGGGAAACAGAAAGCCGGAGGGGTGGTTGTGCGCGACGACTGCGTTGGCGGCGCCGCAGCGAACCACCGCCTCCATGATGCGCCGGTTGCTCACATCGGTGCCGAGCGGGGTGCCGGCGCTGATTTGAGTATATGATAAAAACTTGAATTTGCCGTCAAGACAGATAAGTCCCGTGATCTCCTCCGGGATGCCGAACATGCGGCAGACGAGAAACGCGCCGTATTTGTCGGCGGTGTCCATCAGGATCCCGACGTCGCAGCGGTCGCGGAAGTAGGTGCGGAACGCCTCGTGCAGCAGTCGGATGCCGGTGGCGGTGCGCTGGCCCACGCCGTCCACGCGGACAAGATCCTGCACCGGCGCGTCCAGCACGCGCGAAAACGAGCCGAACCGGCTTATCAGCTCATGGGCTATCGGCTTGGTGTCGCCGCGCGGGATGGTGAGATACAGCAGCATCTCCAGCATCTGCTCGTCGTCGAAGGCCTCGGCGTCGTTTTTGCGCAGCTTTTCGAGCATCCGCTCGCGGTGTCCGGCGTGCGGGTTCTTTACGGCTTCGTCAGTCATGCGTCATCCTCCGTCCTTTTTTGCGGGCGCGCTCACTTGAGCATCAGCTTTGCGCATTTATAGACGTCCCCGCAGCCGAGAGTTATCACAAGGTCGCCGGGGCGTGCGTTGGCCATGACGTATTCGGCTATCTCCGGAAAATCCGGGAACCAGACGCAGCCGTCAATCCTCTCGCAGAGATCCTTCGCGTAGATATTGTAGGTGTTTTTCTCGCGCGAGCCCATTATCTCAGAAAGCACAACGCGGTCGGCGATGGAGAGCACGCGCGCAAAGTCGTCGAGCAGCATTGCGGTGCGGGAATATGTGAACGGCTGAAACACCGCCCAGACACGGTTGAAGCCCATCTCCTTCGCGGCTCTGAGCGTCACCTCCAGCTCTGCGGGATGGTGGGCGTAGTCGTCGGCGATGGTGACGCCGTTTTTGTGGCCGAGGATCTCGAAGCGCCTGTGCGCGCCGTGAAAGCCCGAGAGCGCCGCAGGCAGCTTCTCCGGCGCGACGCCAAGCTCGACGACTGCGGCGCAGGCGGCAACGGCATTGATGACGTTGTGGCGTCCGGGGATGTGCAGCTCTATGGAGACAAGCTTTTCGCCGCGGCGCATCAGGTCAAAACGGGTCACTACCGCCTCGCCGTGGATGTCGCGGACGATATTTTCGGGATAATAATCGTTTCCGGCGTCCCAGCCGAAGGTTATCACCGGCCTTTCCACGCCCTCAAGCGCCTTACGGGTGTTGGCGTCGCCGCCGTTCGCAATGACGAAGCCGCTCGTCATCCTCGCAAAGCGGTTAAAGGAGCGGATGGTGTTCTCGATGCACTTGAAATATTCCATGTGGTCGGCGTCGATGTTGAGGATGATCGAGACATAGGGGTGCAGCTTCAGAAAGGTATCGACGAACTCGCACGCCTCGCAGACCATATAGTCGCTGTTTCCGGCGCGCCCGTTGCCGCCTATGGCGTCCAGCTTGCCGCCTATGACGACGGTCGGGTCAAACCCGTTTTCCAGCAGCATTTGCGTTATCATCGAGGTCGTGGTCGTCTTGCCGTGGGTGCCGGAGACGCAGACTGCCTTGTCAAATTCCGCGCTGACGGCGCCCAGCAGCACCGAGCGCTCCACCACCGGGATGCCGCTCGCCCTTGCCGCGACAAGCTCCGGGTTGTCCGGCAGTATCGCCGCGGTGTGGACGATGAGATCGGCGCCCTCAAAATTTTCGGCGCGGTGCCCCATATGGATGGTCATGCCCATCCGGCGCTCGGCGTCAAGGGTATCGCCCTCGTTGTTGTCCGAGCCGGAGATGGTATAGCCTCTCGCGAGCAGTATCTGCGCAAGCGGGAACATACCCGAGCCGCCGATGCCGATAAAATGTATGTGTTTTTTGTCCTTCAAAAGCTCCTTCGTGGAAAAGTCTGTCATATCCGGCCTCCGTGTCGGGCTGTGCTGATGCGCCCGTAGCTGATACATATATTATATAGCCTTTTACGTAAAAAATAAATAGCTTTTTAAATTTTTTACGAGTCCGGCGCCCGTTTTCGGTTTTATTCCGCTTCAAGGGCGGCGCCCGCGCATATTACAGCCGCCGCTTCAAATAATATATACGGCGAAACACACAAAACACGGGAGCTGTCAAAATGAACGTCACCGATATCCGCATACGCAAGCTATATGACGACGAGCGCCTGAAAGCGCTCGTATCGATTACCCTCGACGGCGATTTTGCCGTTCACGATATCAAGATCATCAGCGGGCCGGAGCGCATTTTTGTCGCCATGCCCAGCCGCCGCGATGAAAAGGGCTGTTTTCGCGACATCGTTCACCCCATCACCAGCGAGGCGCGCGAGGCGCTTGAGAGAAGCATACTCGAAAAATTTGAGGAGGCGCGGGGCTCGATGAGGGGTTGTTGACGGCAGCGGCAGGGCCGAAGAATATCTCCGCGAACAAATGCTGTCGGGCGCTCCGTCTATCTCCACTGCCTCAGCATTTCCAGCGCGTCGTCGAAGCAGGCTGCCGCGCCGGGGCTCCGCCCGCTGCCGTCAAAGAGTATCGTCCTCATGCCGAGTGCCCTTGCCGCCGCGAGAAACCGCTCGCGGTCGTCGATATAGGCGCACTGTCCGGGCCGCGTGCCAAGGCGCTCGGAGATTATTCGGAATATGCGGGCGTCCGGCTTGGACACGCCCTCGTCGCCGCTCACCGCAACGGCGTCGAACAGCCGGTCAAGGTCGTATTTGCGCCGCAGCCACGCGCTCCACTCGCCGAGGTCGTTGGAGAGCAGCCCAAGCTTTAGCCCGGCTGCGCGCAATTTTTCCGCCGCCGCAACAAACCCCGTGTCAAGCTCTATGGTATCGAGATACGCGCGCTCCGCTCCCGCTGCATCCTCAAAGCCGAGCCGCCGGAAAAATTCCCGGGAGCCAAGCTCGCCGTTTGCCGCCGCTGTCCAATGGAGATAAAGCTCGTCGAACGCGGCCTTTGTCAGCAGCTTTTCCATGTACGGCGCAAGCCCTCCCGTCGGGTCGGTCATCACCACCCCGTACATATCGAATATGACCGCCTTTATCATCGCCGTCCTCCTTGCAACCCTGTTCCCTTTATTTTACCCCGTCCGGACGGGGTCTGTCAATCTTTTCGGCGTTTTCTGTTCCAATATGCGTGCGCTGATGGTATAATATACACAGCGAAAATACGCGGAGGACAAAATGGAAATTGAAAGGATAAAGCAGGTTGCCGAAGCGCGGCTCAAAAACAGCCGCAGTCACGACTGGAAGGAGCTCGGCAACAAATTCTATCACGGCGAGCGTGTTGCGCGGCTCGTGCTTGAGCTTCGCCGCCGCATCCTTCCCGGCGACGCCTCGCACGACGGCATACTCACTGCTGCGGCATGGCTGCACGACGTCGCAAACGGACGCGAGGCCGATCACGCAGCCGAGGGAGCGCGGCTTGTTCGCGAGCTTATTCCGGAGCTCTGCTCGCCATACGAGCTGGACGAGATATGCTCCATCATTGCCGTTCACGACGACCGCAGCCCCCGCCGTTCCGGCTATTCCGTCTGGGTCCGGCTCCATCAGGATGCCGACCATCTCGACCACTTCGGCTCCTACGACGTCTGGATGGTAAGTCTCTGGACGCTGGCGCAGGGCGGATCGGTGCTTGAGGCCGCCGATTATCTCACCCGCGTTCGCGCATCGGAGATGCCGCGCTACCGCGGAGAGCTCAACTTCGAGCTGAGCCGCCGCATCCTCGACGAAAAGGCCGATTATCAACGCGGCTTCGGCGAACGGCTTCGCATCGAGGGCAACGGAGAGATATGCGGTTTGGAAGGACTCCTTAACGGGATGAACGACGACTGACGGACGCACGATGCCCGCCGGGCGCGTCCGGCAAGGACGGGCGCGCTTGCGGCGTAGCCGCGTACCTCTGCCGCAGCAGAGGCGGCGGGCCCCCTGAGGAGCGGGGGAGGCCGGCGCGAGAGGAGACTGCCGCGGAAAGCATCCGCAGGCTCGCGGACGGGCATGCGCCATGAGGATGAAAACCGCCTGTCAGGTAGGTTGTCCCGATCGGTCAGAGAGGCGGGCGCCTTATTTAAAACGCGACGGAGGTAAATCATGTACGGACCCCAAAGGCTTGAAAGGGACGCGTTGCCGCGTTTTGCCACGCTGTTCGACGGCTGGGACGAGACGCTGATATGGTCGTGCATACAAGGCGTGATGGGCGAGGTCTACGGCGTGGAGGGCGAAAACGGCACGCTGCTGGCGCAGGCCGTGCTCGCGGATTTTGTCTTTTTCGCGGGAGACGTCTCGCTTGCCGGAGAGGAAGCGGCCGCAGCGCTCGCAAAAAATCTTCCCGTCTGCCGCGACGCGTTCATTCTGGCGCCGGAAAACGACGGATGGAGCCGCGTTATCGAAAAGGTCCATGACGGGCGCTGCGAAAGAGCCGTGCGTTATGCAACGAAAAAGGGCGGCGGCTTCGACAGGACGCGGCTGCAAGGCTTTCTGAACGCCGTTCCGGACGGCTTCACGATAGCGCCGGTCGGGCGCGAGCTTTACGGGCGCGCATTTGAGGCGGACTGGTCGCGCGATCTCTGCGCACAATACTCAAGCTGGGAGGAATACGCGCGGAACGGGCTTGGCTTTATGGCGCTGCGCTCCGGCGAGCCTGTCGCGGGCGCGTCGTCCTATTCGCATTACAAAGGCGGCATTGAGATCGAGATCGATACGCGCAAGGACTATCGCCGTCGCGGGCTTGCCGCCGCCTGTGCGTCCGCGCTGATACTCAAATGTCTCGACCTGGGGTTATATCCGAGCTGGGACGCCGCCACGCCGGTGTCTGTGGCGCTCGCGGAAAAGCTGGGCTACCGTTTTTCGCACGAGTATCCCGTATATGTTGTGAAAACTCGCAGAGGCCCCGACAAAAAATGACGCTCTTCCGCAAATGTTGAGGGTTGAAAAAGCCGCGGGCTTTTGATAAAATAAAGCAAAGCACGCAAGGGAGGCGGCAAAATGCTTATAAAGGACTGGCGGGACATCGAGAACGGGCAGGTTATACCGACGGAGAAGGGCGGCTACTGCGACCAGCCGTCGCTGACGGTGCTTTCGGACGGAAGCTGGCTGTGCTCGGTGACTACCTCCGGAGGGCTCGAGGGCAGCGCCGCGCAATATGTCAGCGTAATGCGCAGCCGCGACAAGGGCAGGAGCTGGAGCGCTCCGAGGCGTCTTGAGCCGATGGAGGACGGCCGCTGCTGGGAGTCGTCGTACAGCAAGCTCATCACCGGCCCCGATGGGACGGTATTCTGCTTTTATTGCTACAACGACCGGCATCTGACGGCGAAGGAGGCGGGCTTTCCGCGCATCGACATGGGCGTTTCGTTCTGCTGCCGCTACAGCCGCGACGGCGGTGAGAGCTGGTCGGAGCGCAAAAAAATCCCCGTTGACGATACGCTGCTCGACCGTACTATGCCTCACATCAGCCCGTCCGGCGAAAAGGTGCCGCTCTACTGGAACGTGGCGCGAGTGCTCATTCACGACGGCGCGGTCTATGTCCCGCTGACCAAGCTCGGCAACCGAGACGGCTTCATGAGCCACGGCGAGGGGCTACTGCTGAAAAGCGACTCTCTGCTCTCGGATCCGGATCACGCCGCATGGGTCACTCTCCCCGAGGGCGGCTGCGGAATAACCGGAGTTGAGGGCTTTGATACCGTCTCGGAGGAGCACTGTTACGTCATTCTGGCGTCGGGCGTCGTGGTCTGCACCTTCCGCACCGCCAACGGCCGGTCGGGCTGTGCGCTCAGCCATGACTGCGGACGAAGCTTCGGCAAGCCGTTTCTGCTGCGCTATCCCGACGGCCGGGAGGTCAAAAACACCCGCGCCAACAACACCTTCTGGGATATCGGCGGCGGGCGTTATCTCTATTGGTTCACCAACTGCGGCCGTCGCGGTTACTATCCCCGCAATCCGGCGTGGCTATGTGCCGCCGTTGAGGAGGGCGGCGCGCTGCGCCTGTCGCAGCCGGAGATAGTTCTCTACACCGTCGTTCCAGGCTCCGGCTTCAGCTATCCCGATATCATCGTTGAGGCGGAGCGGATTTATATCAGCGAGACGCAGAAATCCATCGCGCGCATCCACGAGATACCCATGAGCTTCATTGATTCCGTCTTCCGCCAGTTCGATCCGTCCGCGCGGCTCGATATCCCGCCCGACGCCGTGCTCCGTCCCGGCGTAAACGCCGTCGGCCCGCTTGAGATCTACCGCGAATTTGAGCTCCGCCCGGACTACGTCACTCCGGGGCTGACCTTTGACTTTGACATTGATTTTCGCGGCGCACAAAGCGTTCTCGAAGCCATTGACGGTTGCGACTGCGGCATCGCCATCCGTGTTGGGGCACAAGGGAGGCTCGAGGCCGAAATATCAGAGGCGCGAGAGACGATATACCTCCGCAGCGAGCGCTGCCTTATACCCGGAGTCAACCACGTCTCGGTCGTATTCGATTTTGTCGCCGGCGTTGCGTATTTTGTTGTGAACGGTCGTCTGCTCGACGGAGGCAGTGAGCATGAATGTGGTTGGCGGCTAATCAGCCGCGGAATTTCCGGCGCCGGAGCTCCTGACTGCGCAGTCGTTCATCCGGATATTCCGTTGGTCAAAGTATATTTTCGCGCGCTCTCCGTCACCGATTGCGTGCTCGCGGCGCCGGGCAATGCCCGGTGATATAGCCGCGGATCGCGCCAAAGGCGCTTACGTTATCAAGTGCGCCGACTGGCTCGCGCGGCGAAAGGTAGAATTATGCTCGCGCCGCGCGAATAAGTTAACGAAACCGATAACGTAAGGTCCCCGCAACGCGAAGCGTGAGGACGACCGAACCGCGGCTATATCTGCGGGCATTGCCCGCCGCGGATCGCGCCAAAGGCGCTTACGTTATCGAGTGCGTTAGCTGGCTCCCGCGGAGTTGGGTGATTCTGTTTTTTTCTTATGATTGACTTTTTCGTTCGCCTATCGGCGAGAAGTAGCTGCGCTTTGGCGCTGACTTGCCCTCGTGCCGGGCAGGCACTTACTTTCGTTTTGCGACGAAAGTAAGCAAAGACGCACCAAGGAAAGAGAAGAAAACCGTTCGGGCGGTTTTCTTCTCTCCCCTTGGATCTCCTCTCATCTTTCGAACCGGACGCGGTTCGCCTCCGCGCTTTGCGCGTGGGCTTACGGATTCGATATCGTTAGCTGGTTCGCGCGGAGTTGAGTGGTTCTATCTTTTCTTATGGTTGACTTTTTCTTTCGCCTTTGGCGAGGGCGGGCAGCGCCCGCAGGCATATCCGCGGTTCGGTCGTCCTCACGCTTCGCGCTGCGGGGACCTTACGTTATCAATCGCGCCGACTGGCTCGCGCGGCGAAAGGTATAAATCCGTGCCCGCGCCGCGGGGATGAACGCTGCGCAATCGATAACGTAAGCGCCTTTGGCGCGATCCGCGGCTATATCTGCGGGCATTGCCCGCCGCGGATATATCTGCGGGCGCTTGCCCGGCGCGGATATGCTATCGGGTGGTGCCAGCCGTGGAGAAATCGAGATATTCTTCACCCACAATGACGGGAGAAATCTCTCCGGATGACGCCTCAATCAGCTCGCGGCGGAAAGCGTCATAATCGTCAGGAAGAGCGGCGAGCGTCAGCACCACCGACGTGCCAAACTCGATGCTCCGCTGAATTATCGCAAACCTCGGCAGCATCCGCGAGATTTTTCCGTATAGAGTGTAGTCGGAATCGACGGTGAACAGCTTGCACAGACGCATGTCGAGCACCTGCGCCCCCTCGACAGCCAGCGCCGCCGAGTGGGAGTAGGCGCGCACAAGCCCGCCGCCGCCAAGCAGTATCCCGCCAAAATAGCGGGTGACGACGATGACGACGTCGGTCAGCCCGGATTTTTGCAGCACGCCGAGCACCGGCAGCCCCGCAGTGCCCTGAGGTTCGCCGTCGTCGCTGTAGCGCGACTGCTGTCCGTCGCGCAGCGCCCAGGCATAGACATTGTGCGTCGCATCCCAATGTCTCGCGCGTATCGCGTTGATGAAAGCTGCCGCCTCGTCCGGGGTCCTTGCCGGGGCGATATGACCGATAAACCGCGAACGCTTTTCCACGAATTCTGCCGAGTATTCCCCGGCGACGGTTCTGTATATGGGCATTCCGCACCTCCTGAGCGTGTTGTTTATTATTCATAGTGAATCAGGCGCCGCTTGTCCTTGCTTCCGGGCAATGCCCGCAGATAAGTCCGCGGCTCGGTCGTCCTCACGCTTCGCGTTGCGGGGACCTTACGTTATCAAGTGCGCTGACTGGCTCGCGCGGAGAAAGGTAAATCCACGCTCGCGCCGCGGGGATTAACGCTGCGCAACAGCAAACGTAAGAAACCGTCGCTTGCGCCGGTTTCGCCCGCGAACATGCCAGCGGGCGCTGCCCGCCGCGGAAACAAATATAGGGACAGGAAAAACCTGTCCCTATAGTCGTGATCACAGTGCTTATACGATGCTTCAACCGATGTTGTAGCGCTTTTTAAATCTGTCAACACGACCGCCGGTATCAACAAGCTTCTGCTTGCCGGTAAAGAACGGATGGCACTTTGAGCAAATTTCAACGCGAATATCTTTCTTTGTTGAACCGGTCTCTATAACCTCGCCGCAAGCGCAACGAATCGTGGT
>CANNTZ010000078.1 GCA_947522735.1 uncultured Oscillospiraceae bacterium | reverse complement strand
GGACGCACCTCTGGTGCACCAGTTGTCACGCCAGTGGCACAGCTGGGCAGCTATGTGCGGAACGGATAAACGCTGAAGGCATCTAAGCGTGAAGCCGCCCTCAAGATAAGATATCCCATTGCAAAAGCAAGTAAGACCCCTTGAAGACTACAAGGTAGATAGGCTTGAGGTGTAAGTGTGGCGACACATTTAGCCGGCAAGTACTAATAGGTCGAGGGCTTGACCTTATTCATCGCTTGTACTCTCCGCCTCTTTCCTCCCCTTTGTTCGGTTTTGAGGGCTCCCTGCCCTTGAAAGACGCGCCATTAGCTCAGTTGGTAGAGCAGCTGACTCTTAATCAGCGGGCCCTGGGTTCGAGTCCCCGATGGCGCACCAATGGCCCGTTGGTCAAGTGGCCTAAGACTCCGGCCTCTCACGCCGGCAACGGGGGTTCGAATCCCCCACGGGTCACCAGATAGTCGGTGTCAATAACGATGAGGATCCACCTGTTCCCATTCCGAACACAGAAGTTAAGCTCATTCGTGTCGACAATACTTGGCGGGAAGCTGCCCGGGAAGATAGATCGGCGCCGACACATTGAAAAACACGAGGTTTCTTGCCTCGTGTTTTTTCTTTTTACATCCCCTTAGCTGTCTTTAGCTGACTTTTTCAATGTGTTGCTTTAATCGCTTGACAATCCGCTTTTCCAGCCGTGAGATGTATGACTGTGATATACCGATAATATCCGCGACCTCCTTCTGAGTGTGCTCCTTGTCGTCGATGAGGCCAAAGCGCAGTTCCATTATCATCCGTTCGCGTTTGTCCAAGTGGCCGACGGCGTCGAGAAGTATGCTTTTTTCGACGTCCCGTTCGAGATCATGACTGACAATATCGCTGTCGGTGCCGAGCACGTCGGAAAGCAGCAGCTCGTTGCCATCCCAATCGACGTTGAGCGGCTCGTCAAGTGAGACCTCCTGCCGTTGTGACGAGGTTTTGCGCAGATACATCAATATTTCGTTCTCAATGCAGCGGGAGGCGTAGGTTGCAAGCTTTATATTGCGGCACGGACAGAAAGTGTTGACGGATTTTATCAGTCCGATCGTGCCTATCGAGATCAGGTCTTCGATGCCAATGCCGGTGGATTCAAATTTTCGCGCGATATAGACCACCAGCCGCAGGTTGTGGACGATTAGCGTTTGGCGCGCCATGGCAGCCTCCTCCGGCGTGCCGGAAAGCATTGCAAACACACGGCTCTCCTCCTCGCGGCCAAGCGGCGCGGGCAGATTTTCCGGGCCGTTTATGTAATCTATTCGCGGCCGCGGGAAAAGCTGTGAAAAGAAACCGAGAATATTTTTCAACATGAGGGTTCCGTGCGCTATAAATTTTTTCAGCATGGCGTTTTCGTCCTTTCAGATTTATGGGCGCTATGACGCGTCAGGATTTCGGGATTGATTATGACGGCGTCGTCTCGAAGCAGCTCGCCGTCAACGGAGGGAAAGCCGATAAACGCGTCCTCGACGAGATAGCTGTCCGTTCCGTCCGAAACGGTGATGCGGTCGGGACGAAAGACGGGAACCAGCCCCTTGCCGGATACGGTGGAATATGGTATCAGCCGGAAGCCGCTGACAGTGCCGGCGCCGAGTGTTCCGGCGTTTTTTATCGGCGATGTGAGCGCCACGCAGACCTCCTGAGGAAAGAGCTTTTGCGCAGCCGGTGCGCCGGCGATAATAACAGGAGCGCCGGAGAGAGGATCCCGCAGCAAATTCCCTGTATCCACGAAGCCGGGCGTTTCTATCTCTAGGCCACGGTAGACGACGGTCACAGAGGCGGAGCGCATCAGCTTTTCGGATACAGTCCGCCTCCGGAATATGCGGAAGAACAGCTCCGTCAGCAGGTATGCGGCGATGGTGGCGATGATGAGCGTCAGCGCGCTCACGCGCAAATAGACTACTCCGTTGGAATATATCATCGCAGCCGGCGCTATGAACATCCTGACTGCAAGCATGAACCCGGCGAAGATGAAGCTGACGGTAAAAAAAACCAGCGAATCGCGCAACAGACAGACAAATTTGACGCGTCCCTCGACGGCGAACATCATCAGCAGACATACCCCGACGCGCAGGGCCGTCTGTATCGGCCACGGGATATCGGGCAGCAGGATGACGAGCGAATATATTGCTCCTATCGCCGCGCCGAGAAGTATCCGCGACCTTTTGGGCGAACGCCCGCAGAGCCGCGCCGCCGCAAGCAGCAGAAAAAAATTTATCGCAAGATTTATCACGAGCAGCACGTCTATGTATATAACGTCTCCGGAGTTATCCAATTCCCGCGCCTCCTTCGCAATTTACCGGATGCTCTAATTATAGCTCCGCAGAGCCGCAAAGCTTGTCGCCAACCGTCGCAGAAACTTGACAAAATGCGCGAAAAATGATATTATATTATAAATATATATATAGTAATTATAAAAATTGAATTTAGGAGGCTGACCTATGGCACTGTCATTTCCAAAGGATTTCCTGTGGGGCTCCGCATGTTCTGCATATCAGATCGAGGGCGCGTGGAACGAGGGGGGCAAGGGAGAGAGCTGCCACGACTATTATGCGAGACTGCCCGAGTACGCGCATTTTTACGAGCAGGGACGTCCCGACACCTGCTCGGATTTCTACCATCATTACCGCGAGGACATCGACATAATGGCAAAATACGGTCTGAAAAGCTTTCGGCTCTCCTTTGCTTGGCCGCGACTTTTCCCGAATGGACCGGACGAGCTGAACCGGGTCGCCGTGGATTATTACAACGATATGCTGAACTATCTCGCCGAAAAGGGCATCGTCCCGTTCATGGATCTGTTCCACTGGGATCTGCCGCAGTGGGTTATGGAGCGCGGCGGCGCGACCAACTATGAGTTTGTCGAGTGGTTTGGCAAATATGCGCGCGCCTGCTTTGAGCTGTTTGGCGACCGCGTGAAATACTGGAGCACCGTCAACGAGCCGAATTTCAGCATATTCTCCGGGTATTACGCCGTCAACGGCGACGGACGGGGCTCTTTCCCGCCGTTTGAGGAGGATCTCACAAGGGCGTTCACCGCCTGTCACATCATGAACCTCGCACACATGCGCGCCGTCAGAATATACCGCGAGCTGGGACTTGACGGCAAGATCGGTGCGGTAATCGACCTGTTCCCGTTCTACCCCTACGACCTGACCGACAGGAAGGACTTCTTCGCAGCCGACCGCCGTTTCGACTTTTATGCCGGAAAATGGCTGGGACCGATGCTGCTCGGAAGATATCCGGAGGTGGTAGTCGATACCTATTCCGCGAATATGCCTGAAAACTTTGAACGGGAGCTGGCGGAGGCATACGAGCCGATGGATTTTGTCGGAGACAACTACTATGCGCCGAGCTATGCGCAATACACCCCCGAGAAGCCTTATTTCCGGCTCTGTCCGGATCCGGAGGGCGGCGGCAACTGGAACGAGTTTGTCGGCATGAAGGTGTATCCGGAGGGACTCTACGATATCCTGCACATCCTGAACGACAAGTATCATCCGAAGGAGATCATCATCACCGAAAACGGCGTCGCCTTCAGACGTGACCCCGCGCACCCGTCGATCCCGACCAACGTCCACGACGAGCTGCGCATCAAATATATGCGCTCGCACATCATGTCGCTCAACCGCGCTATCGAGAGCGGGATTAACGTCACCGGCTATTATACGTGGGCCATCGAGGATACCTACGAGCACGGACTTGGCTGCAACTACGATTTCGGCCTTATCGCCATCAATTACGATACCATGGAGCGCATACCGCGGGATAGCTTCAAGTGGTATGGCCGGTTCATCCGGTCGCTTGACTGAGAAAGAGAGGACGACGATGGATTTATCATTTCCAAAGGAGTTTCTGTGGGGCTCCGCCTGCTCCTCATATCAGATTGAGGGCGCGTGGAACGAGGGCGGCAAGGGCGAAAACACCCACGACCACTATGCCCGCCTCCCGGAGTATGCGCACTTTTATGAGCTGGGACGTCCCGACACCTGCGCGGACTTTTATCATCACTACCGCGAGGACATCGACATAATGGCAAAATACGGGCTGAAAAGCTTCCGCTTTTCATTCTCCTGGCCGCGCCTTTTTCCGAACGGCCCGGACGTGCTGAACCAAACCGGCGTCGATTACTACAACGACATGATAAACTATCTCATCGAGAAGGGCATTACGCCCTTCATGGACCTGTTCCACTGGGATATGCCGCAGTGGGTGTTGGAGCGCGGCGGTGCGGCGAGCTACGAGTTTATCGAGCTGTTCGGCAAATATGCGCGCGCCTGCTTTGAGCTGTTCGGCGACCGTGTGAAATACTGGAGCACCGTCAACGAGCCGATAGTCAGCGTTTTCGCAGGCTATTATGCGATAAACGACGAGGGGCCAGGCTATTTTCCGCCCTTTGAGCACGACAAAAAGAAGGCCTATCGCGCCTGCCATGTCATGAACCTCGCGCATCTGCGCGCTGTCAGAATATACCGCGAGCTGGGACAGGACGGCAAGATCGGCGCAGTTATCGACGCGTTTCCGTACTATCCCTACTCCATCGCGAGCAAGGACGACTTCTACGCATGCGAGCGCCGATTCGACTTTTACGCAGGAAAGTGGCTTGGCCCGATGATGCTCGGCCGGTATCCCGATGTTATAAACGACAGTCTTGCGGAGTTTATGCCGGAGAATTACGCGAAGGAGCTGACGGACGCGTTTGAGCCGATGGACTTTATCGGCGACAACTATTATGCGCCGCAATATGCGCGCTACATCCCCGAAAAGCCATACTTTGAGCCTTGTCCGGATCCCGAGTTCAGTGGCGAGCAGCGGGAGTTTGTCGGGCTGAAAATGTATCCGGAGGGACTTTACGACGCGCTGCACCTTCTTGAGCGCAAATATCATCCCAAGGAGATCATAGTCACCGAGAACGGAGTTGCCTTCAGGCGCGACCCCGCACATCCGGAGCTTCCGACGACGGTTCAGGACGAGCTGCGTATAAAATATATGCGCGCGCACATCATGTCGCTCCATCGCGCGCTTGCGGACGGCATCAACGTCACCGGCTATTATACGTGGGCTATCGAGGACACCTATGAGCACGGCTCCGGCTGCAATTACGACTTCGGGCTTATAGCCGTCAATTACGACACGCTCGAGCGCACACCGCGAGACAGCTTCAAGTGGTATGGAGATTTCATCCGCTCGAACGGTTGACAAACGGTGCGGAATGGTGATATATTATCTGTAAACGTTTATCAAACGACTGAGATTCGAGGGAAAGCATGGAGCAGAGACGGCAGGAGCACGGCAAAAATCACGCGGGAGCAGGCAGCATCCGCACCTACAAAAAGGACTCGGACGTATCCTATGCGCTGGGTGCGGCTCCGGCGTTTGAGCTGCTCAAAAAGCTGCCGGGGCAGGCGCGGAGAGTGTTTATCCATTCAAGCTGGGAGCGCGGCGCCGCCTCCGACGAGCTGTTCGCCATCTGCCGCAGCCTCGGCATAGAGCCGGAGGAGCGCGACAAGGCGTTCTCGGTGCTCTCGCAAAAGGAAAACTGCTTTGTGATCGGCGAGTTTGAAAAGTACCGCTGCGCGCTTGACCCTGAAAAGCCGCACATAGTGCTTGTCAATCCGTCAAATTCCGGAAACCTTGGCACGATCATGCGCACGGCGCTTGGTTTTGGCGTGCGCGATATCGCGATAATTACGCCCGCCGTCGATATGTTCGACCCTAAGACGGTGCGCGCGTCGATGGGCGCGATATTCTCGCTGCGCGCCGCCTGCTTTCCAAGCTTTGAGGATTATCTTGCGAGCGGGGACTGCGGGGCCGAGGAGCGCGAGCTTTATCCGTTCATGCTCAAGGCCAGAACGGCGCTTGGCGCAAAGCCTCTTAAAAGACGTTGCTCGCTCATCTTCGGCAATGAGGCGACAGGGCTTCCCGACAGCTTTCTTGGCGTCGGCGAGAGCCTGATAATCCGCCACAGCCGCGAGATCGACAGTCTCAACCTTCCAATGGCGGTCGGCATAGCGCTCTACGAGCTGAGCCGTGAGGGGTAAATAAAAACGAAAGAGCCGGCCGTTCGGAGAAAATCCGAACGGCCGGCGTTTGCTTTTGGCAATGTAAAAATGCAAAGCGGTCAGTTGAGCTTGAGGGTCACGAGCTCATAGGGCTTGACCGGAAGCGTTACGCTGTTATCCTTGACCTCAAGCTGCTCCAGCTCGTTCTCAAGCAGGTCGCACAGCGCTGCGCGCCGAACGTCGAAGCCAAAACGGATAGTTGCGGCTGCGCGGCGGTTCCAGCACTCGTATGCGCGAAGAATCAGCGAGTCGCTGTCCTCGGCGTGCTTGACGGTGTCGATGATGACGTCGGGCGAATCGACCGATACCATAGAATAGCTCTCGGGCAGAGCGCCGGATTGACGTCCAAGCTCGATGGCGCGGAGCGGCAGATTGAAGGCATAGGCTTCGCGGACGACGTTTGCCTCGCGCCAGCTTCCTGCGTGCGGCATGAAGGAGTAGCGGAACTCGTGGCGACACTTGTCGGCGTCGGGGTTCGGATGGGTCGCGCTCTTGAGCAGCGAGAGCCGCATCACGCCGTCGTGGATGTCGTGGCCGTACTTGCAGTCGTTGATGAGCGCCGCACCGTAGCCGTCCTCGGAGAGATCGGCGAACTTGTGCGCGCAGACCTCGAACTTTGCGGCGTCCCAGGAGGTGCTGCGATGGGTCGGGCGCTCGGTGCAGCCGAACTGTATCTCATAGGTCGCGCTCGTCGCGTTGACGTCCACCGGGAACGCCGCCTTGAGCAGGATGTGATCCTGCCTCCAGTCGATCTCGGTGTCAAAATCGATGCGGGCGATGTCGTCGTAAATCCAGATGTTCTGCGAAATGGTGGAGGAGAGGAACCGCTTGACGATGCGCAGGCCGGAGCGCGCGCCGTCATAGACGGGCTCGATGGAGACGACGTCATCCACAAGCCACATCTTCTCCTCGTAGTAGTTGGTGATCTCCCACGCGTCGTAATCCTTCGGATAGTCCTCGAAGGCCTCGAGCAGATTGCCGCGCGCCCCCTCCGGCATGACTTCGCGGTCGTTGCGCTTGTCATAGATGCGGGTGAACGCGCCGGTATCGTCCAGCTCGATGCGGAAGAAATCGTTTTCGAGCAGTGTTGCGCTGACGCTGACGGTTCCGCGCTCAAGAAGCTCCTCCGGCCTGACGACGCGGTAGCCCTTTGCGGGGATGTTATCGACATAGACGCTCTTTCCGCCGTAGCTCACGACGCCGGAGCCGGTGAAGGAGTTCGGGTTGAACACCAGCAGGCCGCCCTCGGTGCCGATTGCGGAGGCGACGGCTCTGTCGGCGGCGCTCAGCGATTCGGATGCGGCGGAGAGAATATTTCCGTAGAGCACGTCGGTGTCCTCATAGACCTCCTTGATGGAGGAGCCGGGCAGCACGTCGTGGAACTGGTTGAGCAGGATGGTCTCCCAGCCGTTGTGCAGCAGCTCGCGCGGATAATCCGCACCGCAGAGGAGCTGCGCCATCGAGGCGGAGGTCTCCAGCGTCTGGTAGAGCTGCTCGCTCTTTCGGTTGTTACGCTTGTTTTTGGCGATGGAGGTATAGGTGCCGCGGTGCAGCTCGAAATAAAGCTCGCCGACCCACCTCGGGGTGTGGCGGTCGTTGACGGCCTTTTCATAGAGTCGGTCGAGATATTTTCCGGCAAACTCAAGCTTAACCTGCGGACAGCCGGGAATACCCTTGGCGAGGCGCAGCGCCACGTCGATATGGTGCTTGGTCGGGCCGCCGCCGCCGTCGCCGAAGCCATAGGTGACGATAGACTCGTTGGATATGTCCTTCTGCTGCATACGGTCGTAGGAGCCGGCAATCATTCTCGGTTCGGTGTTGGCGACGTAGGTGGAGAAGTTGACCGGCTTTTTGCCGAGCTGCTTGTCCTGCGCGGTGAGAAAATGGGTGAATATCTCTGTGCCGTCGATGCCGCGCCAGAAAAAGACGTCGCAGGGCAGCTTGTTGAACTCGTTCCAGCTTATCTTGGAGGTGACGAAGCGGTCAACGCCGCTCTTAGCAAGTATCTGCGGGAGCGCGGCGGAATAGCCGAATACGTCCGGCAGCCAGAGCACGCGGCTGTCAACGCCAAACTCATCCTTGAAAAAGCGCTTGCCATAGAGCACCTGGCGCACAAGGCTTTCGCCGGAGGTGAGGTTGCAGTCAGCCTCGACCCACATTGCGCCCTCGGCCTCCCAGCGGCCCTCGGCTATCATCCTTTTCACCTTGGCGTACATCTCGGGCGCGTCCTCCTTGAGATACTTGTAGAGCTGAGGCTGGGAGGACATGAACTTATATTCGGGATATTTCTCCATCAGCGAAATGACGGTGGAAAAGCTGCGCTGCGCCTTTTCTCTGGTCTGCGCGTAGGTCCAGAGCCACGCAACGTCGATATGTGTGTGTCCGATGCAGACGGTCGCGGTGCTCTGCGGGCCGCAGAATTTGCCGTAGAAATTCTTTTCAAGATATTCGTCGGCGGCCTTGACGGAGGCGTAGAATGCGTCGGATCGAAGCTCGCGCAGATCGAGCAGGTTGACGGCGTCGTTGAGGTAACCGATGATGTCGGAGTAGAGCTTGTCGTCGGGATCGGTGTATTCGAGCACACCCATCGGGACGTAGAGGTCGTAGTAGAGCTTCTCAACGGGGAGGTCGATGGAATAGAGCGAGGCGGTGAAGCGCAGGTACTGCTCGATCATGCCTGTGTAGGCATAGAGACAGACGTCGTGCTCGCGGCCCTCGGGGAGGGTGACGCTGCGGTGGTTGACGTCAAGCCCCTGCGTCATCTCGCCGTCGATATAGACGATGAACTGCGGGTTGGTTGCGTCCCAATCGGCGGTATAGTCGTTTATGTTAAGCTCGACTGTCTTCCCCGCAAGGGCGTCGGGGATGACGACATGCTTGCAGAACCACGCATGGCGATCCGGCACGCCGCCCCAGAGGTCGGTCTTTTTAAACTCGCGCCAGCTCGCGTCCGGCGTGGGCAGAGTATTGTCGAGCTTGTAATCGCACTCCTTGAAGAAAAAGCCCTCAAGCTCTACCGGGTCGCTGGTGATAACCTCCTTGAGACGGTTCATTATGATCTTAATACGCTTGTCAAGAAAATTCATCGTATCATTCCTTTCAGCAATCTTTGGCTTCTCATAATGATACGATATCATATCCGCAGGCATTTGTCAATTAGATTAATTAGATATTTATTCTCTTATCGCGATTAATTTTTCAGATCGAAGCGGTTGATGGTCAAGCTGACTTTTGCTGTGCAGGAGGTTTGCGGCAGTATGTCCGCCCAATCTCCGCAATGCTCCCTCCAATAGTCCTCGCGGTATTTTCTTAGCCATTCCGCAAGCCGGTAGAGGTCGCAGCCATGCTCGCGCACGATGGAGCAATAGGCGTTTTCAATCTCGTTTTTGATATATTCCTCAATATGGCGCTCGATATCGCCGACGTTTTCGGGGGTCGCGGGGTCGCCACTCTTCAGAAGCAGCTCGGTCAGGCTTCCGGTGGCGTTCACGGTGAAGGTGAAGCGCGGTGCGCCGTCCGATATGTCGGCGTCTATTACGGTTGAGATGCGCTTGACGTTGACGGCGGCAAGATCGATCTCCTCGTCGTCGATGAAGGCGACGATGCTGCTGTCTATGTCCTTTATCGCCCACATCAGCCCGCGCGTCTGATAGGTGTTCAGCTCGCCCACATATTTTCCGTCGCGTATCAGCGCCGTTCCACGGCAGTATATCACGTTGTCACTGTCGTTTTGTCCGGGGATGGGCGCGAGCACCGGCAGGCTGACACCGATAATCCCGCTCTCGTCGGAGCTGGCAAGCTCCATTAGAGTGCTGCGGCGCAGCTTTCCGTGAACCGTGTCGTGCTCCAGCATCCGCCGCACCGACAGCGCCGTAGTTATGCTGCCGACCAGAGGGAGCTTGACGAGGTCGGCGGCCTCACCGTCCGCCATGACGACGTCCGTTCCGGCGCGTGACTGATTGTTGGAGTTGAAAAAGGCGAGCACACGGTAAATGTCGTCTTCGACGACGCTGCGGCCAAGGGCAATGTA
>CANNTZ010000077.1 GCA_947522735.1 uncultured Oscillospiraceae bacterium | reverse complement strand
GGGCTATTCGCACCTGTGGATAGTCTGGATGTTTTCGCAGGCGGTGCGCGAGGGGTGGTCGCCGACGGTTCGTCCGCCGCGGCTTGGCGGAAACAAACGGGTCGGCGTTTTTGCAACGCGCTCTCCGTTCCGTCCGAATGCGATCGGACTGTCGTCCGTGAGGCTCGAACGCCTTGAGCTGACGCGCGAGGAAGGCCCGGTGCTGCACATCTCCGGCGCGGACATGGTGGACGGCACTCCGGTTTTCGATATCAAGCCGTATCTCGCATATACGGACAGTCACCCCGATGCGCTTGGCGGCTTTACTGACAGCGTGCCGCGCAAAATTTTGTCGGTTGTGTTCCCGGCGGAGCTTAAAGCGGGAATCGCGGAAGAGGCCGCGGAGGAGCTTGAGAAAATTCTTGCCAACGACCCGCGCCCGTCCTATCAGCACGAGCCGGAGCGCGTATACGGAATGGATTACGGCGGAGTGTCCGTGAAATTCAGCGTGGACGGAGATATCCTCACCGTCCGCGAGGCGCGCGTCTCCAAAAAATAATTTGCGTACGGGTGAATGCAGCAAAAATGATCGTATACGTCACCATATTGACGATCGAAGGATCAGAAACAAAATTTTGGGGTGACATAAAAATGAAAAAGTCTGTTTTTATCATTGGTCTTGTTGCGGCGCTTGCGGTCGCGGCGGCGCTTGCAGGCTGCGCGGCGCAAAAACCCAAGACGCCCTCTCAGCCTTCGGAGAGCCAAAACGCGCAGATATCAAACCCGATAGTCCAGTACGACGATGCGTCCGCGTTCGAGAGCCTTGGGATTGCCATCGACGCGCCGAAGAACGCCGACGGCGTCAGCTACAGCATTATCGGCGGCGAGCTTGCGCAGGTGAAGTTCACCGTTGACGGGAGCGATTATACATATCGCGCGCAGAAAACCGACGAGGATATTTCGGGGCTTTATGTGGAATTCGAAGACGAATCGGTTCACCTTGACGCCACATATGACAAGGGCTGCGTAGGCGTGGATATCAAATCGGTAAAGGATTCCGAGGGCAAGCTTGCGGTGTGGAAGCTTGACGGGACAATGTTTGCGCTGTATACGGAAAGCGCCTCGACGGAGGCGATCCAGAGCGTTGCAATGCAGCTTGTCGAAGCGCAGATGCAATAACCCCGCGTATAATTGTCTAAGGATATAACAAAACCGGCGGTGATTTTGAATCACCGCCGGTTTTGCAAATTCAATTCAAATTATTCAGGTGCGTTTTCGGAGGCGCCGGCGGATTGCTCCGGGGCGGGCGGCTGCTCGTCTGGCAGCTTATGGCCGTCGAGGTCATAGCCGCGCTTGGGCAGCCGCGTCGCAAGCGCCTCGTTGATCAGAAACGAGAGTATTGCGAAGACCGGGATGCCGATCAGCATCCCCACAATTCCCATGATGTGGCCGCCGATGATAATGGATATCAGCACCCAGACGGGACGCAGACCGGTGGAATCGCTGAAAAGCAGCGGCTTGATGACGTTGCCGTCAAGAAATTGCAGAATGAGGGTGAAGATGATGAACCAGAGCGCGTCCCACGGATCGACCAGCAGAAGGATGAGTCCGCTCGGCACCGCGCCGATGAAGGGGCCGAAATTCGGGATAAGGTTGGTTATTGCGACAATCGCCGAGATAAGCAGCGAATACGGCATACCCATTATCAGCATGAAGATGTAGTTTGCGACTCCGACAATCAGCGAATCCAGCAGGCTCCCGCCGATATAGACGAGGAATATCCGGTTGCTCTTGCGCACAATCTCGCCAAAGCGCCTGAGCGGCTCCTCCGGCAGCAGCGCCGCGGAGATGCGTCGTGCAAACCGCTTGAGGTCCTTCTTGTCCAGCAGGACGTAAATCGAGAAGATGATCGAGATGACGCCGTTGAAAACGCTGTTGCCCAGCTTGTAGGCGCCGCCGATGATGCCGTCGATATTCTTGACAATCCAGTCGGAGATGCTCATGAATATCTGCTCCCACGAGCCGATCAGCTTATCGATGTCGAGGGTATCAGGGTCGATGAACGGAATGCTTGAGGCAAGGCGGTTGAGCGTCTTTTGCAGCACGTTGAAATAGCCCTCGAGGTTGTTGAACAGCATGACGAAGGAGGAGGCAATCTGCGGGACAATGGCTATCGTCAGCACCGCCATGACTGCCAGCGCGACTATCAGCGTGAGCAGTACGCTGAGCGTGTGCGCCGCATTTTTCTTTTTCATCCTGCCGAACAGCGTGCGTTCAAAGAATTTGGCTATGGGATTTAGCAGATAGGCGATGGCGCCGCCCCAGATGAACGGATTGAGCGCCGCGATGACTCCCGCGAAAAAGGCTCTGACCGAGCTGAATTTTTGCAGGAACATGTAATAGGTTATCGCGCCTGCCGCCACCAGAAACAACGTGAAATACTTTTTCTCCTTCAGTCTTTCCAGCAATTTTTTAAACATGGCTCCACCGCCCTTGTGCATTATTTATCCTTGAGGCTTTCAGCCGTCCCGGAAGCCCTGCCGGTATTTTTACATATAAGCCGGGGAAACGCTCCGAAACCGGTGCTTGAGTCAGGGAAGCAGCTTGTAATCGGGCATATAGCCGTGGATGCGGAAGGCGCGGAAACACTCGGCGTATTTGCAGCCGTACTGCATCCCGCGGAACAGGCCCATTATCTTCATGTCCTCGCCAAGCTCGCTGCCGAACACGTCCATCCATTCCTTCTGGCTGACGTGGCTCTGGAGCGCGGCGTATTTCTCGTCGAACTCCTCGGAGATATCGACGTAGACCTCGGGGAGGAAGTTGACGCCAAGCCCGTTCTCCCAGAGAAAGAGAGTGGGCTTTTTGGTGATGGGCGGTACGGTGGCGCGCTGATTGCGTCCGGGAAGCGAGAGCATCATGCTGCGCACAAGCTTGGAGGTCATGGCGTGGTCGGGGCTCTCGTCGGTGTGGTTGTGGGTGAATATGACATCCGGATTTGCCCAGCGCATGGCGTCGAGCACCTGCGAACGGGTCTCGTCGGTATCCATCAGCCGCTCGTCGTTGTTGCGCAGAAAACGAACCTCGGCGTCATAGGTTTTGGCGGCGTGGAGCATCTCCGCCTCGCGGACGCGGCCGATCTCCTCCGGATCGGTCATGACGTTGGAGCCGGTGTTGCCGCTGGTGGTGAGCGCGATGAAGATCTTGTGGCCCTGTTTTTTATATTTGAGCAGGGTTCCGCCGACGTTGTACTCGATGTCGTCTGGATGCGCGCCAAATGCAAGAATATTCATATTTTTCCTCCTGAAAGGTTATAATTATCCCGGGAAATCGTCAGGGAAGCAGCTTGTAGTTCGGCATATAGCCGTGTATCATGAACGGGGTGAAGCACTCGGCGTATTTGCAGCCGTACTGCATCCCGCGCATTTCCGCCATTATCCGCACGTCACCGCCAAGATCCGCGCCGAAAACGTCCATCCAGTCCTCTTGGCTGTCAAAGCAGGCGAGAGCCTTCAGCTTGTCCTCCAGCTCCTCCGAGATATCGACGTATATAGTTGGCAGATAATCCACGCCGTTGTCGGTTTCCCAAAGGAAAAGGGTGGGCTTTTTGGTGATGGGCGGGAGCTGGGCGCGCTGGTTGCGCCCGGGGAGCGAGAGCATCATGCTGCGCACGAGCTTGGAGGTCGTGGCGTGGTCGGGGCTTTCGTCTGTGCTGCTGTGGGTGAATATGACGTCGGGGTTTGCCCAGCGCATGGCGTCGAGCACCTGCGAACGGGTCTCGTCGGTGTCCGGCAGCCGCTCGTCGTTGTTGCGCAGAAAACGCACCCTCGCGTCATAGATCTCCGCTGCGCGCATCGCTTCCGCCTCGCGCGTCGTCGCAATCACGAACGGGTCGTTCATCGTGTTGGAGCCGGTGTTGCCGCTGGTGGTGTATGCGATGAAGATGCTGTGCCCCTGCTTTTTATATTTGAGCAGCGTGCCGCCGCAGCCGTATTCAACGTCGTCGGGGTGCGCTGCCACCGCAAGAATGTTCATGCCGTCCTTCTCTCTTTTCCTGCAAATTCGGCCAGTCGCCGTATGGTTACATTATAGCATAATACGCGTGCTTTTGCAATCGCGCTTTTCAGATATACCGTGCGAGCTCGCCTATCTCGTCCAGAATGTAATCCGGCTTGATATCGCCCTTTTCCACATCCTCGACGGTGCTCTCGCCGGTTTTGACCATGATGGAGGTGATGCCGGAGTTTTTGCCGAGCGCGATGTCGGTATAGAGCCTGTCGCCCACCATCGCCATGTCCTCGAGCGCGACGCCGGTCTTTTCCGCGACCGCTCTTGCGATGCCGGCATACGGCTTGCCGATGATCTCGTCCGGGCGGCGTCCGGTGGACGCCTCGACGAAGGCTATCATCGCGCCGATATCCGGCATATAGCCGGTCTCGGTCGGGCAGTTGAAATCGGGATGGGTGGCGATATAGCGCACGCCGGCCCGCACGTGATCACAGAGCGTCCACAGCTTTTGGTAGGTAAGGGTGGTATCGAAGCCGAGCAGCACGACGTCGGGAGCATTGTCGGTGCGCAGAAGTCCCGCGTTGTCGATCTCCCGTTCGAGGTCGGGCGTGCCGGTCACGCTGACGCGCAGAGGGCGGCCCGCGGCCCTTTGCTCGCGCGCCAGCGATATCGCCGCCGCCTCTCCGGAGGTGAAAATTTTCTCCTCCGGCGTCGCGACGCCCATGCGGGATATTTTGCGGGCGTATGTAAAGCGGTTTTTGGAGGAATTGTTGGTCAGAAAAAGATAATCCTTATCCGGAGACGCGTTTATTTTTTCCATAAAGCGGTAGGATCCTTCAAATATCCTGTCGCCAAGATAGAACGTGCCGTCCATATCCAGCAGAAAAAGCTTTATTTCCTCGAGTTTTTTCATCTTGACCTCCCGTGTCAGCGTTTTTTGAATATATGTATCCGGAACTCGGCCGCCGTTTCAAGCGTTTGGAGCGCCTTCAGCCGCTCCACGCCCTCCCGCGGCGTGCGCCAGAAATACGGAGTCATTGTGAACAGAGCCATTATGTCCTCGTTAGAGCCGAGGAGGATGCGCGTTTTGACCTCGCGTACCGCGTTGTAGTCAAAGCCGTTGTAGGGCGTGTCCTTCTCCGCGTTTTTGTAAGGCTCGTCGTAGACCGCACGCTTCAGCTCCCACAGGTGCCCGGCGGCGGGGACGACGTAGACGAAGTATCCGCCGCGGCGCAGCACGCGCGAAAACTCGTCCAGCGCAAGAGGAGAAAAGCAGTCGAGCAGAATATCGACCGAGTTGGAGGCGAGAGGCAGATGAAACGACGACGCAACGGCATATTCTATGCGGTTTTCCGCCGTGCGCCTCTCACGCCTTGCCGCCGCGCGCAATATCTCCCTGGAGATATCAATGCCTGCGGCGCGCACGGGTATCCCGGCGGCTGCGAGCGCGTCACGGATGCCGGAGGTATAATAGCCCTCGCCGCACCCGGCGTCGAGCAGGACAAGCCCGTCCGGGCTGGCGCGCAGCGTTATTTCCCCGCACAGCGCCTGCCTGAGCGCGTCGTAATAGCCCTTGTCGAGAAAGTCTCGCCGCGCCCGCGCCATCGCCCTGTCGTCCCCCGGAGATGCCGAGTGACGCCTGTCGGCGGTCAGCAGATTCACGTAGCCCTCCGACGCCATATCAAAGCTGTGTTTTTTTGCACAGAAATACCGCCCGTCGTCATTTTGCAGCTCGCCGCCGCAGACCGGACAGACAAAAAGGCTCATCGCGCGCCCTCCCTCGGTCAGATAACAACATTATAGCATATTTATCCGCCGAAAACCAGTCCGCAGAGAGCTTTTGCGGCATATTCCGCGTCGGTCTCGGTCATCCGCGTGTGGATAGGCAGGCTTATCTCCCGACGGTAACGCCCGACGGCATTCGGTACGCCGCGCGCGTCGTAGCCGAGCCGGCGATAGGCAGAAAGCAGCGGCAGAGGCTTGAAGTGTACATTGCAAACGACGCCTCGCTCCCGCATTGCGGCGATAACGTCGTCGCGCCGGACGTTTTCAGGAAGCGACGCCATATAGAGGTGACGGTTGTATTCAAAGCCCTCGCCGCTGTGACGCAGCACCGGCATACGCCCGTCGATCACCGCGTCGTAGACGTCCGCAAGGCGGCGGCGGAGGCGCAGCAGACCGTTGTAGCGCTCGAGCTGCGCCAGCCCCATCGCCGCTTGGATATCGGTCATGTTGCACTTCCAGCCGGGCAGCACGACGTCGTATTCCCAGCCGCCGGAGGTTTTTTCTCTCGCGTCCCGCGTCTGACCGTGCAGGGACAGCAGCCGGAAATTCCGGCGCAGCCTCTCTGTCTCCAGCCCCTCGCGCTCCCTCCAGACGACGCAGCCGCCCTCGGCGGTTGTCAGGTTCTTCACCGCATGGAATGAAAAGCAGGTGAAATCCGCAAACCAGCCGCTCTCGTGGCCATTTTTGCGCGAGCCGAAGCTGTGCGCCGCGTCCGCTATCACCGCCGGACGTCCGAGCGCCTCCTGAAGCTCGCCGTGCGCCTCAAAGCCGCCTTGCGCGCCGAGAACGCGGTATATCGCGTCGTAGTCGCAGACGGCGCCGCCGACGTCCACCGGAATCACAGCTCTTGTGCGCTCTGTCAGCAGCGCGGCCACACGCTCCGGCGAGATGAGGTAGGAGTCCTCCGCGCAATCCGCAAGCACCGGGCGCGCGCCTGTGTGCAGCACCGCGGCGGCGGTGGCGGTGTAGGTATAAGCCGGGATTATCACCTCGTCGCCCTCGCCTATGCCGAGCATGCGAAGCGTCAGCTCCAGGGCTGCCGTGGCCGACGACATGCACACCGCGCCGCTCGCGCCGGTGCGTCCGGCAATGCGACGCTCAAACTCCAGCACCCGCTCGCCTGTCGTTATCCAGCCCGAGCGCAGCGCCGCGCAGACCTCCTCTATCTCCTGAGAGCCGATATCCGGCGGCGAAAACTCTATCATAAAAAAACACCTCTCGAAAAGCTTCTTCGGGAGTAGTTTGTGCCCGCGCCGCAGCGTTATGCACAGCGCGGGGTACGGTTTTCATTTTTCGCGGCGAATATTACGCGCGGCCTTTTACCGGCTCTTTGCGCTCGCAGCTCGCTGCCGCAAATGAGAGGCGATTAAGACGTATCCCATTTGCGGCAGTGAGCCGGCGAGTGCGCGGCGACAAGCCCGGACGGCTTTGGCATGCGACGGGCGTTTTTGTGTGGGAGATATTTTTGAGCCGCGGCTCCATGCCGTGGGAGGCTATTCTCCGTCTTGCTTTTCTTTTTGCATTTATCGCAAGGCTTAATGCTGCGCGCGCCTTTACAAATTATAATATTCCGATCAACGCGGACGCCCTCTGCTTTTTTCGAAAAGCCCGGCGCAATACAGAGCCTGAGTCTGTCCTGCGGCGCGGATAATAAGCTTCGGCAAAGACGCGGCGCCTCTCTGCTCGCCGTTCGCCTTCAGATTTCATCCGCATAATATCTCGTTATCATTTCTGCAAGCGATTTGGCCGCCGTGCGCGTTTTGTTTGTTTCGTGCGTCCACAGGACAATGCGTCCGCTTACGCAACCGCCGTCGCGTATCTCGTAGCCGTAATAATCTCCGCAGCCGTTCTGCGCGACGAACAGAAGCTTTTCCAGCCCGTCATAACATCCCGCCAGCGCCTCCCGAACGGATTTGTTGGTTTCAACAATCTCTCGGCAGGAAAAGCACAGATATCTATCGCCGTTTACCTCCGAGAGAAGCTCCCGGAGTTCTCCGGGAAAGGCGCAGCCGAGCTCGACCTCGGCTTTTTCTATCTGCTCCGGAGCAGCGGGCGGCTGAGGCCTTATAAATTCGTTGTTTGGGAGGTGGCCTTCAATCAGCTCCTTATACACAGCCGGTATCTCCTTTCAGGCCCAGTCAATTTCCGGAGAACGCTTAGACTTCCGATGGGCGGAGAGCTTATTTTGCGAATACGCACGGAGTGAACCGATCGCTCTCCTCAAGCTTCAGATAGTCGCGCATCGTGGTGAAATCCGCCTTGGCGCGGACGCGCTCCTTAGGCTCGTGCGCGTCGCTGCCGAAATAAAACTTGCAGCCACGCTCCTTTGCGATGACGAACGGGCGCATGACGTGCGGAAATTCCTCCGCGCTGTAGTGCTGGACGAACATATTCAGCTCAATGCCGAGCTTTTTCTGCCTTGCGCCGTCAAAAAGCTCGATGAAGGTGCTGTCCGGGATCATATCAAGCAGCTTGATGTGGCCGTCCCAGCTCGGCGCAGTCAGATCACAGGCAAGGTGCGCGACGCCGACCTTGTTTTCCGGCAGATCCATATCCAGCAGCTTTGCAAAGCGTTTGACGTATAGCTGCGCACGGCGTTCGAGCGTGTCGTCCTTTGCGTCGATCGTAAAGCCAAGCATGTGCATGTGCGTCGTCGGAATGATGATGAAGTCAAAAAGATCGAAGTGCTCGCGGGCAAGTCCGATACGGAAGTTTTTGTCCATGTCGGTCTCGCAGCCGAATTTGAACGAGACCTTGTCCGACTGCGGCAGCGGCAGCGACTGAGCGATGTGGTCGTAATTTTGGATGCGGTACCAGTCGCTCATGTCCGGAACGGAGGAGTCCCAGAAGTGGTCGGTCAGGCAGATCTGCTCAAAGCCGTTTTCCTCGGCGTATTGGAGAATGTGGCAAGGAAGCTGCTCGTCGCAGCTGGAGCAGAGCGAGAGCTTGGAATGAATGTGATAATCCTGGTTGAGGCGGTATTCCATAAAGTTGTCCTCCTGTGGCTGATTTTACCAATATTATAGCACCCCTGTGCGGCCAAATCAATCGGGCGGCAAAAAAATACAGCCCGTCTGCAAAAACCAGCGCCAAAAAGTTCTCCGGACGCGCTGCAAACGGGCTGCAAAAAATGCAAGAATCCATAGTCCTCCGCCAGTCAACGCCGCGGAGCGACCGAAAAAATCACTCCTCAAGGCAGTTGTAGGTGTCAAGCATGTACCGCGTGACATCCAGCATAAGGCGTTCGGAGCGTATCTTGAGCGAGAGCGGCAGCGTTGTGAGCTTGTCGTAGACGACGCCGTCCTTTTCAAGGGAGGGACGTCCAAGAAAGCTCTTCGGGCTGGGGAGGGAGTAAGCCTCGAGGGTGAAATAGTTCTTGTAGTCGATGTCGATGAGCCCCTTTATGATGGGGTCGTAGCCGCAGTTGCCGCAATAGGGCTGGCCGTGAGTGTCGTCGAAGAAGTTATCGTGGATGTGCAACGCCTGAAGCCCGTCGCCCATCGTCACGATCTCATCATATTGCTTGAGGCGCTGTACGTTGGCGTGGCCGACGTCCCAGCAGAAGCCGAACAGCGGGTGCTTGCCAAGGCGCTCGCGCAGCTCGTTCATGTCGCTGCCGGTGACAAGGTAATAGGTCGGGCAGTTTCTGGTGCAGGTGTTCTCGGTATACACCATCACGCCGGTCTCCTCGGCAGTCTTGAGTAGCTCGGTATAATAGGCGACGTTCGCCTGCATAAATTCCTCGCGGGTGGTGTTCGGCTTATATAGCGCGTGTATGGTCATGCCGCGGATGCCGAGCTTCTGGCAGACGCGTATTTCACGGCGCACACACTCAAGGTCGTAGTCGTACTTTTCTCCGGCGTCAAAGACGGTGTCGGAGGAGTGAGCCTGCACAAAATCCATCCCGAGACGCGCGCCGGTCTCGGCAATCTCGTCAGCCCAGCGCTCCCACCTGTTTTCGGCAACCGACGAGCCGGCAAAATTGGAGCGGTACATGTTTACGTCGACATGGTAAAAGCCGCTGTCATGAAGCATGGGAAGTATGTGGCAAACGTCGTCCCTGCTGGGTACGTATTCCTCAAAATCAGCAGTGGTTGTAGCTATTTTCATAATGATCGACCTCCTACGCTATTGCGTTTTTATAAATTATAGCACCCGCTATAGTCGCTTTCAAGCCTCACGCAAAAAATGAGACGTCAGTACAAATTTTACCCATTGCCCGGCCGCGGCGGGCAGCGCTCGCAGATATAGCCGCGGTTCGGTCGTCCTCACGCTTTGCGTTGCGGGGACCTTACGTTATCGGTTTCGTTAACTTATTCACGCGGCGGTGGGCAATGCCCGCAGATATATTCGCGGGCGAAACCGGCGCAAGCGACGGTTTCTTACGTTTGCTGTTGCGCAGCGTT
>CANNTZ010000076.1 GCA_947522735.1 uncultured Oscillospiraceae bacterium | reverse complement strand
CACAGTGAGGGGCCGCGCAACCGCGCCGGAAACAAGGTACAGCTTCTGGTCATCCTTATACTCCACGTGGGCATTGGCGTCATCCGCGAAAAAGTAATTCGCGTAGTCTTTTTTGTAATTATTAGAAAATGCCACGGGGTATCTGATATTCGCGGTGGTGACGCCGATGGACGCGCCTTTGGACATGCCGATCTCGATGGTCAGCGTCTTGCCGGAGGGCAGATACACATTGTTGGCCTTGCCGGAAACCGTGTTGTTCTGCACGAGGGGCTTGTTTCCGACCCTCAGCTGGCCGCTGTTGCTGGGGTTGATATAAATGCCGCCGCCATTGCCGCTGGCTTTGTTATTCTCGATCTTACCGCCATAGAGTTGGCAGACCGAGCCGGTGCGGTAAATATATACGCCGCCGCCGTTGCCGGTGGCCGTATTGCCGGAGATCTCGCCGCCTTGCATAATCAGCCACGACGGCTCCTGATTCAGATAGATGGCGCCGCCGTCGCCGCTGGTGTTTCCGGTGATCTTGCCGTCATAGAGGTAGAACATGCAGTCCTTGTCAAGCACATGAACCGCGCCGCCTTCCTTCGTGGCCCTGTTGCCACTGATCTCGCCGCCCCGCATGTTGAGCGTCGTCACTTGATTTGAATCTTGGCGCAGACAGATGGCGCCGCCCCAGCGGTTGGCGGTATTGTTGTTGATCTTCACGCTGCCGGAAATGTTGATGGTGCCCCAGCCCATCAGAATGGCGCCGCCGTCCAGACTGGAGGAATTGCCGGTGATCTGCGCACTGCCGGAAATGTTGATCGTACCGTTGCCGCGCATATAAATAGCGCCGCCGCCGGCATTGTTGCTGTTCATGGTCGCTGTATTGCCGGAGATCTCGCCGCCGGTCATATTGATGGTGCCGCCGGTGGTGGAGAAGAATGCGCCGCCATTCTTGGCGGTGTTGTTCTTGATAACGCCGCCGTACATATTGAACTTTCCGCCGGTAGCGTTCGGCTTGTTTTTCGCGAAGTTCTGGAAAATAGCGCCGCCGTAGTTCCTGCCGTTGTTGCCGGAAATTTCACCGCCGTACATATTGAACACGCAATCCTTGTCATCCAGAGCGATGGCTCCGCCGCCCCCATTGCCGGTGACCTTGCCGCCGGTGAGCTTGCCGCCGTACATATCCAGTCTGCTGGTATAGAGGTAAATGCACATGCCGCCCCAACCGGAGGTAGCGCCCTTGATGGTGCCGCCGCCCTGACAGTCACAGAGAACAAGGCGGCCGCCGTTTTTGACCTGAATCTTATTTGTGCCGTTACTGGCGTAGGTCTTGCCGTTCAGGCACAGGTAAAGCGTCGTGCCCTCCACCACCAGATTGCTGTTGATGGTGGCATTGTCTGTCAGGTAAACATAGGCGGTATTGTTGGTATATGTAATGCTGCTCGTGCCGTTCCACGGCTGATAGGTCACGTCGGAATGGCCGGTATGATCGCCCGCCAAAACGCTGCCGCCGCAGACGCAGTGGGAATGCAGACCCGCAGCCTGCGGCGTGAAAGCAATATCCGGCTCGCCGAGCAGAATTTGAAGCGCGGCAGCCGCCGCGTCATAGCGGGTAAAATCGAGTGCCGCTAAATCTTCATCGGAAAGCTGTGCTTTCGCCTCGTCAATGGCTTCCAACTGCGCTTCCACGTCCGCCGCATTCTCCTCGTTGATCTCCGCCGGATCAGGCAGCGCATCAATGAGCGCCTGTACGTCCGCCGCGATAGTGGCCGGGGCATTGTCAGGCTCACCTGCCTGCCCGCTTTCCCCTGCGGCGTATTTCCCGCAGCTCTCCAACAGTGCGCCCTCCGCTCCGCAGACGTGGCAATCAGGATTCATCGCTTCCGGCGTGCAAGCCGTTTCACAGGTGCACACGTGAGGTTCTTCCGTGCTGCCCTCGGCAAAAACCGTTGCCGGCAGCAGTGTCAGCACCATGCAGCACATAAGCAGAATGCTGAGCAATCGTTTTTTCATAACCATTTCTCGCTTTCTTCCGCATCCGATGCGCGGTTTTTTGAGTTTCTTCTACAGCGGGTGCAGATAACGGTCAGCGTCACGCCCACTGCGAAAGCCGCGATGCCGACAAGCACATACAGTCCCGCGCCGTTTTGCAGCAGAACCGAGCCGTATCCCTCCGCCACGAAGGATACGCCCGGCGTCTGCGCGCCCTTGAACAGTGTACCTATGCCGGCCAAAAGAAGCAGACTGCACAGCGTCAAGGCGGAAAGCACACGCCTTTCGTGCCGCTGCCTGTATTGCCGCGTCCTTCGCCGGATCTCCCGCATCCGGCTCTCCGTTCTGCCGGTCATTGCCAAGGCCCCCCTTCTTCGTTTTTGCCTGGGTGTCTGAAACACCCTTCTACTTACTAAAATACATAAAATCAAAAATCCTCTCACCTGAAAACAAAAAAATTTGAGCCGCCCGAATCCGGACGGCTCAGCGCAGCCTGTGGGATCATTAAAATGAGAGCTTCAGCCTTGGGAGAACGCTCCTTGCCAGAAACAGGAGCAGAAGCAGAGCGGAGGGAAAGAGATACCCTGCCAGCCGCCAGCCGCCCTCCGCCGTGATGAGCAGATTATAGATGGCATGGAAGCCGGTGCAGGCGCCCAGGATGCCTGCCGTGCCGGTGACGGCCAGCCAGCGGCGGCAAAACACATGGGAAACGCCGAAGCCGGAAAGAACGCCGCAGAGAATATGCAGCGCACCGGCGGAGAGCCCGCGGATCAGCAGAAAGCTGAAATTGGCCGCGCCGTTTTCCGTCAGGTAGCAGACGTTTTCAAAGGTAGCAAAGCCTACGGCGATGGCAATGGCCACCGCGGGCATTTCTCTCGGCTCCGGCTCAAAAATCAGATAGAAAAACAGCAGCGGCAGCAGCTTCATCCCCTCCTCACACACGGGTGTAATCTCGATGGCTGCAACCGTGCCGTTCACGCCGTATTGCCCCATGAAGAAGCTGCTGACATAGGCGCTGAGCAGGCAGACAGCCATGCCCACAATCAAAAACAGCGCGTAGCGCCGAACACGCCCCTTGATGAAAAACAGGGATAAGATCAGCGGGAGCGCAAGGCAGAGAAGGATGTTTTCGATATAGGTCAATTCTTCTTCACCTCCAGCAGTGTCAGCGGCAGCAGCGCGGCCATGGAAAGCGTCAGCGTCAGGTCTACGGCGTAGTAGAGATTGAAGCGTGTATAATTCCGCGTAAAATCAGAAACCAGATACAAAAGCACCTGCAAGACGACACAGCTTATCATCAGAACGTCTCTTTTTCGATGAGAGCCGCCGCATTGTATATGGGATACCGAGAGATACACCGTCGCGCCCGCCACGAGGGAAAACAGTGCGGAAACAAGATAGGATGGGCCGAAATCCCGGTTGACAAGTGCCACCGTCGCAACGGCCGCCGCCGCGGCTCCGGCAGGGAGCGAAAATCGGAGCTTCATCCCCTCTGCCCGCAATATCTGCTCGGACAGGTAAAAGAGCCATGCGGCCAGCCATGAGATCTCCGCCACATAAAATACCTGTGGCCAGATGCCGATAATGGCCAGATACAGCACATAGTACACAGTGCCCATGGCAAAGCAGGCGTAGGCAAGGGACAGGATCAGCAGGCTGCGGCTCCTGTGCCGCAGGGCGAGAATGCCGGCGGCGACACAGGCGCAGAGCAGCACCGTGATCTGAAAGAGGTTGTCGACGAGTTCAAAGTTCTCCATCTCCGGCGTCCTCCCTCCTCTTCCGCCGGCTTCTCCGCCGCAGCCGATATAAAAGCAACGTAACGCATACGCCGAGGAGGAATGTCAGCAGCCCCATTATGATATAGCCCAGCGCGGCGTGGCTTCCGATCAGGCTTGCCGTTCCCGCAGAGTGGACAACGCTGCCGCCTGCGGCTCCCGCCATAAGCTCCGGCATCCATGCGCCGATAGCGACGATCAGCAGCAGACAGGCCGCCATGCATGCCGCCTCCGGCGCCCACTGCCTTCTTTTTTGCTTTTCCAGCTTGAGCTCCGTCGTCCGTTTATTAACCAAGCGGACGCGTTCCTCATTGGTCCGCATAGACGAATCCCTCCTGCTCCAAGATCGTTTTCAGGCTCTGCTTTCCGCGGTAGACAAGGTTTTTGACCTGCTGCTCATTTTTAGACATGACCGCCGCCGCGCTTTGATAGCTCATGCGCTCAAAGTAGACGAGGTACAGCGCCTCCCGGTAGTCTGTCTTCAGCTTTTCCAATGCGGCGTAAAGCCGCCTGTCCCGCTCGCTCCTAAGCAGCTCTGTCTCCGCAAGGGCATCGCTTTGCGGCTCAAAGTCCAGCTCATCGAGCCGCAGGAAAAGGATACGGCGTTTGCCCTCATGCCGCAGCGCAAGGTTGCGGGCAATTTTATAGAGATATGCCTTGAAGCCTCCCTCCCTCGTGATGGGACGCTCCTTTGCAAATAGCCGGGAAAAGGCTTCGATCATCAGATCCTCCGCCTCGTGCATATCCTTGATGTATCCGTTTATATAAAGGGTCAGAGCATCGCCGTAGCGTTCCACCAACAGGTCGGCGGCTTTATTATCCCCGTCCAGATACCGCCGGTACGCGGCTTCATCGGAGATCATATCCAACGCCTCCTCCCGTGGTTTTCCTGCGCGGATCGGACGGCTTCTCCGCGTCCTCCGGAATCGCCCATGAGCGCCCGAACCGGGACGCGCCGGGGATGCGCCCCTCGGCGCAGTATTGATCGACTCGCCGCTCCGATACGCCCCAACGGCAGGACGCCTCCCGGATGGAGATATAGCCCTTGATCCCGTTCATATCGCACCTCCGCATGGATAATACTCAACACGATACATTATATACGAATATCAGAATAAACACAAGACATCCGGCAAAAATTTCAGAGATAAAGTTACCTGCGCCGGGAAGTGCGGGAAGCATCCCTGCGAAGGAGGGAGGAAAACATGGCCTACAGGGCAAAGGGGACCCTCTTTTGCATTTTCGGAGAATTTTCGCCGCCGCAAAACTCCTCCTCTGCTTGCCGGGGGCAACGCCCCTAAGACCCCTTTGAACGCACAAAAGCTTGCGGCTGAGCGTCCTTTTCCGTGTGATCCGCGCTCGCCTTCTGCGCGGTGTGGGCCCCTTTTCCCCGGCGAGAGCGGTTCCCAGTGCAGCCCTCGATGGAGGACAGGCGGATAAAGCCCTTTGGCGAAGTCATCATCAAGCTGCGCAGCGAGCGCAGAATCTCCCGGCGTCAGCCTGCGGAGAAATTGAACGCGAGCTTTACCTCCGTCAATCGCCGGGAGAACGGCGGGACAATTATCGTCATCTCTTCACAACCAATCAGCCTCTGCTCATCCATATTGCTAATAACAAGCCAAGGGAACGTCTTGTATTTCTTAGTGTCACCCATGAGGAAAATTTTCCCTATCAGCTCATTTTCACGAAAAACAAAATAGAATTGAGGGCCTGAACCCGAAACCGATTTTTTCTCAACTCGTTACATTGTTTTGCCCCCTCCGTACTCCGGCATAAAACCTATTCGCTTATGATGCTTTTCTATCGCACATGAGCATTGTTCGCCGCCTTGCCGCCGCATGTTTATTTTACAAATTTTGTATATGAATATTGTGCATATTTTTGCAGGAACCCTTCCGCGCGTTTTTTGACACACCGACGTTTTTATTGCGTTTTGCAATTTTATGCTTTACAACTTGCAAATACTTTGCTATAATAAACTGCATAAGGCGACGCCAAGGCTTAACGGAGATGATAACATGAATAGAACCGAAACATATCTTGCAGAGCTTTATAACGATGTGGTGAAGCTCAACCAGCACGAGCCGGAGTTTTTACAGGCTGTCAAAGAGGTGCTGACCTCTCTCGAATCGGTCATGGAGCAGCGTCGCGACCTGCTGGACGCCGGAATACTCGAGCGTCTCGTTGAGCCGGAGCGCCTGATTCAGTTCCGCGTGAGCTGGGTGGACGACGCCGGGCAGGTTCGCGTCAACCGTGGCTGGCGCGTCCAGTTCAACTCCGCCATCGGGCCATACAAGGGCGGCCTGCGTCTTCACCCCTCTGTCAACGCGTCCATCCTCAAGTTCCTCGGCTTTGAGCAGATATTCAAAAACGCCCTGACCGGACTGCCGATCGGCGGCGCAAAGGGCGGCTCCAACTTCGATCCTAAGGGCAGATCCGAGGGCGAGATTATGCGCTTCTGCCAATCCTTCATGACCGAGCTTGCCCGTCACGTCGGCGCGGACACCGATGTTCCCGCCGGTGATATAGGCGTCGGCTCCCGCGAGATCGGCTACATGTTCGGTCAGTACAAGCGCCTGCGCAACGAGTTCACCGGCGTTCTCACCGGCAAGGGGCTGACCTTCGGCGGCTCCCTTGCGCGCCGCGAGGCCACCGGCTACGGCCTGTGCTACTTTGTCGAGGAGATGCTGCGCGACAATGGCTCCACCTTCGAGGGCAAAAGCATAGTCGTCTCCGGCTCGGGAAACGTCGCGATATACGCCAGCGAAAAGGCGGCTCAGCTCGGCGCAAAAACAGTGGCCATGAGCGATTCCTCCGGCTTCGTCTACGACCCGAACGGTGTCGATCTCTCGGTCGTCAAGCAGATAAAGGAGGTCGGCCGCGGACGCATATCCGAGTATGTGAGCTACGTCCCGGACGCCGTATACACCGAGGGCTGCCGCGGGATATGGCAGGTACCCTGCGATATCGCGTTGCCCTGCGCCACCCAAAACGAGCTTCACGGCGAGGACGCCGCGGCGCTCATACAAAACGGCTGCATCGCCGTCGGGGAGGGCGCGAACATGCCCAGCACACCGACCGCAATCCGTGCGCTCCAAAGCGCGGGAGTGCTCTTCGCTCCCGCAAAGGCGGCCAATGCGGGCGGCGTGGCGGTCTCCGGACTTGAAATGGCGCAGAACAGCCAACGTATGGCGTGGAGCTTCGACGAGGTGGACGGGCGGCTCTACCACATCATGAAGGACATCTACCACAAGGCGTACGACGCCTCCGCCAAATACGGGCACGCCGGGGATCTCGCGTGCGGCGCAAACATCGCGGGCTTCCTCAAGGTTGCGGATGCGATGCTCTGGCAAGGCATTGCCTGCTGAATAAGCTTACCTCACCTTCATAATATAACAAAACGCCGGGGCGTCCGTTTTACAGCGGGCGCTTCGACGTTTTTTGCGCGCTATTTCCGCGGCAGCTCGCCGGTCAGCAGCTTCGCCGCAAACAGACTCATTATCGCGTAGCGGTCGCATGTTCCGCCGAGCCGCACCGGCAGCTCGAAGGGCTGGACAACCCTGCCGGAGCAGGCGACGACGCTTCTTTGCAGCGCAAGCATTGCGGCGTCGCCGGTGAAGCTGGTGACGGTCACGGTATCCTTGCCGGAAAGCCCGCAGGTCACGGTCTGCGCGTCCATGCCGGATAGCAGCCGGACGGCAAGGACGTTTTCGGCGCTGACGACCGCCGCGCAGCGCACCTCTGCGTCAACGCGGCAGCGCTCTGAAAAGCTCTCGCGAAAGACGATTATCCCGCCGCGCGGCAGCCTCTCGACGCGGCGCGCCTGAGTAAGCAGGATGTCCCCTCCGCCGCCGCAAAAGCCGCCGTCAAACGCCGCGATACCGTCCCTCTCGCCGCAAACCCACTCGCGGAAAAGCCCGGAGAGCCGCCTGTCGGCAGCTGAGCGCTCCTCTCCGGCAAGAACTATACATTTCAATCGACCGCTCCCCCCAGCAATGCCGCAACCGGCATTTTTCCTGTAAGGCCGCGTAGCGCCACATCCCGGCGGCGCTTTGCGGACGCTATTGTTTTGCCCGAAGCAGGAGCGAAAATCCGTCCGGCGGCAGGATTTTGAGGATTTTCACGGTGTCAGAGGCCCGCGGACGGCTCCTTAACGGAAAACGGGATCGCAAACGCATACCCTCGCCCGTGGTCCGCGTTTTTTTGTCTGCGTTATGTCGAGCCGGCGCCGCCTTTAACACACGCGCCCGCGGCCCCATAGAATGATACCGGATATCATTTGTAAAGGGGTCATAACGATGGTCAATATTACAGTGCGGTTCGCCTGCCTGCCCGCGCCGGTGCAGGCGCTTGTCGCGACGGTGTTCACATGGGGCATCACCACGCTCGGCGCGGGTGTGGTGTTCATCTTCAAAAGGATAAACAAGAGCGTGATGGACGCGATGCTCGGCTTTGCCGGAGGCGTGATGATAGCGGCGTCATATTTTTCGTTGCTCTCGCCGGCGCTGGATATGGCGGAGGTCATCGGCGCCATCCCGTGGCTGACTGCGGCGGCGGGCTTTTTGAGCGGAGGGCTGCTGCTGTTTGTCGGCGACAAGCTGTTCGAGGCGCTCGACCGACGCGGCGGCATGGATAAAACCGGCACAGGCTCTCTCAAGCGCTGCTGGATGCTGATTTTCTCCATCACGCTGCACAACGTTCCGGAGGGCATGGCGGTCGGCGTGGCGTTCGGCTCGCTCGAATACGGGTTGGAGGGCGCGACGCTCGCGGCTGCGCTGATGCTGGCGCTCGGCATCGGGCTGCAAAATTTTCCGGAGGGAACGGCTGTCAGCGTGCCGCTGCGCCGCGAGGGCTTTTCGAGAAAAAAGGCGTTCTTCTACGGTCAGCTCAGCGGCGTGGCGGAGCCGCTCGCAGGAGTTGCCGGGGCACTGCTGGTGACGCGGGCGCGAATGCTGCTGCCGTTTCTGCTGGCGTTCGCGGCGGGCGCGATGATCTACGTCGTCGTCGAGGAGCTGATACCGGAGAGCCAAACCAACCAGAAAAAGGATCTCATGGCGCTGTTCACGCTCATTGGCTTTGCGGTAATGATGGCGATGGATGTGGCGTTGGGATGATTGATTTTTCGCGGGATATGTGGTAATGTAGATATAACAGAGAAAGCGGGGGATGAATGTGGAGGTTTTTCGCGGCGAGAGCACGGCGGTCGCGTGTGAGGACGAGCGTTTCATGCGGCTGGCGTTGGAGACGGCGCGCAGCGCGGGAGACGCGGGCGAGCTGCCTGTCGGCGCGGTCATAGCGCGCGGCGGAGAGGCGGTCGCTCTTGCTGCGAACCGCACCGAGGCGGATGGAGCAGCGACAAGCCACGCGGAGCTGAACGCCATCGCAGCCGCGTGCAGAGCGCTTGGACGCAAAACGCTGGACGGCTGTACGATATATGTGACGCTTGAGCCCTGCCCGATGTGCGCGGGCGCGATATATCTTTCCCGCGTCTCGCGCGTTGTATACGGCGCGTCCGACGTGGAATACGGCGCGCTCGGCGGAAAATACGACCTGCTTGAGCTGTCCGGCTTTGTTGCGCGCCGCCCGTCAGTGACCGGAGGCGTCCTCTCGTCCGAATGCTCCGCTCTCCTCCGCAGCTTCTTCGCCTCTCTCCGCCGTGGGAGCCCTTGAGCCTCTCCGACACGCTCGATGCCACACTCTCCCCGTGACGCGCACGTCTGAAGCGCCTTGGCGCAAGGCAGACCGGGGCGCGGCTGTTTCTGCGGGCGTTTTCCGCACGGCTTGGGCGCTGCAACGATGCTTGACAGAGCAAACAAAAATAGCGCCGTAAAAAGCCCGGCCCTGCTTGAGAAAGCGCTGACACAGCCCGGTATCCGGCGCGCGCCACGGACGCAACGGCAAAGTGGGCGCAGCCACCGTATAACGGCGACGGGCATTTCGCTCCGGTCATCGCTTTCATTCGTTTGAGAGCCTCGCTAAGCGGTCAGCCGTTTCTCGGCGTCAATACGACGGTCTCACTGTAATTGCTCCCGCCCTCTTTTTCCGACGCCCAACGCTGCGTTGACAGCCCTACAACCTTTTGAAAAAATAATTTAAAAAAGGGTTGACATTTCAAATTCGGTTTGATATAATAATTAAGCGATGTGGAAAGCCACATTAAAGAATATGCGGCAGTGCTGGAATAGGCAGACAGGCACGTTTGAGGGGCGTGTGTCGTTGACGTGTGAGTTCAAGTCTCATCTGCCGCACCAAACCAGAATAATCCGAACCAAATCTTCTTAATCGAAGATGGGTTCGGATTATTTGTTTTCTTCGAGAAATTCGAGGATACGCATTTCAGAAACGGCGTGGTCAAGCGTCCCGAATCCAAGCCCGGAGGGCCGAGGAAACCAAAGATATAGAGGCGTATCTGAACGCCGTCACGGAGTACAAGCCCTACGAAAACTGAACAAACGCACAAAGGGGATGGCGGTCTGCCATCCCTTTTGCCATGCTGTTTTAGGAGCATATATCCCTTGGATTTGTCTTATATCCATCGTCAGGCGATGTCCTCGCCGTTGCTGTCCTTGTCCGTTTTTGCCCCGTCCCGTGCCGCCTTCCATTCGGCAAATTCCCGCTGACCCTCCTCGCTCTCGTAAAAGGCGAGAATATCCGGCAGCAGAATTCGGGCGATGTTCTCGATCTCATGCTGCGGGATGCCGCTGT
>CANNTZ010000075.1 GCA_947522735.1 uncultured Oscillospiraceae bacterium | reverse complement strand
ATGTTGATTCCGTGGGGTCCGAGTGCGGAACCGACGGGGGGTGCCGGCGTGGCTTTGCCGGCGGGGATCTGAAGCTTAACTAAGCCAACCACCTTTTGTGCCATTGCAGTTCTTCCTTTCATTGCGCGGAGCGCGCGTGTTCAGACGGCCCGCGCGAGAAAAATTTACCCTAAAAGAATCGTTATTTCTCAGTCCGCTCATCTCTGATAGCGGCGCTTTGCCGGTTCGTACGGCTGTACACCTTGCCGGCTGCGTCAGACGGGCTTGGCCTGGTTTAGCTCAAGCTCGACCGGAGTTTCCCTTCCGAACATCGAGACGGTCACGCACACGCAGTTGCCGGGAATATCCACGCTGTCCACTACTCCGATGAAGCCCTCGAGCGGGCCGCCGGTGATCTGGACGGAGTCTCCCTTTGCATAGGCCACCTCGGTGACGTGAGATTCCACGCCGAGAGCGGCTATTTCCTCGTCGGTCAGCGGGACCGGCTTGGAAGCGGGCCCGACAAAGCCGGTGACTCCGCGCGTGTTGCGCACGATATACCAGGACTCGTCCGTCATTATCATCTTGACAAGAACATAGCCCGGGAATATTTTGCGCTCGACCTCGCGCGTCTTGTCGTCTTTTATTTCGGTGACTGTCTCGGTGGGGATTGAAACATCGAGGATGAGATCCTGAAGCTGCCGGTTCTCGACGGCCTTTTCGATGTTCGTCGCCACCTTGTTCTCATAGCCGGAATAGGTATGCACCACATACCATTTAGCGTTTTCTGACATTGTCTACCTCCGGGGTATAGCATGCAAAGCTAATCATTTAAAGATGAGCTGCAGCAACAGCACCAGTAATTCATCGATTCCGCCAATGAATATGGCGGAGATTATCAACATTACAAATACGATTACGGAGTTGTTGAGAACCTGTTTCTTACTGGGCCATACTACCTTTTTGACCTCGCCCTTCATGTCCTTGAAGGTGCGCACGATCTTTGCCGGGAGCTTCTTTATGCCGGACTCGCCCTTCTTAGGGCTGTTTGCCGCGGTTTTTGCCATGAACAAACCTCCTTGCAAATAGCTCGAAGTTTTAAAAACCCAAGCCCGATAAGATTACTTTGTCTCCTTGTGAAGAGTGTGTTTCCTGCAGAACCTGCAATACTTGTTCATTTCAAGCCTGTCGGGATCATTCTTCTTGTTTTTCATTTTGTTGTAGTTGCGCTGCTTGCACTCGGTGCAAGCCAGGGTGATTTTAACTCTCATTTCGGCACCTCCTGATCGCCAGAAATTTTTGCCTCCCTCGAAAAAGAACGCTAAATTTGAACACAAAAAAATAACCCTTTTAGAGGTATCTATACTATATCATATGGAAGGGCGTTTCGTCAAGTATTTATCGCGATTTTTTTGAAAATTTTCCTGAAAATCCGCGTGCTTCGGCCCCTCCCTCCGCCGCAGTGGATGCTCGCGGCAGGAGGAGGGGCCGTGCGGAAGAAAGGAGATTATTTTTTGCGGGCGGCGGCGCGCTGGATGAGCTTGACAAGCTCGACTATGGGGATGATGCACAGCGCGAGCCCCATAGCGACGGCGTATTCAAGCAGCGAAATGCTCTCGAAGCCGAAAAGCGCCGCAAGGGGCGGAATATATATCACGGCGGAGGTGAGCAGCAGCGAGAGCAGCATTGCGCCGAAGAGATATGGGTTGTGGGAGCCGAGGGTGAAGATGGAGCCATGCTGCGAGCGCAGATTGTAGGAGTGGAATATCTCCGCCATGGACATCGTGAGAAACGCCATCGTCATGCCGTCGGCGCTTTGGACGATCTCCCAGCGGCCCGCCTCGAGAAAGTGCCCGATGAAGTAGGCGGCGAGGGTCAGCAGCGTTACGGCAACGCCCTGATAAATGACGCTGAAGCCCATGCCGCCGGCGAAAACGCCCTCCGTGGAGGAGCGCGGCGCGCGGTGCATGATATTCTTTTCGCCCTTCTCCATGCCCAGCGCCAGCGCCGGGAAGCAGTCGGTGATGAGGTTTATCCAGAGCAGATGCACCGGTGTGAGCAGTGTGAAGCCGAGCAGCGTTGCGACAAATATACCGAGCACCTCGCTGAGATTCGAGGAGAGCAGGAACTGGATGGTCTTTCGGATGTTGTCGTAGATGCGGCGGCCCTCCTCAACCGAGGAGACGATGGTCGCGAAGTTGTCGTCGGCGAGCACCATGTCCGCTACGTTCTTGGTGACGTCGGTGCCGGTGATGCCCATGCCCACGCCGATATCGGCGCTTTTGATGGAGGGCGCGTCGTTGACGCCGTCGCCGGTCATTGCGGTTATAGCACCGCGACTTTTCCATGCGTTGACTATGCGCACCTTGTGCTCCGGCTGGACGCGGGCATAGACGGAATATCTGTCGATATTCTGTGCAAGCTGTTCGTCAGAAAGCTCGTCAAGCTGCGCGCCGGTTATGACCTGGCTGTCGCTTGTGATGATGCCCAGCTCCTTCGCAATGGCAGAGGCGGTGTCGCGATGGTCTCCGGTTATCATGACAGGACGGATGCCTGCCTCGGCGCACTCCTTCACGGCCGCAGCAACCTCCGGGCGCACCGGGTCGATCATGCCTGCAAGGCCGATAAAGGTTAGCTCCTGTTCGAGATTTTCGGCGGAGGTGTCCGTCGGGAAGCTCTCCCAGTCGCGGTAGGCGGCGGCGAGGACGCGCAGCGCGCGCTGTGCAAAGCTGTGGTTGACGGCGAGGATCTCGGCGCGCGTCTTGTCGTCAAGCTCCTTCACAACGCCTTCGCGGATATACCTCGTACAGCGCCCCAGCAGCTCGTCCGGCGCGCCCTTGGTGAATTGGATCAGGCCCTCGCGCCCGGCGTGGAGGGTGGACATCATCTTGCGCATGGAGTCAAACGGCGCCTCGCCCACGCGTGGCATTGCCTCCGCGGCCTCCGCCTTGGAAAGGCCAAGCCCGGTTGCGTAGTTGACAAGCGCACACTCGGTCGGCTCGCCGACGGCTTCCCCGGTTTTGTCCGGTTCGGCGTCGCTGCACAGGGACATGGCGGTTGCAAGCAGCCTTTCGTCGCCATAGTGCTCTACGACGGTCATTTTGTTCTGTGTGAGCGTGCCGGTCTTGTCGGAGCAGATGATCTGGGTGCAGCCGAGCGTCTCTACGGCGGTCAGCTTGCGGATGACGGCGTTGCGCTTGGACATTTTGGTCACGCCGATGGAGAGCACGATGGTAACGACCGTGGCGAGGCCCTCGGGAATGGCGGCGACGGCGAGGCTGACGGCGAGCATGAAGGTGTTGAGCACCGTCGCGCCGCTGATGTCGCCGTTGACGAGCCACGAGCGCCCCATACTGAACAGGAAGATGAACACGCAGATGCCAAGCACCATCCATGTCAACGTTTTGCTCAGCGAGGCGAGCTTGAGCTGGAGCGGCGTCTGGTTGTCCTGCGCCTTTGTTATGGCGTCGGCAATCTTGCCCATCTCGGTGTTCATGCCGGTGCCGGTGACGACGGCGCGTCCGCGTCCGTATACAATGGTGCTGCCGGTATAGACCATGTTGCGGCGGTCGCCGAGGGGGACGTCCTTTGCGCCGCCTGTCGTGAGAACCGCAGCGGTCTTTTCCGCCGGGACGGATTCGCCGGTCAGCGCCGCCTCCTCAGCCTTGAGCCCGGCGGCTTCGATGAGACGTGCGTCCGCGGGAATAGAGTCGCCCGCCTCAAGCAGTATCACGTCACCCACAGCGAGCTCCTCGCTTTTGATATGGACAAGCTCGCCGTCGCGCAGCGCCTTGGAGGTGGCGGCGGTCATCTCCTTGAGTGCGTCGATGGCCTTCTCCGCCTTGCTCTCCTGCACTACGCCGAGCACGGCGTTGAGGACGACGACGAAGAGGATAATGAACACGTCGGCAAAGCTCTCGTGAGAGACGGCGGAGGTTATCGCCGAGACGATAGCCGCCGCGATCAGTACAAGTGTCATGGGGTCGGCGAGCTGGTCGATGAAGCGTTTGAGCAGCGAGATTTTTTTGCCCTCGGCAAGCTTGTTTTTGCCGTCGCGGGCAAGGCGCTCCGCGGCCTCGGCGGAGGTCAGTCCGTTTTTGCCGGAGCCAAGCTCGCGATAGACCTCGTCAAGCTCTTCAAGATAATACTTCAAGCTGATTTCTCCTTTTGTCTGTTGTATTTTTTCGGAAAGTCCCGTGCTTTGCAAGCCATAAAAAAAGACTTACGCACAGTTATCCTGCGCATAAGTCTCGTTTTTTAATCCGGACCAGACGCCCGGTGCATATCGCCCGGGGTCATGCTTGTTGGTCGTGAAACACGCGCCGCCGCATGCAAACTACTCCCCTATACTATTTTATAGTATAGCATCGCCGAAGATTTTTGTCAATACCTTTTTAAAGCCTCGCATTATTTTTGCGGCTTAACAGAGCGGCATAAACAGGCGGAGCCGTTCCGTTTTTCGCGGGCGGGGGCAGGAGCGCTGCGACCGAACCTCGCAGTCAGAGATACCGGCGGAAGTTGCTGATGCGGTGGAAGGTTATCATGTTGGTGTCGTGCTGGTTGACGGCCCCGTTCCATGCGGTGCGGGAGACGAGCAGCACGTCCTCGCCGTCGATCAGCCACTCGGGATAGGTGAAGGCGTTGCCAACTGCGCTTCCGTCCGCGACGATGTGCGCGACGCGCCAGCGCTCGAAATCCTCCGAGACGGCCATTGCAAGCACGCGGCGGCCAAGCGACGGGCGCTTGGGGTCGTGCAGATTGCCAAAGGCGACGTAAGCGCCGGTGACGGGATCTCTGTGCACGACGAATTTGCTGACCGCCGAGAGCGGGAAGTCCTCGACAAGCCGCGCCTTCTGCGGCATTCCCTCTGCGGGGTCGTTCTCGTCCAGCCGCAGCAGCAGCGATTTTCCGGCACGCATCGTGCGGATGAGGTTGTAGAGCCTGCCGTCGGGCAGCTCGACGATGTTGCCCTCGATGCACTGGCGCGGATCGTCCTCCGGATAATACAGGCGGCTGACGGTCCAGCTTTCCGGCTGCATAAGGTCGGCGTCGGCGGGGACGGAGAGCACGCCGGAATAGTGCGCCAGGTTGCACACCAGCTTTTTGCCGGGCGAGCAGGCGTTGAACAGCGTCCGGAATTCAAAGTCTGCCGGCTCATCGGCGTCCGCGCCGCGGGAATTATCCAGCTCCTCCGGTGTCGGCTCGGTGATCTCCTCCACATGGCCGTATTCTATCGCGGTGTATAGCCGCCCGTCCTTTTCGACGATGGGATAGGAGCCGCGGTGCCAGCCGTAGCGCCGCACGCCCTCGCCGCGAAGCAGCGTGACCGGGCGGGACCAGGTGCGTCCCTCGTCCTCGGAGCAGCCGATGATGAGGTCGCAATAGTCGGTGCTGAGCGTCAGCAGATAGAGCTTGCCGCGGTGCCAGAACAGCTTGGAATTGAAGGCCGGCCGGATATCGCAGAGGTAGCTCCAGCTATTGCCGCCGTCGGTGGATTCAAACAGCACGTCGAGGCATGGGTCGGAGGGCCAGCGGGTGCGGTCGCAGCAGACGCTGGTCCCGGCAATCAGCTTGCCGGACGGGAGCTTGACGAGCGTCGGCGCGGCGAGCGCGTGTCCGGAGTATTCGTAGATATCGTCGAGCGGGTGCAGATAGTCGATAACGGCGGCGTTCTCAGGCGCGTCGCAGACGTGTACGAGCCGGTGAGCGCTCTCCGTACCGTCGTCACGGCGGAGAAAAAATTCGTAGTCGGAGTTGTTTTCCAGTCCGTCTACGGTAACGCGGTGCGCGGCGGCGGGACGGCGCTCAAATTCGCCGTCCGCTTTGCGAAAATATACGTCGCAGCGCTGTCCGACGCCGTCCAGCCAGTCAAATACGAATGCGCCGCAGCGGGGCTCTATACGGCAGATATACGGGCGCGCATCGTCTATCGGACGGCGATATGGCGTAAACTGCCAGTTACTGATTCCTTTCATTTATGAAGTCCTTTCGTAGATGATTCATTGTTTTCGCTTTTCGCGACGATAATTCAGCGGCGTCATGCCGCAGACGCTTTTAAACAGCTTGATAAAGTGCGAGACGTCCTGCCAGCCCATCATAACCGCAATGTCGCCGACCGGAGTGTCCGTCTGCTCAAGCAGGCGGCGGCTCTCGCGGAGACGAAGCGTCGTCACGTACTCCTTGAAGCCGGTGCCGGTGACCTCCTTGAACATGCGGCTGAGCACGTGCACCGACATGCCGAAGTTATCGGAGAGCATGACAAGCGAGAGCGCCGGGTCGCGGAAGTTGTCCTCCACGTAGCGCACGACGTTTTCGGTGCGGCGCACGGCGGCGGCCTGATTGCTGCGGCAGACCTCCTCGCAGATGCTGCGGACGAGCGGCTCCATGCCGTTTTTAAGTCCCTCCGGCTCGGTGAAGTTCATCAGCTCCGCGACGGCGTAATCGCTGAGGCCATGTCCCAGCTTGCCCGCAACCCCGGCAAAGGCGCTGATGAGGTTGCAGCAGTAGAGCTGGCGCAGCGCTCCACCGGATATCTGAGCGATGACGCGGTCAAGGCGTTCGAGAGCCTTGTCGGTTTCGCCGTGGCGTACACAGTGGATAAAGCGCAGCGTTTCCTCTGAGATTTCAAGGCTGCTTCTGCCGGTCGAGACGATGTCCTCGAAAAAGACAATGCCGGTGAAATCGGACTCGGCGGCTATCATGGCGTTGACGGCGGAGTGATGGATGCCCTTTGGCGTGGAGCAGACGCGGCCGACGCCGTAGCTTCCGGGCAGCAGGACGCGGATTCGCTCCACGGCGCTCTCGCGTCCGCTGCGGCTGTCGTCGGCAAGCGAGAGGATGAACGCGACGTAGCTTTCGCGCTCGGTGCGGAAGGCGTAGACCGGGGACGCGCCCGTCGAGAGGGCGGAGTTGAGCCGGGAGAGATCGACGGAGCCGGTGGAGCCGGTGACGGCGGCGCACCAGAAGGGCCCGGGCAGAGCAAGCGCCGCAAACTCCTGCGCGCCGACCGTCTTGCCGTCAAACAGGCGCTGCGCAAGCCTTTCGTCGAGCAGGGCGCGCTGCTCCGTGACGCGCTGCGACAGCCGCTCACGCTCGCTGCGGCTGCGCGCGAGCGCCGTGTTGATGGTGGATATCTCGTCGGCGTCGGGCAGGCTGGAGTCCTCCTCGCGCAGCGTTTTCGTCGTTTCGGAGATAGGGCGGTAGTTGATATAGACCGTCGCGAGGAACATGACGGTGAAAATTACGGCGAGCAGAAGCAGCAGCCTGCGCAGCGCGCCATAGAAGGTCTGGAGCGGCTCGACAAGCTCCGATTCCGGCACAGCGACAACAAAAATCAGCCCGGAGCGGGCGCTTGCGCATTTGAAAAGCCGCAACTGTCCGGAGCTCGAAACACTCTCTCCGCCGGTGACGAAATCCGAAAAGGCCGCCGTATCGGCCGCCGTTGCCCCGTCGCCGGACATGACCAGCCGCCCGTCGGAGTCGAAGATATATACCCGGCAGCCGCTGTCGCTTATCAGCGCCGAAAAGGAGAGCCGGACGGAGGAGCGGTCGATCAGCCAAAGCACGGTTGCGTCGTTTTTGCGGTATACCGTAATGGGGATGGTGACGAACATCTTGGCGGAGCTTGACGAAGCGCGTTCAAAGTCGGAGACGACCGAGCGCTTGTCGGAGCCGTTTAGTATCTCTGTAAGCTCGCCCGCCAGCAAGTCGTCGTCCTTTGCGTAGCGCTTGAGAAAGGTGGCGTTGTCGTATTTATGCGAGGATCCGACGAGATAGCCCTCGTCCGGAAAGCTGATGAAGCAGCCGGCGGCGATGCCGATCGAGTCGGAATAGCTCGACATGTATTTGATTGCGTCAAGGATGTTGTATGGGTGGCTGGCTATCTCGGAGGGCAGAACCTTTTTTTCATAGCCTATGCGCACGGCGGTGTTGAACATGTCCTCGTAGCGGTCGTCAAAGTAGCGCATGAAGCTGTCCGCGCGCATGAGCATGCGCGCGTCGTTTTGGCGCTCCATCTCGGAATAGACGTTGCCGAGGATGAACCACACGACAATCAGCGCCGGGATGCTGACGGTGAGCAGCAGGGTGCTGACCAGGCGTAGAAGAAAGCCGTATCTTATCGCCATATCGCGAAACCTCAAGTCGACACCTCCATACAAAGCAAGCAGGCGATACCGCCGGAAAAGCGCGGCGGTATCGCGAGTGTCAGGGCATATGAGCCGTGTTGAGAACGCCGATTATTTGTTGTTATAGGCGTCGGTGTAAATCTGGATGTATTCGTCGGAGCCGAGACGCTTCATCTCCTCGAGATAAGCGTCGTAGTTGTCGAGAGACTCGGCGCCGGTAATGAACTTCGCCTCCATCTGGAGAGCATAGTCGCTCAGCGGAGTGGCGATCTCGTTGATCCTCTCAAGCGAGGCGTCGTCAAGATAGACGACCGGATAGCCGTACTGGATGTACGGGAGTATGTTCTCGCGGTTGGAGGAACGCCACTTCTCCTCATACGGAGTGCCGTTCGCAAGCGGGTCGGCGTTGTAATAGTTCATGCGGGCAAGCACGCCGGTGAAAGCGTTGCCGGCGGCGCACATGCAGTGGCGGCACAGATAAGCCCAGAGGCTGCCGTCCTTTTCCTCGTTGTAGCCGGGGAAGGTGTAATCATACCAGTCGCCGTTGTCGTCATAGACGTTCTCGTAGCCGAAATCCAGCTCCTTGGCGTAGTCGTCATCGTATTCGCTGCCTTTTTCGGGGCCGTAGAACTGCATGATGTTGATGCAGTCGTCATAGAGCATGTTGACAAGACGAACCGCAACGTCGAGGTGCTCGCAGGTGCTGGAGATGGTGATGAAGCCTGGGTTGAAGGCGTATGCCATATAGGATACCGGCTTGCGGGAGGAATCGGAGACGAGGGTGAAGGACTCGTACTGTGCATAGTTGTCGTTGTCAAGGCCGGTGAAGTAATAAGGTCCGCCAACCAGGACGCCGACGCGCATCTCATTGCCCTTTGCGGTGAGGGCAGTCTCTTCCTGAGAGAACACATCCTGATCGAGCAGTCCCTCGGAATAGAGCTTGCGCATAAAGGTGAGGTAGTTGATGTAGTCGTCGTCCACCGGCGCATAGGTGACCTTGCCGTCCTTGAGCGCCGGGCCGCCAAAGTCGCCGTTGGAGACGATGCCGTAGGCAAGCAGGATAATATTGCGGTTGATAGTGCTAACCCACAGTCCGCTCCAGGGGATCTCGTCCGTGGCATCGCCGTTGCCGTTGGCGTCCTTCTCCTTGAACGCCTTGAGCGTCTCATAGAACTCATCAAGGGTGGCGGGCTTGTCAAGGCCGAGGTTCTGGAGCCAGGTGGTGTTTATGGAGTAGTTCTGGGAGGAGAAGGCGACTGTATCCGGGAAATCGGTCATCTGCGGGATGGAATAGATGTTGCCGTCCGGCAGGGTGACGCCCTCGCGAGCGCCCGGGCATGCGTCCAGCTTTTCGTTGATCTTGTCGCCGTATTTGTCTATGGCGTCGTTGAGGACAGCGAAAAAGCCCTCCTTCTGGCCGTAGTTGAGCATGTCGGCGTTGCTCCAGCCGAAGGAATACATCACGTCGGGCAGAGTCTCGCTGGCAAGCATGACGGATCTGCGCTCGCCGAGCGCGTCGGCATTGATGTTGATAAATTCGATATCAACGCCGGAAGCGTTTTTCCACCAGCGGTAGAACCATTTTTCGTCAGGCTCAAGGTCGTCCGGGCCGGTTCTGACGGCGACAGACATAGAGACTGGCTCGTTTACGACAGGATAGAGCGAGTCGGTGTTGACGAGCGACTTCTCGTCGTCGGTTTTAGAAGAATCGCCCGCGCTCTGCGCGCTGGAGGATTCGGTCTTGCTTGAGTCGGAGCTTTGAGCACCCGGCTTGCTGCATCCGGCAAATACTGTCGCTATCATGACGATGGCGAGCAGTGCGCAAAGAAGTTTTTTCATTGAGGTTGCCTCCTGTAATAATATTTTATCATCATCCGGAGAAAATTGAAAGCGCCAATTTCCTCCGGCGACAATCGTCAGCATCGAAAACCGCGGCGGGCAGCGCCCGGCGGGCAATGCCCGCAGATATAGCCGCGGCCGGGCAATGCCCGGTGATATAGCCGCGGATCGGTCGTCCTCACGCTTCGCGTTGCGTGGACCTTACGTTATCGGTTTCGTTAACTTATTCCCGCGGCGGCGGGCAAGCGCCCGCAGGCATATCCGCGGTTCGCGCCAAAGGCGCTTACGTTATCGGTTTCGTTAACTTATTCCCGCGGCGGCGGGCAAGCGCCCGCAGGCATATCCGCAGTTCGCGCCAAAGGCGCTTACGTTATCGGTTTCGTTAACTTATTCCCGCGGCGCGAGCATAATTCAACCTTTCGCCGCGCGAATAAGTCAATGCACTTGATAACGTAAGCCACCGCGCGAAGCGCGGAGGCGCTCCGCGTTCAGCGGAAGAGGTGAGTGTTTCCAAAGAGAGAGGGGAAACAGCCTGAAAGGGTGT
>CANNTZ010000074.1 GCA_947522735.1 uncultured Oscillospiraceae bacterium | reverse complement strand
CGTCGGCTGGCCGACATACAGCTTTTCCGCCGCCTTGTTTATCGAATTTGTCTCCGCAATCTCCACGGCGTATTTCATATGAAGCAGATTCATCGTGATCCCTCGCTCGGCGGCTGATTTTTGTTACATGCAGCTTTATTATAACATACGCGCTCCGGCAAGTCCATACCGCATTTTACATCAGCGGCGGTTTTTCTCTTTTTCCGCCGGCTCCGCAAGGTGCAGCACCTTGAGCGCGGGGCCTATGTCGTTGCAGGTCATCAGCCGTGCGCCGCAGACGGTGGCAAGATAGACCTCGCGCTCGGTGTCCGGGCAGTAGCACCACGGAAGTATGCCGAGCTTTTCAAATTCGTAGACGCTCTCCGGCGTCAGCTCGCTCATCGGGATGCCTACGGCGAACATTTTGGAATAGGTGCCGCGGCGTCCGGGTGTGAAGTTCAGCATGTGGCTCTCGTGAAAGCCCTGCGTGCGCAGCTTATAGGCGTCATGGAGATATTCGAGTATCCTCGCGTCAAAGCAGGTGAATACGCAGCGGTCAAGGAACCCGTAGCGGTTTATCATGGCGACGGCGAGGTCGGCGGTCTCGACGGTGCGCTCCTTTATCTCGACGTTGAGCATGAGGTGGGGGTATTCCGTGATCAGCTCGCACAGCTCCTCAAAGGCCGGGATCCTCTCCCCGGCGAAGCGCGCGTTCTTTTTGACGCCCGCGTCCAGCGCGCGTAGCTCGTCAAAGTCCATCTCGCGGATAACGCCAGTGCCGTCGGTGGTGCGGTCCACTGTCTCGTCGTGGATGACGACGAGACGCTTGTCCCGCGTCAGGTTCAAATCAAATTCGAGCATATCGACGTCCTGCTCCAGCGCGGCACGAAAGCCCGCCATGGTGTTCTCGGGATAATCGGAGCACCAGCCGCGATGTCCGGCGAGAAACACCTTCGAGCGGTCTCGCAGCACGTCGGTGAATACGGGACGCTCGCGTTTTTTGAGCAGCTTTGTAATATCAAGCATTGTTAAATCCCTCCGCATATGATATGATTCTATTATAACACACCTCGCGTTGCCGGGCAATGCCTTAGAGCAGCGTCCGGCGGAATGTCTGCGGACGAAATCGCGCGGCGGTGATTTTTAAACCTTTAATACGCGGCGCGGGGAGCACAGAATGCACCCGATAACGCAAGCTCCCCGCAGAGCGAGGGGGCTTGAGCGAGCTGCGTGGATATCGGCGGGGAGGGGAAGGCTATGGACAGGATACATTTGCCGGTGAGGCTGCTGGCGGAGCTGACGACGCGCAGCGGAGACATAGACAGCCGGCGCTCCGATCCGGACTCGATGGCGGAGGGAGCGCATGCACACCGCCTGTTGCAAAAAAGGCTTGCGCAGAAATATGGCGATACAAAAGCGGAGCTTCCGTTGAGCCTGACGCTGGAATACGGAGGCTACGAGCTGGAGCTGCAGGGGCGCGCCGATTGTCTGATCGGCCCTGACACGATCTGCGAGATTAAAACCACGGTGTACGACATAGCCGACCTTGACCCGGAGGATCGGAGCTTCTGGGCGCAGGCGGAGTGCTACGCCTGCATATATGCGCTGCAAAACGGACTTGGCGCAATGCGGGTGCGGCTGACGCTCTATTGCATCGACACGGACGAGACCGCCGAATACGAGCGCGAGTATACGCTGGAGAGGCTGCGCGAAAGACTTTACGCTATGCTTGACGGATACCTCGTCTGGCTGCGGTGGAGCGCCGATTGGGCAAAAATGCGCAATGCCTCCGTCGAGGCGTCGGGGTTTCCGTTCGAGCACTACCGCCGCGGCCAGCGGGAGCTTGCAGTTGCATGCTACAAGGCGATAACCGGCGGGAGACGAATCTACGCTCAAGCCCCGACTGGCACCGGCAAGACGATGTCCGCGCTGTTCCCTGCGGTCAAGGCGCTCGGACGCGGCGGCTGCGACAAGATATTCTATTTCACCGCCAAGGTTGTGGCGCGCAAGGCCGCCGAGGACGCCGCCGAAAAGCTGCGCGCCGCCGGCTTCCGCCTCAAATCGGTGACGCTGACCGCCAAAAGCACAGTCTGCTTCTGCGAAAAGCCGGTCTGCACTCCGGAGAGCTGCGAATACGCCAGGGGACACTTTGACCGTGTCGGAGACGCTTTGCGCGATATTCTCGACAACGAGGACGGCTGTGACCGCGGAGTTCTCGAAAAATACGCCAAAAAGCACCGCGTCTGCCCGTTTGAGCTGGGGCTGGACGTCTCACTCTACGCCGACGTTGTGATATGCGACTACAACTATCTGTTTGACCCGCGCGTTGCGCTCAAGCGCTTCTTTGCGTCCGATTCCGCCGGGCGCTGGGCGTTTCTGATCGACGAGGCGCACAATCTCCCGGATCGCGCGCGCGACATGTATTCCGCCGCGCTTGACAAAAACGAGTTTGCCGCGGTCAAAAAGCTCCTCCGGGAGCGCGCTGGAGCAAAGCCGCTCGTCAAGCAGCTCAACGCCGTGAACCGGCAGTTCGTTGCGTTGGAAAAACGCCTGAAAGAGGCTGCCGCCGAGCCGCCGGAGACGGACGGCGTGGTTTTCGGCGACGGCTTCATGCGTTCGGATTCCGACGGGCTGTTCGGCGGGCTGTATGAGGCGCTCGAGGCGCTGCTGCGCTGCTGTGACAGGTTCTTTCGCAAAAATCGCGCCTCTCAGCCGCTTCCCGGCGACGACGAGCTGCTCTCGTTATATTTTGAGTGCCTGTTTTTCCTCAAGGTTCGCGAGCTTTACTGCGAGAGCTACACGGCGATATTCGAGCCAAAGCCCTCGGCGCGTGCGACGCTGTTCTGCGCAGATCCGCGGAAATTCATTGCGGCGGGGCTGGACAGGGGCGTTGGAGCGGCGCTGTTTTCGGCCACGCTGACGCCGCTTGGCTACTTTAAGGAGATACTCGGCGGGCGAGAGGAGGACGGCGCTGCAAGCATTCCGTCCCCGTTCGACCAGCGCCGCCTCCTGCTGATGACGGCAGGACGAGTCTCGACGAAATACAGGGATCGCGAGCGCACGCGTGACGAGGTCGCAGAGCTGATATTCGCCGGAGCCTCCGGCAAAAAGGGCAACTATATGGCGTTTTTCCCGTCCTATGCGTACATGGACGAGGTGTTCGAGCGCTTTTGCGAGCTGCACCCGGAGGTGAACGCCGTGCGCCAGAGCGCCGGAATGACGCCGGATGAGCGCGAGGAATTTCTGTCGCGCTTTTCAGAGGAAAACGCGGATGGCCTTCTCGGCTTCTGCGTGCTCGGCGGCGCGTTCGGCGAGGGGATAGACCTGCGCGGCGACCGCCTGATCGGCGTTGTCATCATCGGTGTCGGGCTGCCGCAGCTCAATCTTCGTCAGGACGTGATACGCGAGCACTGCGAGCCATACGGCTTTGAATACGCCTATATGTATCCTGGGATGAACAAGGTGCTTCAGGCCGCCGGGCGCGTCATCCGCACCGAGGATGATGCCGGTATGGTGTTGCTGATCGACAGCCGCTTTGCACGTGCGGACTACCGGGCGCTGTTCCCGCCGCACTGGAGCGGTATGCGCTACGTTACGTCGGCGGAGGAGGTGCGCGGGCTGCTGCGCGATTTCTGGGAATCAGGCGAATAGCGGGAGCGGTGCGCTCCCGGCGCAGTCATTCAAACGCACCGCGCATTTTTTCCGCCCCGTGCAGTAAAACCGCCTCGAAAGCGCACCGTATATATAAAGCACGCTATGGGCTTTACGACAATATAGCGCCGGTGCGCCGGAGCGGGGGAGGATACAGATGATAACAATGAACAAGGCCGCAAGATACATGCTTTTTGCCGCAGCCGCGCTGCTGCTGGCGGCGCTCGTGCTGGAGGCGCTCCCGGTGGGCGCGGTTATAGTGTTTGCTCCCGGGCCGGATAGCCGCGTCGCCAGAACCTTCTCCTTTTTCAGCCTGATTCCGCCCGGCTACGCCGACTTTTTTCCACTGCTCTCGGGCGTCTGCACAGTGATGGCCGCGCTGCTCACAACGCTGCTGCTCATACGCCGCCGGGCGCGCGGCATCTCCGCACTTGTGTTCTGCTGCGCCGCCGCAATTTTTTCGCTGCTTCCGGCGCTTGTGTTCGGCACAAGCCATATGAACGCCGCAAGCTGGGTGATATTCGCGCTGCTAATTGCCTCCTGCGCGCTTCAGGCCGTCGCAGTCGCGCGTGGGAAATAGGGGATTACCCATCGATAGCCGCCAAGCCCGGACATAGCGTCCGGGTTTTTTTATATTGCGATATTGCGCATGCCGGACGTGGGCTCTGACGGCCCGCCGCGACGCCGGTGTACGCTCTGCGCTCACCGCCTGAGGATATCTCTTAGCAATTCAAGTGATTTTCGCATCGGCGCGCAGCAATTTGGATTGACAGGCGTCCGGCTGTAGGATATACTTTTAAGTGTAAACCAAACCCAAAGGGACAGACGCAGTCCCGCAGAATATAGAATAATGTTGCAGAAAGGTGAGACGGATATGATAAAGGTTGGAATCATCGGTTTCGCACACGGTCATGTTTTCCAGTATGGCGGCGCATGGAACGCGCACCCCGAGTACGGAGTTGAGATCGCGGGCGGCTGGGACAGAGAAGAGGCTCGCTGCGCCGACGGCTGCAAGCAGCTCAACACCAGGCCCTTTGCGAGCCTTGAGGAGCTTCTTGCAAGCGATATCTCCGCGGTCGTTATCAGCTCCGAGACGAGCCTGCACGCCGAATATGTAGAGCGCGCGGCGGACGCGAAGAAGGACATCATCCTCTATAAGCCTATGGCACTGCACATGTGTGAGGCTGACCGCATCGTCGACGCTGTCAACCGCAACGGCGTCAAGTTCACGATGGGCTGGCAGAGCCGCACCGACCCGCAGAACATTAAAATGCGCGAGCTCGTTCGGAACGAGACGCTCGGAAAGGTCTGCCATTACCGCCGCCGCCACGGGCTTGCCACCCACCGCTGGAACGGCTTCGAGAACACATGGCACAATTCCCCCATATATAACCGCGATATCTTTGCCGACGACTCCTCCCATCCCATCGACATGATGCAATGGATATTCGGTATGCCCGAAACCGTCTCCTGCGAGATGACCACCATGGCGAACCCGAAAGTCGTCAACGACAACGGCGTGGCGCTCTTTAAATACGACAACGGTATGATCGCCGAGATCACCTGCTCCTTCACCACCTCAGCCTCCGAGATCACCACCGAGATCTACTGCACCGGCGGCTCCGTCCAGCAGTATTACGGCGACGCCACCAGCACCTCGCTTCCCCGTCCCGCCGGTCAGCCGGGACTCAAGTGGTACGTCAACGACGACAAGGACTGGACCGACAGCGGGATCCCCAGCCCGGCGGCTCATGCCGAGCGTCTTGCCGCGCAGGCCGTCCACTTTGCGAACTATCTCAAGGGCGAGGAGCCTTCCATATGCACCGCCGAGGAGGGCCGCGATTCGCTTCGTCTCGTGCTTGCCTGCTACCTCTCAGCGCGCGAGGGCAAGCGCGTCTCCGTCTGGGACGAGCGTATCCGCTCCATCTGAGCGCCGGAGCTCCGACGCAGGCAAAGATCACCCTGTTTATATGACGTCACGCTTTCGCCGGGAGGATTTTCTTTCCGGCGAAAGCCTTTGCTTTCTTATCCGAAGCCGCCCCCTACGGGGCTTTTTGCTTTATAACGATTGCCAAACGCGCGCGAATATGCTAAAATATAGCTGTTAAACGATTTTTTCGCAACGGGAGGTAAGGGCTGTGGAATATTCAGGCGGCGCGCACACGGAGCTTGAAAGGTGCGCGCTTGGCACGGCACGGCGGTTTGCTATGTTCCGGCAGGGGCAGCACGTCGTAGCGGGCGTCTCCGGCGGTGCGGATTCCGTGGCGCTGCTGCATCTGCTGTGCCGCTCCGAGGCGTTCGCGCCGTTAGGGCTGCGCGTCTCCGTCTGCCACGTCAACCACAATCTTCGCGGCGCAGAGAGCGACCGCGACGAAAATTTTGTGCGCGTGCTTTGCGAAAAGCTCGGCGTTCCGTTTCGACTGCTGTCCATCGACGCGACGGCGCTCGCCAGAGAATCGGGACGCTCGGTTGAGGAGCGCTCCCGCGAGGAGCGCTACCGCTTCTTCGCTGAGACCGCGCGCCCGTTGTCAGGCGCCGCCATTGCGACCGCGCATACGCTGGACGACTCGCTTGAGACTTTCTTTATCAATCTCGCGCGCGGAGCCGGTATCGCCGGGCTTGCGGGGATACCGCCTGTCCGCGACAGCGTCGTGCGCCCGCTAATCGGCTGCACGCGCGCGCAAATCGAGGAATACTGCCGCGTATACGGCCTTGACTTTGTCACCGACAGCACCAACCTGTCCGACGACTACACCCGCAACCGCGTGCGACACGGTGTCGTTCCGGCGCTGCGGGAGGCGCTCCCCGGCGTCGACGCCGGCTTTGCACGCATGAGCGGACTGCTGCGCTCCGGCGCGGAATATATCGAGGAGCAGGCGGACGCGTTGCTTGAAAGCGCCTCGCGGGACGGCGGCTACGATATCGCCGCGCTCTGCTCCGCGCACGAGGCCGTCCGGGGACGCGCGCTGCTGCGGCTGCTTGTCGAGAACGGCGCGGAGGCAGGCGAAAGGAAGGTGCGCGAGCTGGAGGATGTACTCGCAGGAGGCGTCGCTGCCGCAGAGCCTGTCCGCGACGTATATTTCCGGCGCTGCGGGGAGCTTTTGAGGATAGAGCGCCGCCGCGAGCCCGAGCCGTATTTTATGCGCGCAGTCACGCCGGAGATGTTTGCCGAAGGCACCGCTTTCCGGCTCAACAGCCGTTATTGCGCACGGGTGTATATGATAGACCGCGAACGATACAAAAATTTAAAAAAAGTTAATCCATTGCTATATTATAATTGTGTCGATTGTGATAAAATTAATAGCAACGTTCAGCTCAGGCAGCGTCTGCCCGGGGACAGTGTCCGTCTTGGGGGCATGACGCGCACGCTGAAAAAGCTGTTCAACGAAAAGCGCGTCCCGCAGCAGCTACGCGGAGCGATTCCGTGCGCGGCGGACGGCGAGGGTGTTTTCTGGGTTTACGGCATCGGCTGCGCCGACCGCGCTGCCGTGAGCGAAAACAGCGAAAACATAGGTGTTTTTGAGATTTGGGAGGAAACTGAAAATGGAAATGAAAAATGACATCCTTAGAGTGCTGCTCTCCGAGGACGAGCTAAAGGCGCGCGTCGCCGAGCTTGGCCGGCAGATCAGCGCCGATTACGAGGGCAAAAATCTGCTGCTAATCGGAGTGCTCAAGGGCTCCGTCGTGTTCATGTCCGACCTCATGCGCGAGATAACCGTCAAGGCGAGGATGGACTTCATGGCGGTCTCGAGCTACGGCGCGGGCGTGAAATCCACCGGCGTAGTGCGCATACTCAAGGATCTCGACAAGGACATTCACGGCTTCGACGTACTGATCGTAGAGGACATACTTGACAGCGGCAAGACGCTCTCCTATCTCAAAAAGCTGCTCACCGAGCGCCATCCCGCCAGCATCAGGATCGCGACGCTGCTTGACAAGCCCGAGCGACGCGAGGCCGATATCACCGCGGATTACGTCGGCTTTGACGTGCCAAACGAGTTTGTCGTCGGCTACGGTCTCGACTACGGCGAGGAATATCGCAACCTGCCGTACATCGGGGTCCTGAAGCCGGAGGTGTATACAAAATAAAGTATCAACGCATAATGAATTAAGTAAAGGGGTTGAAGCGCCTAATGAAACGTTCTCGCGGCATCGGTATATATATTGCCGTGTTAGTGCTGCTCCTGCTGGTCGCGTCGGTGCTGTTCTCGATGCGCGGCACACGCTCCACAACAAAATACTACGAGATAATGGGTTACTTCTATCGCGGTGAGGTTGAGGAATATGAGCTCGATCTCGGCACCGGAGACATGGTGCTCAAGATAAAGGGCAGCACCAAGGAGATTGTCTACCGAGTTCCCAACGTCAGCGTGTTTCTTCAGGATACCGAGGAGCTCGTCGCTGAATACAACCGTGAACACACCGACGCTCCGATAAAGGTGAACTACCTGCCGATACAGCAGACGCCATGGTGGCTTTCGTTTGTTCCGACGCTGCTGCTCATCGGCGTGATGGTGGTGTTCTGGGTGCTGATGATGCGCCAGAGCGGAGGCGGCGGCAAGGTTATGAACTTCGGCAAGGCGAAGGTCAAGCCTGTAGGCGACCGAAAGACAACCTTCGCCGACGTCGCCGGAGCGGAAGAGGAAAAGGGCGAGCTTGTCGAGATTGTCGAGTTCCTCAAGAATCCGAAAAAATACAACGAGATGGGCGCTCGCATACCCAAGGGCGTGCTGCTCGTCGGCCCTCCGGGAACCGGTAAAACGCTGCTGGCGAGAGCTGTTGCGGGAGAAGCGGGCGTGCCGTTCTTCTCCATCTCCGGCTCCGACTTCGTTGAGATGTTCGTCGGCGTCGGCGCCTCCCGTGTGCGCGACCTGTTCGAGCAGGCGAAGAAGAACGCTCCCGCTATCGTATTCATTGACGAGATCGACGCCGTCGGACGCCACAGAGGCGCGGGCCTCGGCGGCGGTCATGACGAGCGCGAGCAGACGCTCAACCAGTTGCTCGTCGAGATGGACGGCTTTGGCACCAACAGCGGAGTTATCGTCATTGCCGCCACCAACCGCCGTGATATCCTCGATCCGGCGCTGCTGCGTCCGGGGCGCTTTGACCGCCAGGTCGTCGTCGGCTATCCCGACGTCAAGGGCCGCGAGGAAATCCTCAAGGTTCACACCCGCAACAAGCCCATCGGCCCCGACGTCGATCTTGCGACCATCGCCAAGACGACTGTCGGCTTCACCGGAGCCGATCTTGAAAACCTTGCCAACGAAGCGGCGCTGCTTGCGGCAAAGCGCAACAAGAAGGCAATCACGATGGACGAGATCCGCGAGGCCACCATCAAGGTTGTCGCCGGGCCGGAGAAGCGCTCCCGCCAAGTCATCGAGAAGGATCGCAGGCTGACCGCCTATCACGAGGCCGGCCACGCGCTGTGCGCATATTACCTGCCGACGCAGGATCCCGTACACCAGATATCCATCATCCCGCGCGGCGCGGCGGGCGGCTACACCATGTCGCTGCCGCTCGAGGACAAGAGCTATCTCACCCGCCGTGAGATGACCGAGGACATTATCGGACTGCTTGGCGGACGCGCTGCCGAGAGCCTGATGCTCGATGATATCTCCACCGGCGCCTCGAACGACATAAAGCGCGCCACAAAGCTTGCCACCGATATGGTGATGAAGTTCGGCTTCAGCGACAGGCTCGGCCCCGTAATGTACGGAGGCGACGATAACGAGGTGTTTATCGGCCGCGACTACGGCCAGACCCGCAGCTACTCCGAGAATGTCGCGGCGGAGATCGACGAGGAGATCAACCGTCTGATACGCGAGTGCTTCGAGCGCGCGAAGGACATCCTCCGCAACCACGAGGACAAGCTGACAAAGGTGGCAGAAAAGCTGCTCGAAACCGAAAAAATCGAAAGCGACGAATTTGCCGCGCTGATGCAGGACGACGGCGGCGACACGCTCTCGGCGCCTGCGCTCCCGCCCGTACAGCCTCAGCTCTCCTGAGCGACGGACGTTTCGGCACAAAAAATTATCCCGGTATCCGTAAGCGGATACCGGGAATTTTTGTTTTTTCACGCCCTGCTCACAGCGCGACATAGCCGCTCTGCTTTGAGGAGCGATAGATGCCGTCGATGAGCTTCATTGTGCGCATACCCTCGTCAGGGCCTATCGGGTACGGTGCGCCACCGAGCACAGCGTCATAGAAGCGCCTTATCGCGACCGAGTGACAGCTTCCCCAAACAACCTTGCCGGAGACCGGGGCCGTCGGGTCGCAGAAGCTCTCACGGCGCCCGTTTTTGTATTCGATCGTAAGCTCTTCGCCAAGGGTCAGCACGGCGTCCTCGCAGACGACGCTGACGATCGGCGGCGTGCTGACGGCGTAACAGTTGGTCGCAAAAAATATTGCGTTGCCGCCGCCCTTTATCATGAAGTTTGCGACGGCGGTATCCTCCACCTCGTAGGGGTCGGGCAGCATGAAGCGATCCACGTGGGCGCTGACCGCGCTGAAGCCGCCGCAGAGCTGGTCGAGCAGGTCGAGGGTGTGTATCGACTGGTTGATGAGCACGCCGCCGCCCTCAGTTGCCCAAAGCCCTCGCCAGGCGCCGGTGCGGTAGTAATCCACGCTGCGGCTCCACGTCATCGTTGCCTTTGCGCCGATGACGCGCCCAAGCCTGCCGGAGCGCAGTTTTTCCATCGCGAGCTGTGAGGTCTCGCGAAAGCGGTTCTGGAAGCTGATTCCAAGCCGACGCCCCGTCTCGCGGGAGGCGGCGGCCATGCGCTGCGCGCCCTCGACAGATATCGCCATCGGCTTTTCGCAGAAAACATCGCAGCCGCGCCTCATTGCCTCTACAGCCATCGGCTCGTGCAGATAGTGCGGCGTACAGATGTGGACGGCGTCAAGCCTTTCCCGGTCGATCATATCGAGATAATCGGTATATGCCCGCCCGCCGTAGAGCCTCGCGGAGTCCTCCGCGCGCGCACGTTCGATATCGGCGAAGCCTGCCAGCTCCAGTCTGCCGTCCTCGGCTATCGCCTTAGCGTGGTGGTGATGGATAGCTCCGCAGCCTATAACGCCGACGCGCAGCTTTTCACTCATATCCTGCATGGTAAAACCTCCCTGCCGGTATTCGGATTTTTCAGAAAGAGCCGTCCACGCCAAGCGTAGCCTCGTTTGTGCGCTTGACAAACTTCGATTCCGCTATCTTCCGTTCAAGCAGCTCATGATATCGCGCGGCGTCTATCGGCAGCTCGACCCAGCCGTCAGTCCACTGCGAGAGCAGCATTGCATTGGTGAGGGTGAGCTGGTTGATGCCCTCATAGCCCGGAGCTATCAGCTCCGCACCGTTCAGGATGGCGTCTGTTACGTTTTTCAGGATGTCCGCATGCTCGATGTGGCCCTTTTCCGGATGGATGTCGTAGGTGATAACGTCATATTCC
>CANNTZ010000073.1 GCA_947522735.1 uncultured Oscillospiraceae bacterium | reverse complement strand
GAAACAGCCTGAAAGGGTGTCCCCTCTCTCTTTGGTGCGCCTTTGCTTACTTTCGTCGCAAAACGAAAGTAAGTGCCTGCGCGGCACGAGCGCAAGCCAGCGCCAAAACACAGTTTATCCTCGCCGAATAGCGAAAGCAAAGCCATCCCCCGAAGGCTATACCCCCAGATATTCTGGCGTAAACCGCGGATAGACGTCAAGATTCTGCTTGCCCTCATCCGCGTCGTATTTCAGCACCGTCTCGCCCGGCGCCAGCCCGAAGAAGGAGCTGCCGCGGTCGATGTGCTGTATGGCGTTGACGCCGTTGAGCTCGACGCGCTTGCTTCCCGGAACGGTGCAGACACTCAGCCGGTCGCCCTCGGCCATCGTCAGCATCAGCCGGATGTACTGCCCGGTGGAGAGATTGCGCAGCGTCGGGTTTGTCACCGCGCCGCGCTTTGCTATGAACAGCACGTTCAGCCCCGCCGCCTTTGCGCCCGGGTTTACCACCACCGCCTCCTGCTGCATCTCGCGGTAGGAGAGCGCCCGTCCGGAGCCTCCCGGGATGACGAACGGAAACGCCATGAGCGCGCGCACCCCGGCCATGTTCTTCGCAAAGGCGTTCACGTCCTGAAGATAGGGCGAGGGACAGATCAGCGACACCGAAAAGCGCAGGGGCTCGAACAGGTTCTTTTGCCCGACGGCGAAGCTCTCCACCTCGTAGTCGATCCTGCGGCTGATATTGCCGTAGGTCACGGTCAGCGCGCCGCCCTGCTTCGGGTCAAAAAAGCGGATGAGCGTCCGGCGCATCTCGTCTCGCTCGTCCTCTCGCCGGTATTCGGCGGTTATCCCGATGGCTCGTGGCTCAACACGCCGCCCCGTCACAAGCCCGCCGTCAAGCTGCGCGTTGCTCTGCATCGATATGCTGTATCCCGACGCCTCCAGCCCGGTGTAATCCAGTATCCCGAATAAGCTTCCGCTCCCAAGAACCAGCGTCATGCCGCCGCGCGTGAGGGTGAAGCGGAGAAGCTTTTCGGCGGAACCGTTTGATGTGTTCATGTTATTTCACCTCCAATATTGACATATTTTGTAAAGCGACACATATCGATGTATTTCTCCCGTCGCGTCGCAGCGTTTGACCGGCTCCGGCGCTTCTGCCGCCTCGGAGCCTTCAGGCGGGACGGCTGCTTTCGGACGTCTCCGATATTTTCGGCGGGCAGAGCGGCAAGTTATATTGCCCCATGGACGCCGGAGCTTATTTTTGCACAGAACCTTGCCGGGGAAACGCTGCTGGAACACTACGTTGCGTCGTATCCTATTGAACGGTTGCCAATATCCCGCACATGGCGGCGGCTGAAAGCTTCCGGAAGCTGGTTGTTACTCTGCCGGGGAGGTGGAGGGACTGATAACCTCGTATTTTTCGATCTCGCCGGAGCATCTGCCTTCAGGGAGCTCTCTGCTGAAAAAGCCATGACCTTTCCGGCAACCTCTTTTGCGTGCCTCCGCGCATAGTATATCAGGACGGTGTCTCAGTCGAAATACACCGCTCCGACCAGCAGTTGATATTTCGCGGTGACTGCGTCGGCGTAGTAGACGCAGCCGGAATTGAGCACCGATACGGAGTGAACGTGCGCGTGAGCGCCAAAATCCGGCAGCGTGCCGCAGCCGTCAATCCAGCCGGAGAGGCGTTCAAGGAGCTCAAGGCTGTCGAGGCTTGCGGCAATGTCGTCGCCGTATACGGAGCGCATCGAGATCAGAAACTCGAACCGACGCTTAGACCGGCCGCAGGCATAGACTGCGAGCGCCCTGTCGTCCTTGCTTTCGAGCGCAAAACTGCCGGGACGCTCGGGGAGATAGTCGATATCGATGCGCCTTTGGGCAAGCAGCGGACAGCTCCAAAGCCAGTTGCGCACCGCTTCCATCCTGCTCAAGGGCAGCGCCTCCTTTGCATATTATTTGAATATTTTTTAGCTTTGTTGAGCCGATAATGCGTCGGCGCATACCGGTCTCATATCGCGCTCTCACGCAAGCAGCCGCCAGTGCGGCAGAGAGCCGCGACAGTTGTCGCGCACGGCCATTATCCGCACTGCGCCCTGACGCGTGATATCCGCAAGGCTGTCGCAGCCGGAAAGCTCCCCACGGGCGATGAGGTCGCCCTCGGCAGGGAGAATACCGGCCGGCATATTCTGCTGCGGAATGCGCACGCTGAGCGAAAAATGCGTTTCGGCACCGTTGTCGATAAGTCCGACGGTTCTGCCGCCGTGCCAGCTCGCGCCACGGATGACGACGGGGGAGTAGCTGTCCCCTCCGCACCCGGCGGAATGCCGTATCAGCGTGACCGTCTCGTTACAGGTCTGCATTGCGGCCGCCTCCTTTCTTTATGAGGACAGAACCGCCCGCGCCACGGATTTTAAAGCGGAGCGAGCGGTTTTGCTTTGAATATATATACAGTTGTTATTCATCAGACAAGGCCAAAAAGGACGCCGCACCCTGCGACATGAGTCCGGAGCCGCCAAGCCAGAGCAGTGCCGTGGAATAAAGCCTCTGCGCAGGCTTGACGGCGCTGCTTGCGTAGACGGAGCGAGTGATCTCCCAGCCGTCATTGCGCTCTGAGGTGACATTGCCTCCGCTTTCGCAGGAAAGCAGCGCGTCCGAGAGCGCGCAGCAGCACATTTTGAGCTTTTCGAGCCGCGCGTCGCTGTCGGATACCGATGCCGCGCGCCCAAGCGTCACGGCGTCGATATAGCCGGACGCCTGCACCGCCAGCCGGTCGAAATCCTTTTGCTCCATCGTTCCCAGATATTTGCTCGCATAATACCCGTAATCAGCGTATATCATCCTCACTCACCTCCGCGCGGGCGGCTGTCATGCCGCCCGCCTTTTTGCCCGCCGTCAGTTTTTTGCAAGCGTCACGGCCTCGCTCACAGCCGCGCTGCCGACGGTGATGCTCCCGCGCGCGGTGGCGTAGCCGGGCTTCTTGACCACGTATTCATAGCCGCCGCTGCGCAGATTGAATACCGCCTTGCCGTCGGAGCCGGTCTTGAGACGCGCGCCCTGCACCTCGACGTAAGCGCCGGTAACGGCCGCGGGAGTGGAAGCGTTATCCTTGACGGTGAAGGTCGCGGTATAGGTCGTCGCGGCGGTCGCGGGCTCGAGATAGGCGAACGGACAGTAGGTGCGCTCGCCGTTCATGCGGGTCGCGTAGTTCGGCAGCGCCCAGCCCATGCGGAACACAACGCGCAGCGCGATCATGTCCTGCTGGGCGAGGTTGTAAACGATGGACTTGGTCGCCGGATCCTGAATGACGCCCTGGTCAAGGATTTTGACGGTGATGTCCTGTCTGATGGAATAGACCGCCTGACTCCAGTCGCCGACGACGAGCTGTGCAACGGAGGTGTCGAAGCTGCCGTTGAGCGGGAAGTAGAGCGGCGAGCCGTCAAGGGCATACTGCGTGGCTCCCTGCATGTCGTTTTTGAAGATCGGGAAGCCGTTCTGATCCTTGATGCTGCGCAGCTTTGCGCGCATGCCGACGGAGGCGACGCCGCCGTTGACAAGATAGCCGCCCTCCTCAACCCTGGCAATGACGCCGGAAGCGCCGAGCAGCGAGTCGTAGTCCACGGCGGAGCCTGCGACATTGTTGCCTGCCTGTCTCGCGCGGGTGACGATGTCGGCGGTCCAGTCGGAGGGACGGTCGGTGCCGAAGATGACGGCCTCGTCAACGCGCTTGCCTATGGCCTCTATGACGCGCGGCTTGATCTCGCCGATGATGTCGAAGGAGGCGTCGGAGACGACGTTCTCGGACATCGGGACGATGACGGCAAGCTCGGCGGGAGTCAGCACAACGTTGTCCCAGCTCTGCTCGCTCACCTGCTTAAAGCCGGTGTCGCCGTTCACCCAGTAGGCGAGGGGGAGCATGTCTACGACGGGGATGCGGGTCTGACTGCCGGTCATGTTGGGCAGACGCTTTGCAAGCCTCATGAAGATCGACGCCTGCGGCATGTCCTGCTGGATCGAATCCGCAAGCTGCTCCTGAATAAGCGCCTCTGCTGCTTCTCTGTTGATTATTGACATAGTGTGCACCCTTCCTTTCGGATAAATTTGGTTGATATTTTTCGCTGAGCTCCGTCAGCGGGATAGACGTTTTTCTGTGATGCCGGGTGGATCAGCCGCGGCTCAGCGCGGCGCGGAGGGCGGCGTTCGCCTCGTCGTGCGCGCTGAAAAAGCGCATGGAAGCGGCGCCGTGCCGCGCGCCGGTGCAAAGGGGGAGCGGATCGTCGAAGAGAAAAGCCTTCTCCTCGCGCAGGGCGGCAAGCTGCTCGTCGAGCCCGGTCAACCTGTCGCCGTCAAGCGATAGCCTCTCCATATCTATGAAGGGCCGCACGGCTCGCGGATCGCGGGCCCTTGCCGTCAGCAGCGCCGCGTCCAGCGCGCCGTTGAGCCGCGCCTCGCCAAGGTCCGCGTCATATCGGCCTTGCAGCGCCTCAAGGTCACGTCTGAGCTTGTCCGCGTCCGCGCCGTCGAATTTTTCGGCGGTCTCGCGCAGAGAGCGTATCGTGTCGTTGGCGGCGTCAAGCTCGCTTTGAACACGTGAGCAGAGCGCAAGCACGCCGCGGGACTGTTCTTCACTCAGCCCAAGCGCGGCGAGATCTTCCTTTTTCATGGTCATACATCCTTTCATACTGAAATTTGAGGGAAAAACGTCGGATTTTGCATCATCCGTCATAAAAAATGCGCGCCCGGTTGACAAGCCGGATGCGCGCAAATATAATAAAATCGGATAAGCGGCGCAGGCCGCGGAATAAAGGGAGGAGCAGGGATGAGCAAATACGATGTTGCCGCGTACATCTGGCCGTCTTATACCGGAGACGAGCCGCGGGCGCGGATATTCTGGGAAAAGGGAATGGGCGAATGGCAGACCGTTCAGACCGCCGAGGCGCGCGTAGAGGGGCAGAGGCTCCCGAGGACGCCGCTCTGGGGCTATCAGAATGAGGCTGACCCCAGGGTTATGGAGTTCCAGATCGAGCAGGCGGTGAGACACGGTGTCAACGTGTTTATCTACGATTGGTACTGGTACGACCGCCGTCCGTTTTTGGAGCAGTGCCTCAACAACGGATTCCTCGGCGCAAAAAACAACGGGGATATGCGCTTCTATCTGATGTGGGCGAATCACGACGCCTGCGATCTCTGGGACAAGCGCAATTCGTTCAACGGCACCGTCGTGTGGGAGGGCTCGCAGCCGCGCGGCGAGTTTGACCGCGTCTGCGACCGCGTGATCTCGCAGTACTTCACCCGCCCGAACTACTACAGGATCAACGGCTGTCCGGTGTTCATGATCTATGACGTATGCAACCTCGTCAAGGGGCTTGGCGGCGTTGAAAACACGCGCGAGGCGCTCGAGGACTTCCGCGAAAGGACAAGGGCTGCGGGCTTCCCGGATCTGCATCTCCAGCTCACGATATGGAGCGAGAACGCCGTCGATATCAGCGGCGTTGACAGCGGCCGCACCGGCTCGACGAGGGACATTGTCCCGCTGCTCGGCTTTGACAGCATGTCGCACTATCAGTTCGTACACTTTGTTGACTGCGACCGCGATTACGCCGAGCTGCTGCCGGATGTCGAGCGCGAGTGGGAGCGCATCGACAGCGACTACGACGTGCCGTACTTCCCTCACGTCACCGTTGGCTGGGACAACAATCCGCGCTTCACCGCGCTTGTGCGTCCGATAATGACCGGCTCCTGTCCGGAGAATTTCAAGAGGGGGCTGCGAATGGCAAAGGAATACGTCGATTCGCACGATCTCCCCGCGCCGCTCGTCACCGTCAACAGCTGGAACGAATGGACCGAGATGAGCTATCTTGAGCCGGACGACGTCTTTGGCTACGGCTACCTTGAGGCCATCAAGGAGGTGTTCGGAGAATAGGCCGCCGCGTGAGCCGCCGGTCGTCCCGAACAGGTCGGCTCGCTGATTAAAGCGCCTTCCAACGAGTGAAAAAGCTCGAAAGCGGACGCTTTTCTCCCGCCGCCCGCAGTGCTTTCGTTTGCGCCCTTGCCCCTCCGGAGTGAGTTTTTGTTTTCCCGCCGAAAGGACGTCCCTCCGGCGGGAATTTTTATCCTCTCACGCACTCCGACCACTTCGAGCGGTATTCCGCGCGGGTCATAAGCCCGGCGGCGACCTCCTGCATGTCGCGCGTGCGCTCTGCGGCGGCGTCCTCGATTATGCTGTCGTCAAAGCGGATATCGACGGTGAAGCTTTGCTCGAGCCCCAGCAGCGACGCTATCGCCCGGCAGACTCCCTCGACGGCATCGGCAAGGACGAGCTTGTGCTTGCAGATGTTCTGATAAAGCTCCGACTTCGCGGATATGACCTCCGTCGCCGTCCTGACGGTCTGCTCGTCGAAGCGGTAACGCCCCGTTCCCATCCCGCATTTGAGCGAGAGAGCGTTGAGCGCCGTCTTGAGCGCTACCTCATGCGCCTCGCTGCGCAGCTCCATGTTGATCTCCTGTATCTTTCCCTCGCTGTCGCCGCCAAGGTTTGCGGCAAAGAACTCGGTGTCGTTGGAATCGAACACAGGCAGCGTCACGCCGTCCTGCTCCATCTCGATCTGCGCAAAGGTCACCGGCACGATAAGCCGCTTCTTGCCCAGCCTGAACTCGTTGCAGTAGCTGTCGTAGACGAGATCCACGCCCTCAAGCTGATCTATCGCATTCGCGTAGACAGATATCCCCATCGGAGAGCCGAGGTCGAGGTTGTTGACGATGTTGGGGCGGATGAGCTGGAACAGCGGAACGGGAGAGCCGGTCTCGAAGCGCTCCTGCATCCCGTCGGGCAGGTCGAGCGGGCGGATAGCGCCGGAGAGGGAGCGCTCAAACAGCCTGTTTTCGACCACATAGCAGCCGCGCTCGTCAAGGGTGTGGATGTTGAGATAGACGATGCAGCGCTCGCCCTCGGTTCGCGTCGAGGCGAAGGCGCACTCGGTGACGCGCCCGTTCAGCGAGGAAAGCGGGAAGATCATATCGGCGCGGACGTAGTCTATAACGATGCCGCCGCCGTCGATGAACTCGACAAACGCGCCGGTGCCGAGCGCAAAGGTCAGCTCGATGAGCTGGTTCGCGCGCTGGTGAAAGGCGTTTTCCCGCAGCACGCTTTTGACCGCGGCGTCCGTGTTGCCGTCGCTTATGTGCAGCGAGGAGCGCTCGTTGAGCAGCAGGTTGGCCCAGTCCTCCGCAACGCATTTTGCCATTCCAAGGCTCTTGCGCTCGCGGGTGATCCTCTCGCGCCCGTTGTACTGACGGTAGCGGTGAAAGCTGCCGACCTTGCCGGAATACCAGCCTCGCCAAAGCTCTATGTGGTCATAGAAGCGCGCGCACGGCGCAGGATAGCCGTTGCTTTTGAGATACTGTATAATAGGGTTCATGCCATCGCTCCTTTATATCCTGTATTTTCTGCGGGACGGGGGCTGCCCGGCCCGATTCCCGCTGTCTTTTGCGTTTTTAGCGTTTGGCCCTCTGCTTTGCCGTCCGGCAGACGGGGCCGCCAACTCTTCAACGGGCTTTGCCGGCCGGACGTTCCCCGCCGAAAGGGATTTGCAGCAGTTGCCGCTGAACGCTCTCGGTTGAGTATTCAAGACTGTCAAGGCTGTCAATGTTGCAGCTCCCGTCGTCAAGCCTCTCGTCGCGGGAGGAGGCGGCAGAGCGGCGGTATACGGCGTTTGTGAGCGCCGATATGGTGTTTGCACAGCAGCGCATGACAGAGAACCGCCCGTGCGACATCAGCGCGTTGTAGAACATGATCCGCTCGTTGATCGGCCCCTTGCGCGCGTTGCGGAGCCGTATCCCGAGCCGCTCCCGCGCGGCCGCTATTGTCAGCCCCTCGATGAGCGTCTGCTCGGCGCTGTCGCAGAACGCCTCGTAGAGACGGTATTTCTCCTTTGCGCGCGCAACGAAGCGCACGAACGCCGCCTCCAGAGCGCCGGGCGAGAGCCTGCCGGAGACGGCGTTGTCGTGATAAAATTCATCGAGCACAACCACCTCGCCAAAGCCGGGAGTGATGCCGGTCAGCGTAAAGCTGTGCGCGGAGCCGGTGCCGCCGAAGTCCACGCCGATGACGGCGTAAAGTATCTCCGGCGGCGAATCGATGATAAAACGCGCCGCATCGTTCGCGAACAACGGGTAGACCAGCCCCTCGGCGGCGACCCACAGCCCGCGCACATAGCGGTCGTACCAGACGGTTCCGGCATATTCGCGCTTTATCGCTTCGCGGACGCTCTCGTCGAGAAAGGGGTTGTCGTCAAGCGAGTAGCTCTGGTGAAAAATGTCTGCGCCGGAGCTTAAAAAGCGCCTGAACCAGTGTCCGGGCGCGTCGGGGTTGCAGGTGCCGTCAAAGCGGCTGTACGGCTTGTCGAGGCGGGATTTTAGCATGTCGAAAACGCTCTGATCCCATGTCGTCACCTCGTCGCCATAGCAATATTTGATCGATGAGCCGCGCAGCTTGTCCGCCTGACCAAGCCTGCCCGCGCCGATGCAGTGGACCTTTTCGCCGAACAGCCGTGCCGAGCCGTCGCTGCGAATGTCGGAGACGAGCGTTTCGCCCCAAATGCTGCGCAGCGGCTCGATTATGTTGCGCCGCAGCGTGCCGAGCGTGTTGCCCAGCAGCACTACCAGTCCCTCGCGTCCGGCGGCCTCGCGTATCCGCTTGGGTATCACGTAGTAGTCGAGATAGGTCTTGCCGGAGCGCGTCGCGCCGGTTTTGACGTTCCAGCGGTGGTTTGCGCAGCGCAGATATTCCCGCTGCTTTTCCGAAAAATCCATCAGCCAAGCTCCTTGTGTTCACTGTGATTAGCGGCGTCATTTATCTTCGCCCTGCTCCAGTCCGTCGAGAATGTCGTCGAGCATATCGAGCGAGCGCGCCTCGGCGTCGTCCGGGGAGTTTCCCCAGCGCTCGGGGCGGCGGTTGCGCAGCCAGAACGAGGCGGCGCTGAAGTTTGGCGGAATCTCCTTGACGACCACGGTGCTCTCCTCGCCGTTTTTGCCGTCCTTGGTTCGTTCCTCCCGCACGGTGAAGCCGGTTGCAAGCCGGAACAGCGCGTTTTCCACGTCCTCGTCGGAGCGCTCCGCCTGCGTGAGCGCATTGTCGATATCGCGGCAGCTTTGCCGCCAGCGCCTGAGCGTCGCCTGCGACACGCCGCAAAGCCCCGCTATCTCCGCTTCGCCGGAGCCGTCGCGCGCCCAGCCCGCAAGCCGGCTCAGCCCGCCGGCGCTTTTCCAGTAGGTTATGCTCTGGCGCGGCATGTCAAAACACCTCCTCCCTCATAATAAAGCACGGAACCGGCGGCGGGCGTTCCACGCAGAGGAAGCAAAGACCGAAAACGGACGGCCTTTGCCCGCTGACGCGCCTTCGCCGGAAAGATAAATTCTCTCCGGCGAAGGTCTCTGTTATCCTGCTTGGGAGCGCCGCCGCTCCGGCCCGCATATATAATGTACAGACGGTCACTGCTCAAGCGAGAAATCGTCGAGCGGAGACCTGATGCGCGGATTGTCCTGCGCGCGCTTGCCGAGCATGACGCAGCGCGGGAACATGCAGAAGTCGCGGCCGCATTCGTTTTTTTTGTTCCAGAGACAGCTTTTGCAGTTCCGGATATTTATCATTTTTGAACCCCCTCACATATCGTTGCGCTTCGTATTGTTTTCCGTATTATAATGATATCACCCCTGAGCCTCGGCTTTCAATGATATATCGCGACGTCGCGCGACATCGAGCGACGTGATTTTTCGTTCGGCGCGTAAGCCTCAGGCAGCTCGAGCATGGATATCAGACGCTCCATCTCGCGCTGCAAATGCCGGGGCGAGTAGTTCAGCGCCGCCGCAACCTCCTCCCACGACGCGCCGTCTATGTACTTCATGCGCATGAGGCGTCGGTATCGCGGCTTCGGCAGGCGTTCTATGGCGGCTTCGAGCGCGTCGAGCATCGCAAGGTTTTCGTCGATACGCCGTGAATAGACGTCCTCCAGCACAAGCGCCTCGCTTATGCAGCGCTGAACCTTGTCCGAAACAAGCTCGCTCGAGCCGCAGCCCGGAGTCGGGCTAAGCGTTGAGGTCAGCTTTTCGGCACGGGCGCGCAGCCGGACTATTCTTTCCGCAAGATCCTCGATCTCATCCCTGCTTTCTGCGTACATGTTCAGAAGCTCCCGCTTCTGAGAGTTGCTGTTGAGGTCTGAAACGGTCATTGACATTCCTCCTTGCCGTTGTACGTTGATTTGATTCGGCGGCGTCTGTAATCTGCGAATTTCCTTGCAATATAATAATATCACAAGAACAAACGTTTGTAAAGTGGAAAATGAAATAAATGTTTGTCCTATTATTCATATATTCATACATATTCGCCTATGCAAAATGCTAAAAAACAACATAACATGAGCGAGGACGACATATTAGAAAGATCTTCGGCAAAAAGCTTGCGGAGAAAAGCAGCATGTAAAAAGCAGACGACATCCGGCGAATACTGACGGAACAGGCGTATAAAGGCGCAGTGCGCTTGAAAAGGAGCGGGACAGAGTGTATAATAGTATGGTAAGAGCTGAAACGGAGGAAGAAGCGATGAAGAGGATAATGATAGTCGGCAGTCTCAATTCGGATATTACGGTTTACGCGCCGCGTTTTCCGGTTCCGGGGGAGACGATCACCGGCGGGCGGGTCGGATTTGGCTGCGGCGGCAAGGGCGGCAATCAGGCGATAGCGGCGCACCGCTCCGGCGGGCTGGTGACGTTCGTGTCGCGCGTCGGCAACGACGCGCTGGGCGGCGGACTGCTTGAGTTTTACCGCAGCGAAGGCATATCGACCGCTCACATCGGCGTGAGCGAAACGGCGTCCACCGGCTGCGCGATGATCGAGGTCAGCGCCGAGACCGGCAACAATCATATAATTGTGGCGCAGGGTGCCAACGCGGAGCTGTCCGCACGGGACGTAGCCGCGGCGGAGCCGGAGTTTGCGGCGTGCGATATCTTTCTGACCCAGCTTGAAACGAGCCTTGACTCGGTGGCTGAGGGCAAGCGTCTGGCCAAAAAATACGGCAAGCCGGTCGTGCTGAATCCCGCGCCGTATGCGCCGCTCCCGGACGGCTTTTTTAAGGATGTGGATTTTGTGACCCCGAACGAGACCGAGGCGGAGTATTACACCGGCGAGGCGGTCGAGGACGTAGACGGTGCGCGCCGCGCGGCCAGGCGGTTCATGGAGCTTGGCGTGCGCAACGTTATCATCACGCTCGGCAAGCGCGGTGTGTTTTACAGCGGCGCGCAGGGCGAGCTGCTCGTCCCCACAACGGATCTGAGGGCAATCGACACCACCGGCGCGGGCGACGCATTCAACGGCGCGTTCTGCGTCGGCTGCGCCGAGGGGATGGAGATTGCGACGGCGCTGAAATTTGCCAACTGCGTCTCTTCGATATCGGTTACGCGCCCCGGCGCGGCCACCTCTGTCCCTCGTCGCGAGGAGGCGCTGGCGCTCCTTTCGGACTACTACCATATAACCCTGTGACGCCGTGCGGCGCCCGGAGGAGCGGTCGGGGCCGGAGCCGTGCCGCCCAATCTCCCGCCCGGCATGCCGTTGCTTTTATGTGCGCGGGCCAACGACAAAAGGCGACCGCACCTCGCCGTCAGGCAAAAAAGGAAGCCCGGAATTAAGAAAAACAGCAAAAACAGGTTTAACCCATGCGGAAAACGTGGTATAATAGGGAAGCGATGAAAATAATCGCCAGAATAAACACATATAGCAACATAAAAATCCTGCATAGCAAAAGAAATTTATCTAAAACGGAGAATTTTCCGGGCGGCGCGAAAAAAGCTTGCAATGTATAATGCGGTGTTGTAAAATAATAGTTGCGTGACTGCACGATATGCGATGAAGCGGGAGGTTGCTGCCGGTATGGCAGGGAATTTCCGCCGAGTATGTCCGATTTAAAACCGGGCGACAAGAATACCGACACGTTCTGTCCAAAGCCTTCAGACGGGATAGCTATGGCTTGACCGCAGAAGGACGATGGGTGAGGAATGTCAGCTTGCTTCCGGAGATAACTCTGTCACGGCGATATTACCGGCGTACAGAGGAATTTCCGATTTTTAATGTGGAACGTAGGAACACACGGCACAGTGTTAGGATTCTTAGAGCGCCGAAAAAATTACAGGAGGCGATTTTAGTGGCAGTCAAGGAAAAAATCAGGATCAGGCTCAA
>CANNTZ010000072.1 GCA_947522735.1 uncultured Oscillospiraceae bacterium | reverse complement strand
CTCCTTAGCTCAGTCGGTAGAGCATGCGGCTGTTAACCGCAGGGTCGTCTGTTCGAGCCAGACAGGGGGAGCCAAAAGAGCATTCGTTTTCGCGAATGCTCTTTTACTTTGTGTCTGTGATAGTTCAAATCCGACAACGTCCGCGAACGATGAAAAAGATGTGTGGGAGAAGTGCTGTGCCCGCTGAAGGAATAAGCTTGACGGGACACAAAATGTGAAAAATATGTCTGCAAGGCGAATGTCCGGAGCGTCGCTCATCGGAAGCTAATTCGAAAATTTTTCTCATGAAAAGGGCGGACTTGAGCGCGGCAAAACGAATTTCTGCAAGAAGCTGCATTTGCAGACCTGTTATATCCTCTCAAAAAAATTATTGGCGCAAGGCCGGGCCGGGAGCCAATGAAGAAAGTCACCGGCCTGGTTTTGTGCGCCGAAAGAATTGAGCCGCATTTGACGGCAGTCATCATTATACGGAAATCGCCGAAGAGCGCCGGAGGATGCGAGGGACAGGCCGTCCGGCGTTGATATATGTGAGGGCAAAAGAGGGAGAGGCGTGTGGCCGCTTTAAAAATCGGTTTACACGATGATATGCGTATGATATAATGAAAGCAGACCATAATAAACGGCGGATTACCGGCGGGCACAGGTTTACAAGGCACGATATCCATGATATAATCAAAGAAAATACATGGTTGCGGAGGAATGGAACATGATTTTTGAAAACATGGATCGCATCGTTTTTGCAGGAGACTCGGTGACGGATATGGACAGCGCGAATCCGGTTGGAGAAGGGCTTTTTGAAAGCCTCGGGAGAAGCTATGTCCGCATCATTGAGAACATGCTGGTCGCGTGGTATCCGGAGCTGAAGATAAGGATCACCAACGCCGGAATCAGCGGCAACACAAGCCGCGACCTGCTCGGACGCTTTGACCGCGACGTTGTTTCGCTGAACCCGGATTACGTCTCGATCTGCATAGGAATAAACGACGTCTGGCGTCAATTCGATTGCCCGGCGATTCCGGAATTGGCGGTCATGCCGGAGGAGTACGAGCAAAACCTTGAAAAGATGATTCTTGCCGTGAAGGGCAGGGTCAAGAGCATATTCATCTGCTCGCCGTATTACATGGAGCCGAACCGCGAGGATCTGATGCGCAGGAGAATGGACGAATACGTCGAGATCTGCCGCGCACTGGCGGAGAAGCATGGCTGCGACTTTGTGGATTTCCAGAAGCTTTATGCGGATTTCTGCCGCATACGTCACTCGACCAGCATCGCATGGGACAGGGTGCATCCCAATCAGATGGGCGCGACGCTGATGGCGCGGGAATTTTTGGCGCACTGCGGCTTCGATTACGACCACAGAGCGTGAGAAACCGTCTGCGCCGCGGGAGCGCAGTAAATTTCGGCCGCACGCACACTATAACAATATAACGGAAGGAGCTTTGTATGGGCGCGAAATTCGGTAAGGGCAGCATAACCGTACTGCCGGGAGTTAAGATCAACATCAACAAGTCCGGACCAAGCGTGACTCTCGGAAAAAAGGGCGCAAGGGTGACGCTCGGCGGAAGCGGGGCGAGAGTCAGCGGTTCTATCCCCGGCACCGGCGTCTCCTATTCCAAAAAGCTTGACGGCGGCAGGAAAACCGCTGCCAAAAAGACGTCGAAAAAGACGGCAGGGAGCGCCTCCGCAAAAGCGGCGGCCGAGGACAAAAAGGAGCTCAACAACGAACCCAAGTGGGAATAATTGTACGGGAGGACGGCAGCTTGATATCAAAAACGACAGCCGCAGCAGTGCTGGAGGCAGCGCTGTGCAGCGGCGGGGATTTCTCTGAGCTTTATATCGAGGACACCGAGAGCAACAGCCTCGAGCTTTTGGACGGGGCCGTTACGGATGCGGCAAGCGCGCGGAAGCACGGCGCGGGAGTGCGTGTGTTCAGTGGCACTAAAAGCGCCTACGCCTATACCGCCGATACCTCGGAGCGTGCGCTTCTGGCGACGGCAAGGGCCGCCGCTGCGGCTATAGAGGGCTGCGCGGCGGGTTCGGCTGCGCCGTTTGAGGTCAGGAGCTACGGCGGCGCGCCGGAGCAGCCGATGGCCTCCATCGGAAACGGACGGCGCATTGAGGTGATGAAGCGTGCAAACGCCGGAATGCGCGAATGCTCAAGCGAGATTACACAGGCCACGGTGAGGCTCCTCGAGGTCGATCAGCGGGTGACGGTGTGCAACAGCGAGGGCGTTTGGGCGGAGGATCGCCGTCCGAGGATCCGGCTTGCCGTTCAGGCAGTGGCGACGGGAGAGGGCGGCGCGCAGACCGGCTTCGAGGGACCCGGCTATTCGATGGGCTTTGAGGCGTTCCGCGAGCTTATCGACCCGGAATACTGGGGCCGCGAGGCGGCGAGAACCGCCGTCACTATGCTGCACGCGCCGGAGTGTCCCGCCGGAAACCTGCCGGTCGTCATTGACGGCGGCTTTGGCGGCGTCATCTTCCACGAGGCGTGCGGACATTCGCTGGAGGCGACCGCCGTCTCCAAGGGAAACTCGGAATTTTGCGGCAAGCTCGGACAGAGGATAGCCGCGGACTGTGTCTCAGCCGTGGACGACGGCACGCTTGCAGGCGAATGGGGACACATCGGCTGCGACGATGAGGGAACGCCCTCACGCCGCAACCTGCTTATAGAAAACGGCGTGCTCAGGGGCTATCTCATCGACCGTCTCGGCGGGCGCCGCATGGGAATGGAGCCGACCGGAAGCAGCCGCCGTCAGGGCTACAGCTACGCGCCGACCTCCCGCATGACCAACACTTTTATCCTCCCAGGCAGCGACGATCCCGAGGAGATGATACGCTCCACCGCCGAGGGCCTCTTCGCCAAAAAGATGGGCGGCGGCTCGGTCAATCCTCTGACCGGCGAGTTCAACTTCGCCGTCGCGGAGGGCTATTGGATACGTGGCGGAAATATTTTAACGCCGGTTCGCGGCGCAACGCTCGTCGGCAAGGGCTCCGAAATACTGCTGCGCATCGACCGCGTCGCAGGAAAAATGTGGATGGCGCAGGGGATGTGCGGCTCGCTTTCCGGCAGCGTCCCGACAAACGTCGGCCAGCCGCGCATACGCGTCGGAGGGATAACGATAGGCGGAAAAGGGGGCGCGCTTTGATGGCTATGAATTTTGACGAGTTTAAGGATAAGGCCTTTGCGGCGGCTCTGGACGGAGGCTGCGAGGCGGCAGAGGCGTTTTTTGTCGAGAGCGAGCGATTCACCGTGCGGATACTCGAGCAGGAGGTGGACAGCTACTCGGTCAGCCGCAGCGGCGGCTTCGGGCTGCGAGTAAAGCTCGGCGGACGCGACGGCTACGCCTATACGGAGCTGCTTGACGAGCCGGAAGCGCTGGCGGCAAGGGCGGCCGACAACGCCCGCGTGATCGAGAGCAGCGACGACCACCCGATGCAGACGCGCTGCGAGTATCCGGAGATAAAAAGGCCGGAGAACCCGGTCGCGGAGCTGGACGAGCGCGGCAAGATAGCGCTTGCAAGGGAGCTGGAGCGCCGCTGCATGGAGGCGGATCCCCGCGTCAAGCGCGTTTCCACCGATCTTTTCAGCAGCTACAGCACCACCGTGAGAATATGCAACACCCTCGGGCTGGAGGCGCAAAGCAGCGAAAAGGGCTGCTATTGCTACGTCTCGCCGGTGATGGAGGATAACGGCGAGCTGCACAGCGGCTTTGCGTTCCGCTTTGGCGCGGACTGCGCCGACACCGCCTCCTGCGCCGCCGAGGCGGTTCGTGAGGGCGCGGCGCAGTTTGGCGCGCAGCCGGTTGAGGCGGGGAGCTACCGCATCCTTTTCCGGCACGATGCCGCGGGCGATCTGCTCGACACCTTTGCCTCCATCTTCTCCGCCGAAAAGGCGCAGAAGGGACTGTCTCCGGTCGGAAACAGGCTGGGCGAGCTAATTGCCGCCGAAAAGCTGACCGTCGTTGACGACCCGCTGTACCACGAGTTCCCGCGCGCGTTCGACGATGAGGGAACGCCCTCGGAAAAGACGGTCGTCGTGGAAAACGGGCGGCTCAAATCGCTGTTGCACAACCTTAAAACCGCCAAAAAGGCGGGCGTGCGCTCCACCTCCAACGCCGGACGGGCGTCAGCCGCGTCTCCTGTGGACGTCGCGCCCTCGAACCTCTATATCGTTCCCGGCAAAAAGAGCTTTGACGAGCTTGTGGAGCAGCTCGGCGACGGCCTTGTCGTCACAGAGGTTTCGGGACTGCACTCGGGGGCAAATGCCGTCACGGGAGATTTTTCGCTGATAGCCAGAGGATATCTTGTCGAAAGCGGCAGGCCGGTTCGTCCGGTCGAGCGCATCACCGTCGCGGGTTCCTTCCTGACGCTCATGCGGGAGCTCGAGGAGCTCGGCTCCGACCTCCGGTTCGGTATCCCCTCCGGCGGCTGCATCGGCTCGCCGAGCCTGTTGATAAAGGGACTCATGGTCTCGGGCAAATAAACGCAGAACCTTGCAAAAGAGAGGCGGCGACGCGTATGACGCGAAAACTGAGCATTCCACGGGCGGCGGCGCTGATGCTGGCGCTGATACTGACGTTCGGCTTTTTTGCGCTCACGGCGCTCGCGGATGAGGAGGACGGCTCCGCGACGGTCAGCGTCTGGAACGGCGGTGCTGGCGGACTGGACGTCTCCTCCGGCGCCGGACGCAGCGCGGCAGACCCCATAATCATCGACTCTGCCGACAGGCTTGCGGCGCTCGCCCGGCTGACCAACGAGGGGAAAAGCTTTCGCGGCGTCTATTTCAGGCTTGACGCTGACATCGATCTTGATCGCATCCCATGGACGCCAATCGGAAAAGCGGATGCGCCTTTCGAGGGCATGTTCGACGGAAACGGTCACCGCGTATATAATATGTATGTCTACGACGCGGAATACGCCGGGCTGTTCGGCAGCGTCGAGAGCTACGGCGTCGTCAGCCGCCTTTCGGTCGAGGGGAACATCTTTGCCTCGGGCGCGCTTAACCAGTGCTTTGCAGGAGGTGTCGCCGGGATATGCTCCGGGCGCGTCTCCGGCTGCTTCTATCGCGGCACCATCGACATAAGCGCCCTCGGCTCCTGCTACGCCGGGGGCATCGCGGGCGGGCTTGGCGGCAAGATATCGGCCTGCTCAAGCTACGCGGCGGTCATCACGGGTAAAAACGGTGCAAAGACCTGCAAGGCGGGCGGGGTCGCAGGTTATTCCAGCGGCGGAGGCATCGAGAATTGCCGCTCCGACGGACAGGTGACGGTGAACGCCGAAAATCTGGCGCTCGCGGGCGGCATTGTGGGAGACAACTATTCGGGGAATATTACGGGCTGTATAAGTAAACCGGTAATATACGCACAGGCAACAGAGAGCACCGCCGGGGGCGTAGCAGGGCACGTTCAGACGGGTCGTCTCGACCGCTGCTCCAATGCGCGCAGCGTCACGGCAGAGGGCGCAAACGCCGCGAACGCGGGCGGCGTTGCAGGGCAGACCGACGGATACATGACCAACTGCTCCAACGCGGGAGACGTAGCGGCGGACGGACGGCGAGCGCTGGCTGGCGGAATTGCGGGAAACGCCGGACAGAGTGCGGTCATCGTCAACTGCTATAGCCTTGGCGTCGCAGAGTTCGGCGTCGCGGCGTCGTCGGCGGGCGAGCTTGTCAATTGCTATGCCGCCGGAAGCACGGAGCTGGCCGGCGGCGAGGGCAGGGTGGAGGACTGCTTTTCGGCCACACTGGAGGACGATATCGCGGCGCTGTGCGACGGGCTGAACGCACGCGCGGCGAAGCTTGACGGCGAGCTTTCGGCGTGGAAGCTTGACAGCGGACGCACGGGATATCCCGTTTTCGCCGGAGATTTCGTGTTGAGAGCCACTGCAAGCGCAGGTGGCAGCGTCTCGCCCTCCGGCAGCGTCGTCGCCGGTCGCGGCGAGAGCGTTACCTTCAATTTCGTCCCGGACGAGGGCTGCGTCATAAGCGCGGTGCTGGTGGACGGCGTGAGCATCGGTGCGGCTTCGCGCTACACTTTCCACGGCCTCGTCTGCGGGCACACCGTCGAGGCGATATTCACCGGCGCGGGGGAGCGCACCGTCACCGTCGTCTCACAGGCGGGCGCGGGCGGCAGCATCACGCCGGACGGCTTTACCGAGATTGTCGCCGGGCGCGACGCAAGCTACGAGATAAACCCGGACGACGGCTATGCGATAGAGCGCGTCACGGTTGACGGCGAGGATATCGGCGCGGTGCGCACCTATACCTTTGAGCAGGTGGACGCGCCGCACACCATCGAGGCAAGCTTCGTCCGAACCGAGCCGGGCAAGCCCGTCAGCCAGGGAGGGCGCTACACGATAACCTCCTCCTCCGGAGAGGGAGGCTCGATTGAGTTTGAGGGCGACATATCGGTGTCCGGCGGCGAGAGCCTGACGCTCTCGATAATTCCGGAGACCGGCTGGAGCGTTAAGAGCGTCTGCGTTGACGGCAGGGAGCTCGGCGCGATAACCAGCTATACTTTTGAAAACATCGCGGCAAACCACACGATAACCGCGGAATTTGACATCAACGCCGCCGGAGGCGAGCCGGACGCGGAGCCTGCGTCAGTCGGAACGGAGACAGCGGACAGGGGCGGCGGAGCGCTATGGCTGCTTGCATTGATACCGGCGGGAGCGGCTGCGGGCGGATATATCCTGTGGAAAAAACGCCGCCGAGGGACGAAAGAGTAAAATATTTTGAAATTTTGCGGCAAACCGTTTCCTTTTTTCCTTCATGGTGGTATAATAAAATAGTCTATAATGCATACGCGGCGCGTATGCACAGAATAAATAAGAATATTTGAGGGGAGTTTATCATGGCTCAGAAGAAAATCCTGAAAAAAGCGATATGCCTTGCGCTTGCCGCCGTGTTCATGCTCGGCGCCAGCCTTGTTCCCGGAACCGTGACCGCGCTTGCTGATACGCCGTCCTACGAACACCTTAAGGCTCTCGGAAGCGGTAATCCCGTCTCCCACGAGAACCAGACCGTAGCCAACTACGGCAGTTATCTCAATGCGGAGTACAAGAGCGGCGTGGACGAGATAGCCAAGGCGTCCTCCGAGTATAAGAACGTTGTCGGCTGGCTCTCCATACCCGGCACCAATGTCAACTATCCGGTTGTGCAGAACAAATCAAACAACGAATATTATCTCTACCGCGACCTGAAGGAGAACAATTTACAGTCCTACGACACCGTCTACCGCAACTACAAGGGCAAGACCGAGAACGAATATCTCGCGCAGCTTGTGGACAAGAGCGGCAAGATGCTGCCGGATCTCGCGATATTCGCCGACTACGAGTGCAAATTCGGCGGCGGACGCGACGGGCTCTCGTGGAACACCCTGCTCTACGGGCACAACTTCATCAATTCCCTCTGGTATGAGGATACCCATATCGGACGCGACCTTGACACAATGTTTGGCCAGCTCCCCTCTTACGAGAACCTTGAGTTTGCGCAGGATCACCAGTTCATATACTTTTCCGTCGACGGCGAGGAGATGGTGTGGCAGGTGTTTGCGGCCTCGAGCGTCGAGAACACCCTGCAATACATCTATCCTAACCCCGAGAGCTACGGCATCAGCCGCCAGTCGATAATCGACGGCGTGCGCAAGCGCAGCGAGCACATCTTCGACGTGGACGTCACCACCGACGACCACATCCTCATCCTCTCCACCTGCTCCAACCGCTTCACCCAGGCCGCCTCCTACGGTACCCACCGCTTCATCATCTGCGCGAAGCTGCTGGACAAAAACGAGACCCCGACGCCCGCCGCGGTCTATTACAATCCGAACCCCCTGCGCCCTGCAAAGTTTGTCGTATCTCCCCAGCGCACCGAGACGCCTGCGGGATTCCAAAAATAAAACTGCTGAGCCGAGCGAGAGAAATTCTCGCCCGGCTCTTTCGGATAAAGGGCGGATATCAAAAATGTTAATGCGCTATACCGGATTCGGCATTGCTGCTGTCCGCAACAACTCAAATTCCGGAAGGAGACCTGCAAAAATGAATATCTGGCACGACGTGCGCCCCGACCGTATCACACCCGTGAGCTTTCTCTCGGTAATCGAGATTGAACGAGGAAGCAAGAAGAAGTACGAGCTCGACAAGGAGACAGGCTGTCTTATTCTTGACCGTATACTCTACACCTCCACCCATTATCCCGCCAACTATGGCTTTATCCCACGCACTCTCGCCGACGACGGAGATCCGCTCGACGTGCTTGTGCTCTGCAACGAGCCAATCGACCCGCTGGTGCTGGTGCCATGCTATCCCATCGGCGTGATAACGATGCTGGACAACGGCAAAAACGACGAGAAGATCATCGCCATCCCCTTTGAGGATCCCAACTACAATGCCTACCGCGGCATCGAGGCGCTGCCAAGCCACATCTTTGAGGAGATGAGACACTTCTTCTCGGTCTATAAGCAGCTCGAGGGCAAAACCACAGCGGTCAACGAGGTCATGGGACAGAAGGAGGCGGTGCGCATAATCACGCAGGCGATAAAAAATTACAACCTGAGATACGGCGAGAAGGACGACGCCGAAGCAAAAAAGCCGGACACGAAAAAATAGCTCTTGACAGCGCAGGCGGTATTCGTTATAATATTCTCGCGGATAGATGATCCCGGGAGAGACTCCGCGAAACGGGGCGCCGAAGGGGCGAAACTCTCAGGTAAAAGGACCGGGCTCGGACCGCGCTCTGGAGAGACGCTGCACCGACGAAGCAATCCCGCGTCACGCGCGGGAGTATCTTTCAGGTAAAAAGACAGAGTATGCTGATTTTGGCATACTCTTTTTGTTTTGCCGTTTGGAGGAAATTGAAATGTACATCTTCATGCTGTGCTTTGAAATCATCGGAACCGTTTCCTTTGCGCTTTCCGGCGCGATGACCGCGCTGAAAAAGAATATGGATATCTTCGGGATATGTATGCTCGGGCTAACCACGGCAGTCGGAGGCGGCGTGACGCGCGACATCATCCTTGGGATAACGCCGCCCACAACCTTCATCGACCCCAAATATGTGCTCATCGCCGCGGCGGTGTCGATAATTCTCTTCTTCCCCTTCGTGCGCCGCAGCATAAGCCGGCGTCCCCGCGCCTACGAACGGCTGCTGCTGATATCCGACTCGGCGGGGCTTGGCATCTTCACGGTTTACGGCGCGAAGGTCGCTATTGAGGAGGGCTACGGCGAAAGCGCGTTTCTGGTGATATTTGTCGCCGTTGTGACGGGAGTCGGAGGCGGCGTGCTGCGCGATATCTTTGCGGGCGACCGGCCGTATATATTCGTCAAGCACGTCTATGCCTGCGCGGCGCTGGCGGGCGCGGTGGTCTGTGTGGCGCTGTGGCGGCTCACCTCCCCGAACATCAGCATGATCTCCGGCTTTGCGGTAATCTTCGTGCTGCGGCTGTGCTCCGCGCGGTTCCACTGGAGTCTGCCGAAGCCAAGGTTCGTCGAGGAGCTGCAATCCGACGTCGGCCCGTTCTGAGCGACGATGTTCGGAATAACAAGATTCTGTGCTTGATTTTTACCTGTTTTGGTTTTGCGATTGCCTTTTTGCTTTGCGGATGCTATATTTATAATTGCAAATCAGCATATGAGCGAAGGAGTGCTTTAGATGGATATACCGGTAAAAAAGAGCGCGGTGCGGTATGAGGTCGTGGTTGCCGGAGGAGGTCCGGCGGGCTGCGCGGCTGCGGCTGCGGCCGCAAGGCACGGCGCGAGGACGCTGCTGCTGGAGGCGGAAAGCGTGCTCGGCGGGATGCAGACCTCGGCGCTGGTTTCCTGCTTTGCGCCGTTCGGCGACGGCGAAAGGGCAATCTCCTGCGGCATCGCGGACGAGGTTCGGCGCGCGAGCAACCGCGCGGCCTACGATACGCCGGAGGACGGCATAGGCTGGGTGACGGCCTCGCCGGAGGACAATAAGCGGATATACGACGAGCTTGTCACACGCTCCGGAGCGGACGTGCTTTTCCGCACGACCGTCTGCGCGGTGAAGCGCGAGGGCGGCAGGTTGACGGGGATTGTCGCCGCCGGCAAGGACGGCCTGACCGAGTACGAGGCGGACTGCTACATCGACTGCACCGGCGATGCGGATCTGTGCTGCTTTGCCGGGCTGCCGTTTGAAAAGGGTGGCGAAAACGGCGAGCTTCAGGCGGCGACGCTGTGCTTCATCATAACCGGCATCAATCCGGCGGCGCTGGACAAGCTGACTATGTACGGCGGAGACAAGCGCTCGCCGATACATAAGATACGCGCGCTCGGCAAATGGCCGCTTATCAGCGACGGTCATTTTCTCATCGACAGGCTGGCGCCGGGGACGCTCTGCTTTAACGCGGGACATTTGTGGGAATCGGACAGCACCGACCCGCGGCAGGTGACGCGCAGCATGATTGAGGGGAGAAGGCTTGCAAAGCAGTTTCGCGACGCGCTGGCGGAGGTGGAGCCGGAGGCGTTCGGCGAGAGCTATCTTGTGACAACCGCACCGATGCTGGGGGTGCGCGAATCGCGGCGCATCGTGGGCGAATACACGCTGACGGCCAAAGACTACTTTGAGCGCCGCAGCTTCCCGGATGAGATTGCGCGCAACTGCTATTTCATCGATATCCACTCGTCAAAGCCGGGCGGCAGCGGAGTGGATGAGGTCACAGACGGACTTGGAGAGAGCTACGGCCCGGGCGAAAGCCACGGGATACCGTATCGGTGCCTTGTTCCTAAGGGGATGGAAAATCTGCTGGTCGCAGGCCGCAGCGTCTCCTGCGACAGGACGGTGCAGGGAAGTCTGCGCGTCATGCCGAACTGCCTGACGATCGGAGAGGCGGCGGGCACGGCGGCGGCGCTGGCGGTGCGTCGCGGCACGGGGACAAACGCGGTCGATACGGACGAGCTGCGCGCTCTCCTGCGCAAAGACGGCGCGTATTTTCTGTAAAAAAACCGCGAGCAGAACGCGAAAAGACCTGTCCGACGAGCCGGACAGGTCTTTTTTTGCTTTGTCCGGCTCAAAGGTCGTCCGCGTCCTGCACCGGTGGCGAGGCCGGAGCCTCGGGACGTCCGGTGTAGCTGCCCTGCGGATCGGTGCGCGGCGCATCGAGACGGATCGCGTCGAGCGCCGTCAGCGTCGGATTTTTGCCGGGGAGCTTTTTCTTTTTATCCATAGCCATTCCTCCGTTCAAAATTATCCTGTCCAAAGCGGAGGGAAATATTCCGTGTCATCGGGGGCGCCCGGAGCTGCGGAATTTAAGCGGCGTCACGCCGGCCATTTCGCGGAAAACGCGCTGAAAATTCGTCTGTGAGCCAAAGCCGCTCTGAACGCCCACCTCCGAGACGCGCAGATCGGTGGTCAGCAGCAGCCGCTTGGCGCAGTTGACGCGCAGCGCGTTGAGATAGTCGGAATAGGTCACGCGCATGCGGCTGTGGAAGATGCTGCTGAAGTGGCTGGGGTTGTAGTGCGCGGCGCGCGCGGTGTCGGAAAGGCTGGGGTTATCCTGAAAGTGAAGCTGTAGATAGCCGAGCGCCGCCTCGAACGACGGCCTTGCGCCACGCTCGCCCAAGGCCCCGCAGAGCCGCAGCAGGCGCAGCAGCAGCGCTTCAAGCAGCTCGCGCAGCAGGCGCCGGTCGGGAGACGGGCGTGAAAATTCGTCGAGCATCGCGCGCAGGATATGCTCAAAAAAATCGGAGCGCTCCGCCGAAAGCAGGTCGCCGCCGGAGAGCGTCAGCCGGTCGAGCAGGTCGCCGCCGAGCGCCGCCTCCGAAAAGCTGAGGTTTATCAGCGCCGAGCCGCAGTCAAGCCTTACCGCGTGAAAATCCGACGGACGTATCAGATATGCGGAGCCGCGCGAAATCTCGTAGCTCCTGCCGTTGATGACGTTTTCGCCGCCGCCGTCCGTTATCAGCTCCAGCTCGAAATAGTTGTGCCTGTGCTGCGGACAGAAGTCGCCGTGCGCATAGAAGCGCTCCGACACGGCGAACCCGACCTCCGGGTCGTACATCGTGTCGGTGAGATAGGTCATTATCCTGCCCTGTCTCTTCATTTTTCCGCCTCCTTTTTTCAATATTATCACATCTACGCCGCCGCTTCAAGCGCAAATCCTGATATATTGCAGCTTATTCCAAAAATATTGCGCAAATCCCCGGCGCAGGATGCTATAATGTAGACATAAAACGAAAGGAAGTGTGGAAATGAAGGTTGATCTCAACGGCTGCTGGAGGCTGTATTATTTTCCGGATTCGTCCGTGACGGTGGACGAGCCGAAGCGCCTTGGACAGATGGATATACCGTGCGTGAAGTGCAGCGTGCCCGGCAATGTCGAGCTGGATCTCTCGGCAGCGGGGATACTCCCGGCCGACCTCTTCAAGGGGATGAACATTCTTGAGGCGGAAAAATACGAGCTGTACGAGTGGTGGTACGAGCGCAGCTTCACGGCCGAGGTGCCGCAAAACGGCGAGAGCGTCATCCTCACCTTTGGCGCTGTGGACTGTATCGCCGATTACTACCTC
>CANNTZ010000071.1 GCA_947522735.1 uncultured Oscillospiraceae bacterium | reverse complement strand
GGCAGCGGCATACCGGACTGCGCGCGGACGGTGGCCCAGCGCGAGTGGGTGTGGACGATGCCGCCGAGCCCCGGGAATCTGCGATAGAGCTCGAGATGGGTCGGCGTATCCGACGACGGCGAGTATCGACCCTCTATCCGCTCGCCGTCCGGCGCGACGACTGTCATATCGTCCGGCGTGAGCTTGTCGTAAGCCACGCCTGACGGCTTGATGACGACGAGTCCGCTCTCGCGGTCGAGCGCCGACACGTTGCCCCAGGTAAATGTCACAAGTCCGTGAGCGGGCAGCATCAGATTTGCCTCGCAAACGGCCCTTTTGAGCTGTTCAAGCATGAGTTGCCTCCGTATTTTAAAGTGTGTTTATCTCAGCGCCCTCGCCGCCGCGCGCTCGATATCGAGTCCGGCGATGTAGCCGCGCATGTATTCGGCATAGCCCGCGGCGTCGCGCTCGTCCGGCTCTAAGGCGACACTCTCGCAGCGAGAAAACACCTCGTTGTCGAGAAAATCGGCAAGCGTCGCGCCGTTTTTGCGCAGCATATACGCAGCGAGCAGCGCAATGCCCCACGAGCCGCCCTCGCCGGAGGTAGTCATCAGCTTGACAGGCGTTCTCAGCGCCGCCGCCATGACCCTTTGTCCGGCGTTAACGCCCTTGAACAGTCCGCCATGCCCGGTAACGCTTTGCAGCTTAACGCCCTCGCTCTCAAGAATATCCAGCCCCAGACGTATCGTCGCAACGGAGGAAAAGAGCTGCGAGCGCATGAGGTTTGCAAGCCCAAAGCGGCTCTCAGGCGTGCGCACCAGCAGCGGACGGCCCTCCGGTATCTTGGTGATGTGCTCGCCGGAAAGGTAGTTGTAGGCATAGATCCCGCCGCAGTCGGCGTCGCCCTCGAACGCCTTGAGGTAGAGCACGTCGTATATCTCCGACATTTTCGGCTCCAAGCCGAAAGCCGCGAGCGCCTCGCGGACGAGCTTGACCCACGCGTCCAGCTCGCAGGTGCAGTTTGCGCCGTGAACCATCGCGACGCGGTTGCCGTCCGGTGTCATTATGACGTCGATCTCCGGATGGGGCTTCGCAAGGCTCCGCTCAAGCACCGCCTGCAAAAACACCGACGTTCCGGCGGAGACGTTGCCGCTGTTCGGGCGGATGCTGTTGGTGGCTATCATTCCCGTTCCGGCGTCGCCCTCTGGCGGGCAGAAGGGTATCCCGGCGCGCAGAGTTCCCGTCGGGTCGAGCAGACGTGCGCCCTCCTCTGTTAGATATCCGGCGGTCTCGCCCGCAGGGGCTGGCTGCGGCAGGATATCGCCAAGCCGGAAGGGCAGTCCCGCTTCGGCAAGCTTTTCGTCGAACAGCGCGGTCATCCGCCTGTCGTAGCCGCCGTCGTCGCCGAACGGAAACAGCCCGGAGGCGTCGTTGAAGCCGAGCTTGTTTTCACCGGTCAGCCCAAGATGGACGTAGCCCGCAAGCGACGTCATAAGCGCTATCCTTGGCAGATGCTCCTCTCCGTTGAGCATCGCGTGATAGAGGTGCGCTATCGACCAGCGCTGCGGGACGTTGCAGCCGAACAGCTCCGACAGCTGCGCCGCCGCCGTGCCGGTGATGGAGTTGCGCCAGGTGCGAAAGGGCGCAAGCTGGTTTGCGTCCCTGTCGAACACGAGGTAGCCGTGCATCATCGCGGAGACGCCGAGCGCGCCGGAGGTTTCGAGTGCGACGCCGTAGCGCTCCCGCACATCGCGCGCAAGCTCCGCATAGCAGCCGCGCAGTCCGGTCCAGACGTCGTCAAGATGGTAGGTCCAGACACCGTTCTCAAGGCGGTTCTCCCAAAGGTAGCCGCCGGAGGCGACGGGCGCAAGACTCTCAAGCTCGATCAACGTCGCCTTGATGCGCGTGGAGCCAAGCTCGATGCCGAGCGCAGTTTCGCCGCGCATTATCGCATCCCTGATGCGCAGTTCATCCATATTGAGCCCTCCTTTGTGGTGGATTGTTCTACGCCGCGCAAGGGCGGCGGGGCGGTTTAACTCTTTAATTATACCATATCGCGGACGCGCTTCACAAGCAAAACCCCGATAAAATCATTTTATAGGCCGATAATATATTTTTTGCTGACAAAAAGCGCCTGAATTTTGACGGTAGTTCTTGACTTATAGCGCGCGATTGGGTAAAATAATAATGTTATACATTTCTCGCTTTTAAATAATAAATTCATCCGATACAGAAAGGCATGATGTGGTTATGCTAAACACCGAAAAGACAATGGACAAGATCGTAGCGCTCTGCAAGACCCGCGGCTATGTATACGCCGGTTCTGAAATATACGGAGGACTCGCGAACGCGTGGGACTTCGGCCCTCTCGGCGTGGAATTTAAAAATAACGTCAAGCGCGCATGGTGGAAAAAGTTCGTTCAGGAATCCAAGTACAACGTCGGCCTTGACAGCGCCATCCTGATGAATCCGCAGGTCTGGGTCGCGTCCGGACACGTCGTTAACTTCAACGACCCACTCATAGACTGCAAGAGCTGCAAAACCCGTCACCGCGCCGATAAGCTTGTCGAGGAATGGGTTGCCGCCAACGGCGTTGCCGGAGTCAACATAGAGGCTATGACCAACGAGCAGCTAACCGCGTACATCCGCGAAAACAGCATCCCCTGCCCCGATTGCGGCAAGTGCGATTTCACCGACATACGCAAGTTCAACATGATGTTCAAGACCCATCTCGGCGTCACCGAGGACAGCGCGTCCGAGGTTTACCTGCGCCCGGAAACCGCGCAGGGCATCTTCGTCAACTTTGCGAACATCCAGCGCACCACCCGCAAAAAGCTTCCGTTCGGCGTCGGACAGATCGGCAAGTCCTTCCGCAATGAGATCACTCCGGGCAACTTTATCTTCCGCATCAGAGAGTTCGAGCAGATGGAGCTGGAGTTCTTCTGCAAGCCCGGCACCGACCTTGAGTGGTTCAGCTACTGGCGCAGCTTCTGCCGCGACTGGCTGCTCAGCCTCGGGCTCAATGAGGAAAACCTTCGTCTGAGGGATCACGAGAAGGAGGAGCTCTCCCACTATTCCAAGGCGACCACCGACTTTGAGTTCCTGTTCCCGTTCGGCTGGGGCGAGCTGTGGGGCATTGCCGACCGCACCGATTATGACCTGACACAGCACATGAAGACCTCCGGCAAATCCCTCGAATATTTCGACCAGGAGACCGGAGAAAAATATATCCCATACGTCGTCGAGCCGTCGCTTGGCGCCGACCGCGTGACGCTTGCGTTCCTCGTGGACGCTTACGACGAGGAGGCCGTCGGCGAGAACGACACCCGCATCGTTCTGCACCTGCACCCGGCGCTCGCGCCCTTTAAGGCGTGTGTGCTGCCGCTCTCCAAAAAGCTTGGCGAAAAGGCTGCCGCCATACACGACGGGCTGTCCAGAAAATTCATGGTAGACTATGATGAGACCGGCTCCATAGGCAAGCGCTACCGCCGCCAGGACGAGATCGGCACCCCGCTGTGCATAACCTACGACTTCGACTCCGAAAACGATGGATGCGTCACCGTCCGTGACCGTGACACCATGGAGCAGATCCGCATGCCCATCAGCGAGCTTGAGAGCTATATTGCAGCAAAGATCGATTTCTGAGCGATATCGACGAACGACGCCGCACCCGAACGCTGTGCGGCGTCGCCTTATAATCAACGAAATTTTAAGAGAGGGAGGTAATACGATTGAAAAAAAGGATCACGGCGCTGATGCTCGCTGCGGTCATGGCGCTGGGGCTCTGCGCGTGCGCGGGGCCGGCTTACCAGTCCTCGTCGCTTTTGCAGGAGTCCGGAGCGAGCCTGACAAGCGAAAGCTCGTCCGAGCCGGAGGAGACCTCGTCGGAGCCGGAGAGCGCAGGGCCCTCGGATAGCTCAGTGCCCGAGGACGAGCCCGACGAATCATCGGAGGAGTCGAGGCCGTCGCTTGGGACCACCTTTGTCCCGAAGAGCTTCTCGTTCAAGCAGGATAACGGCGGCGTCATAACCGTCGAGCTGGCCGTTCCGGACGACTGGTACGGCTACGAGGGAGACGTCAGCCTGTTCCGCAACACCGGCGAATATGAGGAGCTGAAGGTGCTCGACGTCTCCTACGCGATAAAGCTCAGCCACGCTTCGGATATCGACGAATACATCTCCGACCCGGGCTACGACGGCTGTGAGATACTGACCGACCGGATGTACACCGGCTTTGGCGGCAGCAGCGTCTATTATTACAAGACTATGGCATATCCTATGGGCGGCGCCTACGAGCTGGAGGTCTGGTATCCCTGCTTTTACTATGTGCTAATGCCGGATAACACCTTTGTATGTCTCGTCATGTACGGGCTGAGCAGGGACAGCTCGGACGAGTATAAGCTGTTCGACACCATCGCCGATTCGATGACGATACGCGAGGGATAACCGCCTGACGCTGGAAAGGAGCCTGATATGAATCGCTACGACGAAAAATTGAGAGAGCTGCAAAAGCTGTTGTCGCGCCGCAGAGAGATCGAGGCTCGTGCGCAGGAGCTGGACGCTGAAGAGAAAATGCTTGGATTGAAGGAGAGCGAGCTTGCAAGGGCGGCGGCGGATAAGCGCGCGGCGCTCGAAAAGCTGGAGGGGCGCACGGCGGCGGCGTTTTTCGCGGCGCTCTCCGGAAAAAAAGGGGAGCGGCTGGAGGCGGCGCGATTAGCGCTTTCTGAGGCGGACGCCGGGCACGAGGCGGTGGCGCGGGAGTTGGCCGCGCTTCGGAGCAAGCGGCGCGAAGCCGAGCTGGAGCTCGACCGTGTGCGGAGCGCCGGGCAGCGCTACGACGCGACGATAGAGGAAAAGGCCGCGGCGATAAGGGCGGCGGGCGGCATACAGGCGCAGACGCTCGACGAAAGCGACAAGCGTATCGAGACGGCTGCGGCGCGGCGGCGCGAGCTGGACGAGGCGGTCGCCGCCGGGCAAAAGGCGCTGAACACCACGAACGACATCTTAAAAGACCTCGATAGCGCCCGGAGCTGGAGCACCGTGGATATCCTCGGCGGCGGGCTCATATCAGACCTTGCCAAGCACGACCGCCTTGACGGTGCGCAGCAAAGGCTCGACTGTCTCCGCTCTGAGCTTTATGCGTTCCGCAGAGAGCTCGGCGACGTCGATATCGAGGGGGATCTGCGGCTTGACATCGACGGTTTTTTGAAATATGCGGATTTCTTCTTCGACGGACTGCTGGCGGATCTTGCCGTTCGCGACAGGATAGAGCAGTCGCAGCAGGAGATGAGCGGCGTGAAAAGCCGCATCGCAGAGCTGCTCTGTCGGCTTGAGGCGGAGCAGCGGGACGTCGGGTCGGAGCTCCGGCGAGAGCGCGCCGCACGGCAAAGGCTCATTGAAAACGCGACGCTGTGAAGGGCGTCTCCCGACAGAAAAGCAACCACGGCCTCCGAAGTGCTCCGGGGGCCGTGGTTTTGCAATCAGGCGTTACCGGCCAACCGCCGGCTCCTCCGGCTGCATCGAGAAAACGCAGCCGCAATAGCGCTGGCGATAGATATCGTATTCTCGCGAGAGGACGATGGAGCGCTGATAGCCGCCGCGTTTTTTGAAGTCGGACGGAAGATATTTTACGCCGAGACGTTCGGCCTCCGCAGCGCCGAGGGCATTTATCAGCGCCGAGTTCTTGTGCGGGCTGACCGTCAGCGTCGTCGCGAACATCGGAAAGGCGTTCGCTTTTGCGTATTCCGCCGTGCGCAAAAGCCGAAGCCTGAAGCATTTTTCGCAGCGAGCTCCGCCCTCCGGCTCGCGCTCAAGTCCCTCGACAGCCTTGAAAAACGCGTCGGGAGAGCTGTCATCCTCGACTATCTCCACTCCCTTGCCGAACGGCGCGCGTTCGCACAGCTTGTAAAGCTCGCCAAGCCGCTTGAGATATTCGCCCCGGGCGGTGATGTTGGGGTTGCAGAAAAAGACGGTCAGGTCAAAATACCGCGTGAGATATTCGAGCACGTATGACGCGCAGGGCGCGCAGCAGGCGTGCAGCAGCAGCCTCTCGCGTCTCCCGCCAAGGCTTTCGATAACGCGGTCGGTCTCAAGCTGATAGTTTATCCGTTCCATCAGGACTGCTCCTCGCCCCTGATCCTCATCGGCAGCGTCGCCGCCGCAACTGCGGACAGGCAGTAGGCTCCAAGGCAGAACACGAGCGCCGGGATGTAGGAGCCGAAGTGGTCGTTGAACCACGCTCCCATGAAGGTGCCGAACGAGGGCCCTATGCCCATGACGATGAGCGTCGCCAGGCCCCATATTTTTCCGAGGGAAGCGCCGCCGAACACAGAGCCTGCATAGCCCGCGCAGCCTCCCGGCTCAATGCCCCAATAGACCGCGAGCAGCACCATCGCGACGACGCAAAGCGCGGTGTTTTTTGTCAACAGCAGCGCGGTTCCGAGCGCGCCGCACGCCGGGCCGAGGATCAGCATGAGCTTGCGTGCCTTTCGCTCGTTGCCGAGCTTTTTGACAAGTGCGTCGGAGAAGCGTCCGGTAAGCGGCATGGACAGGATGCCGGAGACGCCGATGATCAGGTAGATGTTGGAGGCCGCGCTAAGGCTCATGCCCATATCGGTTTGGAAGAAGGAGACGACCTGCGACCAGACGAGAAATTCGCCCGCCATTGCGAGCAGGAAGCACAGGATAACGCCCCAGATGGCATAGGTGCGGAACGCCTCTCCGACGGTCCAGCGCTTTGATGGGGCGGTTTTTTTGCCTGAGGACGCCTGTGCGCCGAACGGTTCGGCGTTGTAGTGGTCGGGCGTGCCCTTGGCGATGAGCGCTGCGGCTGTCAGGAATGCCGCCATGATAGCGGCCAGCACCTTCATGCCGGTGCGCCAGCCCATATTGGTGAGAACCGGCTTGAGCATCAGTGTCAGCAGGAGCTGCGCCATTGGCGCGCCCATGAACGCCAGCCCCCACATGGTGCCGTATTTATTTCCGACATACCATTTGCGGCAGGATATCGTGGAGGACACCCACAGCATTCCTGTGCCGACGCCGGCGAATACGCCGTAGGTAAACAGATAAAGGTAGTAGCCCGCGGGGGAGGCGACGTTGACAAGCGAGGTCAGGAAAAACCCGAGGAAGCAGGTGACCGCGCCGATGGCGTAGGTTGGGCGGCAGCCCCTTTTGTCAACCAGTGAGCCGCTGAAAAACGCAGTGACGGCGTAGACCGTCATCATAAGGCAGTAGCCAAGCGAGACCTGCAACGTCGTCCAGCCGGTGTCAGCGATTATCATCTTCTGCATCACTGAGAAGCTGGAGCGGTAACCGAACAGACAGAAAACCGCGAGCCATGCGGATATCACTGTGCACGCGCCGTAGTGCTTGGCTTTTTCCGGGGAGATGCGCTCCATTTTGATATGCTCCTTTTTACAAGTACGCGTCGGCGGAGCCTCTGCGGCTTCCGCGCGGCTGCAATAAAGATAAGACCATTATATCACGTCCGGACGAAAAAAACGAGTACTTTTACGCTTTTTACTGATAAAAAATAAAGAGGGTAACTGTTGCTTTGCTTGCCATATATTTCGGGTGTCGTAGCAAACAACGGCGTAATAGCCAGATTGACAAGATGAATATTCAAGATTTAGATTAAGGCAAGGTTGCTGCCTATTTTGATGATATGGAGGTGGCGCATTGGAAAAAGAAAAATGGGTACTATGCCCAATCTGCAACAACAAGACCCGGATTAAAGTGCGCCCCGATACGGTGCTTGAAAACTTCCCCCTGTACTGTCCCAAATGCAAGCAGGAAACAATCATCAATGTAACAGAGTATGAAAAGCAGTTGGCATTTGGAGCCGAAGCCCTTTCAGAGCTACGAGCTTTCCAACAACAACGCAGAGATCCGGCGCACACGGGCGCGGATCGAGGAATTGAAACGACATGAGGAAAAGGAGTATTCCGGCTGGACATTTGACGGCGGGCGCGTGGACGCCAACAAGGAGGCAAACCGCCTGCAAATCTTCTTTGACGGCAAGCCCGACGAGGCGACGCGGGAGGAATTGAAAGCCAACGGCTTCCGCTGGGCACCCAGCGTCGGCGCGTGGCAGCGTCAGCTTAATTCCAACGCATACCGCGCAGCCGGGTATATCCCTTCTATCCAGCCTATCGCCGTGGAGCCGCCCGCTCCCGATGCGTCCCTGACCGGGCAGCAGATCACAACGCCACGGGGCAGCTTCCATGTGACGGCTTTGAGCCGTGAACAGATGGAGGCCACTGGGTATGGCGTTCATCATCCGTCCGAGGACGGAAAATACTTTATCATGGGCAACGGCACACAGGCCTATGCCGTCGCCGCTGCGCCGCCGGAGAACTATTTGAAAAACGCGGAAATGTCCACCGAACAGAATTACAACATGATCGACGGGCAGATCAACAACACCCCCACCGTGGACGAGCTGGAAGAAAAGGCGAAGCGCGGGGAACTGATCTCCCTGACCGCTCTTGCCGCTGCGGTCAAGGCCGAGGACGGCAGAACGCCCCAGCGGGAGCCGGACGGGAAAAAGCCGTCGATCCGCGCCCAGCTAAAAGCGGATAAGGCGCGGGCGGCCGCCCATCCGAAGCAGAAGCAGCAGGAGCAGGACGCCAAACGGAGCGTCCGGCAGACGTTAGAAATGGAATAACGAATTGGAGGTACGAGCATGAGCAACATTCAATTTACCGTTGAGGAAGAAAACCTGATCTGCATTTACCACAACGCAGACCGTAAAAGAACGATGACGGCGATTGCCGATGCGCTGCCCTATATGGACGGCGATATGCAGGCGCTTTCAGAACAGGTCCTTGAAAAGCTCCGCAGCATGAGCGATACGGCTTTTGAGGACGCAGCATTTCACATGACCCTTTCCGACGAGTAAGGGAAAACACAAACGCGGGGCGCGGTGGCCATCTTCGGCTGCCGCGTCCCGTGCTTTTTCTTTTTTCACTTTGCGGACAGTTCAAACGCTGTTTTTGCCTGTGGTAAGGGAATGATACAGGGAAGCGTTTTCCTGCGCTGAAAACCCTTGATATATGCCGCTTTTTTCGCGTCTATTTGTCCACGGGAAAGCCTGCTTTATGTTTGCTTCTCCCTTGCGTATAGGTGCAGCCCGCCCATGATAAGGAAGGACAGACCGAACACGACCCAGCCCCAAACAGGATCATAATGGGAAAGCCAATATGCCAGCAGCCCGAATACCGCCGCATACGCCAATGAGAGCAAGCCCCCTATGATCCAGAACCCGACGCGGGTATTTTGCAGCCAGAACAGCAGCAGGAATACCGCTATGCCGATCACGATACAAAGCGCCGGATGGATCGGCAGGAAGTGATTGCAGCATACCCCGGCGACTATGCCGAGAGCAATACTGTCAAACAGAATGATATGCCCGAAGAACAGGCCTATAACGGTGCAGATGACACTTATAATGATCCAGATAGCCAGGATCGCGCCCTGCGCAGCCAGAAAACCCATGATAGCCTCCTTTACTGTTCGATGCTGGTATCACAAAGGAAGCGGACGGAAGCCATAACGTCCTCCCAAGTGATCCCCGAAACATAACTGTTCCTGTTTTGAAAGTTCTGCCATAGATCCCGCATGGCCTCGGATGCTTGCAGTTCGTTTAGAATGACGGCGTACCTAGGCAGGATGTTTTCGCTTTCCCGCTTGCGGCAGGTGGCCCGGAGTGCGGCAGCAAGAATGTCCGTGTCTATGGGCGTTCCCGCCTTTTGTAAAATATGTATGTCGTAAAAATCGCGCAGCCTCGTATTGGCTGTGGATCGTGACAGCACCGTTTCAATCTTTTCCGCAAGCACCGTTTCGAGATTGTACGCCCAAAGGTCAATATACCGTTCCTCAAACATCAGCTTATAACGGTAGCTGATCGCGGCGGGCGTGATCGTGTCGCCCGTGGAAATGTCGATTTTCAAGGGAATCCGCATTGTTTCCAGCAAGGCGTCAAGGGATAGCCGGACGCCGCCGTATTCCGCTTCATCCATGATGGTAGAAACGTCCTTGATCTCAAAGCGGATATTATCTTCGACGGGTACGGCGGCGATTTCTTCGACAAACACTTTGGCGTCGTCCACGCTCAAAGGTATATTGCGTACTGTCGTATCAATATCCATCGTCGCACGGTGATCCAGCCCGACAATGGAGGAAACCAGCATACCGCCTTTCAGTATGAAATTGTCCTTGTACCTTGACAGGGAAACACGCTCTAAAAAACGCTCCATACCGTAATTTCGTATCAAAATCTGCGCTTTGTTGCTGTCGCTCCTTGACATATTCCGAATTAACGCTTTGAGCTGTCTTGATGTTTTAATCATTACAATAATACCTCCATAATTTCGCGGGCTTGTCGTTCAATGTGCATCTTCACCGCATAGTCCATCAGCTTGGGAAGATCCTTGTCTCGCCCCCTTGTGTACTGCTGAACCGCATAGGTGAACACGGCAATATCCATTTCGGAACGCCTGCGGATAATATCGCAAATCGTGCGCTCCCTGTCATATACCTTGACGGTATGGCCGCCGGGAGTGACGGCCTCGCTGATCCCCATGCCATACCATTCCGGCTTGACGTAAACGATGTTTACGCCCTTTTGGGTAAGCAAAGGATTGTTATACTTTGCCGGAACGGTAACGGTCAGCGGCATCGGCTCTTTTTCTGCGAGATCATGCAGATACAGAGCCGTTTCATGGGAGAATACCGCTTTGGGAAACTGCGCCCCTACCAAATACATTTCGTCCGGCCATGCGTCGGGCGAAACATAGATACCATGCGCCGCCTTTTCAAGTCCTGTCTTTTTTGCGTACTGATAAAAGTATTCTTTTGAAATGCCCGCTGCGACCACATCGGACGTTTTCAAAAAACCATTATTTCCCGCAAGCAGTTGTTCGATCAATTTTGATTTCAAAGCTATCACCAACTTTCATACGGATATTATAGTCGAAAGACCGTACAAAAGTCAATATAGATTTTTTTAACTTTTTATGTCATGCTACCCCTTCTTCCGACAACGGCACATTACCTTTTCAGGAAATGATGTGCCGTTGCCGCCGCGTTATAAGCTCTTGTCCTGTTCCATGCCGCGAGCCGGTGACAAAATACTGTCCACGTTCTGCTTCACAGCATCGTATTCCCGCAGCCGCTTTTTCAGCTTCCCGTAGTCTGAATACAGCTTGTCCTTTTCGACCGCAAGGTGGGCATAGTCCGCTTTGAGCGTTGCTACATCCGGCAGCTTTCTGGTGACGCCCGCGGCTTTCAAGGCCTTTGCCGCCGCCTCAAACAAGATGATCTCGCGCTCATGGCCACGCAGATATTTTTCCTTGTCGCGGGATTTCTTGTATTCCTCATACAGCGGCTTGAACGCACGGTACGTTTCCATATTTTTGATAAGCAGCGCCATATCCGATAACCGGTGCTCCGCGTCTTTCAGGGCGGCGGTGGTTTTCTCTCCGGTGTCCTGAAGCTCTGCGATTTTGCGCTCCAAGTCTGCGTACTTCTCAATCCCGTTCTGATCCAGAAACGCCATTGTCCGGGCTGCGCGTTTTAAGTTTTCGATCTTTGCCCAGCGTTCATAGCCCGCCGATTGCTGCGCCTTGATACAGTTTTCAATGTCGATCATCAGGGATATGCCGCTGCGCTCCGGCTTCGGCGTTTTCAGAATGACCTTGCCTTTGATCCGTTCGGCTATGGCTTCCTCGGTGTACGCTTCGCCCAGCGTTTTTGTGCGAGTAAAGCGTTCCTGTCCGGGAGCGCGGAAGGAGATATACTTCCCGCGTTTGATCTCGTAGCCCTCGGCTTCCAGACGGCGCAGCAGATCGTCAAGGTTTTCCGAAAGCGGAATGAGCCGGTCAATGGCTGCTTTCAGCTTCGCCTTGTAGCTTGTCCCGTTTCGCTGCGCGTCCCACTCGGCGTACTGCTTGCCGCGCTCCGCGCCGGGGATGACGACGGACAGCCCGTTTTCCTGACACAGCCGGTCGCTGGTGCGGCGGATTTCTCCGTAACTTTTCCTGTTGGAGATGTACTTCTTATGCTCGGCAAAGTCCACGGCGCAAAACAGGATGTGATTATGGACGTGCCCCTTGTCGATATGGGTTGCGATCACATACTCGTATTTGCCGCCGAGGATTTCATCAGCGAGCTGCTTGCCGATCTCATGGGCTTTCTCATAGTCTACCTCTCCCGGCGAAAAGGCCTGTATCAGGTGGTGCGCAAGATTGTTTCCCTTGTTCATGGCCTGCTTGCGGGTAAACTCAAACTCAATATCCGCCGTTTCAATGGAGCAGCCAAAGGAGGACACCAGCAGCTTTTCATCCGTCTTTGCCGGGTTGGTGATATAGTCCAGCGCCTTCTTTAAGGTGCTTTTAACAGGATGGATCTTTGTGACTGCCATATCTCTGTCAGCGCCCCCTTTATGTCCTTATGTCCTGCGCATACAGCGTCCCCGTGGCATTGACGCGCCAGGCAATCTGATTGATATTCCTGCCGATCTTTTGCAGCTCGGCGGTCATTGCCTTTACGTCGCTGTAATCCAGCTTGACTACATAACCGTCAATGAGCATCTTGCGGGCATACACGGAGAAGCAGCCCGTTCCCATCTGCCGCATTTTCAGCTCGATCAAGGCGCGTTCCTCCGCCGTCACCGGAACGCGCAGCACAATGTTCCGCTTTCGGATCGCCATTCGTTCACCGTCCTTTCCGTTTGTGCAATAAGGGTTTGGGATTATCCCAACAAGCAGAAATGCGAGGCGCAGAAGCGCGGCATTTTTGGGAGTGTGGCTACACTCCCTATCCCAGATGGAGTTGGTGTAGGTCTTGAAATTGACCGTGCAGCCTGTGTACTCCATGTATTCGAGGATGTAAGC